>NZ_QXQT01000020.1 GCF_003660395.1 Helicobacter vulpis
GAACGCACCTTGCTCATTGACGCCTATAGCCATGAGCTCATCGCTGAGCTAGAGAGCTACCCCAAGTGCGCCCATGACGACTGCTTGGACGCTTTGGAACATACTTGCCCTGTTTGCGAGTTAATGGGGAAGCCTTTTAAGCCCCGGCAAAGAGATTTTAAGGCAAAATGCTCAATCAAGGCCCCGGCCATGCTTCCTCATGGCGGTACCTCAAAGCCTAGAGGCGTTCTGCTTTTGAGCTTTTCGCCTTTCTGCCCGGGTTTGTTATAGTGTGCCCGGGCCCTCTTGTTCTACAATAAAGCCTCTCCCCTTTTTCTCTACCACACATTCTTGGAACGCAAGTCGCCCAAGTTGCAACGCCCAAGCGTTGCGCTTGCCAGCTTGCCTGCCTACGCCCGGCTTGTGGCGCAAACCTCTTCCATCGTTACCTTAAAATACCGTCATAATTTAGATGTACTCACACAGCAAGTAGCCAACACTACAGAATAACACATTAGAGAGGCATTTGGCCAATAAAAAGACCCAGTAACCCAAGTATTACAAGTTGCTTTCACATCGTAGATACCCCAAACTTCGCCCCCGCACCTGGCTATTTGCTAGTTACGGGGATAGCATAATCTTTATGCCAAAATGCGATCCCTTTAGGGTTTAAAGCATGTTGATTTGCCAATACCTATTAGAAATTTTAAGCTAGAATGCCATCGAGATTTGTAAGGAGCTGTGTGGAAAAGATAGAATGGAATGAGGAGCAAAAACAGCGATTTCAGAACTTGTTGCGGGAGTTTGTGGGATTGGTGGATGATAAGGTACAAGAGTGGAAGCAGACGGGCAGAACTCCAACAATACCAAAGTATGCTTTATGCCAAAGCGGGCTGAACAATTTTTTAGCGCAATGGGGCTATGTGTGCCGTGTTAGTGTTGGTTCTGGGTATCTATCTGATGAGCCCGCAATCGCCTTTTTTCGTCAAGATATTTTAGGAGAAGAATTTGTCAATCTTGAAAAACCAACCCTCCAACAAGGCTTTTACATTTGGCTTGCGCGCTATTGGCGTAATTTAGAAAAGATTTATCTTTGTATTGGTCGATCTGTGCGGGGGGATGGCGAAGAAGAATGTCAAAAATGCCCAGCGTATGACATATTAATCAAACCCAATGGAGCACGATATCAGGAGTCTTATGACGATTTAGAGGCTAAGATTGAAGAGATCACCAACGATTTTTTATATTTTGCCAATGAATTTAAGAAAATCCCCACCGCGTATTTTAGACCATCTGGTACACACTCTCAAGAAACAACCCCCCATACAGAAAAGGAACTCCCCATGAATGATTCTCCTAAGATCCCCCTTAATCAAATCCTCTATGGTCCTCCGGGCACAGGCAAGACTTATCATACCATTAACAAGGCTTTAGAGATTTTGCTAGACAAGCAAGGGCAAGAGCTAGAGGCAGAAATCCGAAAGGCATTTGAGGCGTTAAAACTAGAAATCCCCCAATCTAGCCAAGCTGGGATCGAGAGAGAAGTTGATGACAAGATTAGGGCAGAAAAGACAAATAGAGCTTACGCCAAACTCTTGTTTGATTATTACAAAGATCAGGGGCGTATTGGTTTTGTTACTTTTCATCAAAGTTATGGCTATGAGGAGTTTGTAGAAGGGATCAAGCCGGAGATGAATGGCAAAAAGAAAACCAGCGAGCAGGTGCGCTATAAAGTTGAAGATGGGATTTTTAAGAGGATGTGCAAGGGAGCGAGAGATCTAGAGAGTTCTCATGACAAAGACCACAAAACACCCAATCAAGTAGAACAAAGCATGGCAGTGCAAGAGAGTGTAGATAGCTACATAGATCGTTTATTTGAACATTTTATAGACTTTTTGAGGAAAGAAAAAGAACAGAATGGGCATTATGGACTTGTTAAACTCAAGGGGGGTGATACACTAGAAATTACAAGTACAGAACCCAAAACTTTTCGCTTCAAGTACCCTAAGGGGAAAGAGGTCAAAAATACCGCATCGAAGAAAACTGTGAAAGATAAGTACAAAGAATTTTACACATCACACATACAACACGGAAAAGTGCCAGAGTTAGAGGATATTGGTAAGGGTACTAAGAGCTATATTTGGGCAATGCTTAATGCAATGATGGAATTTGAACAAAAACACTCTAAGATACAGCAATCCATACAAACAACAAACACGCCTCAAGCCCCCACCCAAATCCCCTACATTCTCATCATTGATGAGATCAACCGGGGCAATATCTCTAAGATTTTTGGCGAGCTCATCACCCTAATTGAGGAGAGCAAACGCATAGGCGAAGAAGAAGCCCTAGAGGTTAGCCTACCCTATAGCAAAGAGTCTTTTGGTGTGCCTAAAAATCTCTACATTCTAGCCACCATGAACACCGCCGATCGCTCTATCGCCTTGCTAGACACCGCCTTGCGCCGTCGATTTAGTTTTGTAGAAATGATGCCTGAGCCTAGTTTGCTCAGTACGGATTGCGCTGGTGCGGATTTGCAAGCCCTTTTAGAGGCGATGAACGCGCGCATAGAGTTTTTACTTGATAGAGGTCACACCATCGGACATGCCTATTTTCTAGGACTCGATAGCTTAAAGGGCTTGCAAGATTGCTTTAAAAACAAAATCATCCCGCTCTTGCAAGAGTATTTCTATGACGATCATGCCAAAGTTAACGCGGTGCTCAATGCTAATGGCATGCTAAAAGATAAGAATATGGACGGCACATTGCAAAGACTCTTGGGGGATTTTATAGACACAGATAAAAAGATTTACCAAATCACAGAGACTAGCGCATGGGGCGTTGACACTTTTAAAGCGATTTATGGGGGTGCTAGCCAAAAAGAGGAGCAGATAGCCTCTAGTGCGCCTGCAACCCAAAATGCAAACCCATGAAAACCACGCCCACACTCCATTTAGCCGAATACCAAGCTTTCAGCCAAGCAGACATTGCAAGGCGTTTAGGGGATCGTAAAGACAAAGCCCCCAAAATATGGAAAGCTCTTGAAAGTTTTGCAAGGCAAGAGGGCAATCATCAATTTTTAAGATTCAGTGGCAATAGCCTGAAAACCCAAAACCATGTGGGTTTGATTCAGGTTAAGGGCTTTTGTATCGAGATTTTGCCTAAGATTTGTGGGCGCGATTTAAACGATCATGTTGGCTGTAAAAAGCAAATGGCTCAATTCGATCGTCTCAAGTTTCAAGAGCAGGTGAGAGAATTTATCAAGCCAGAGACCAACTTAGCCCCGCAAGAGCCCCCATGCCCTCTCTGCCATGCCAAGCAAGTTTTGTATAATTGCCTAACCACGCTTAAAAACGCGCCCTTTAAACAAAGCCAATTTTCTCATCTGAGCAACGCGCACTTGCCCCTGCTAGATGTCTTTGTACAGATGTTCTTAGAGGAGTGCGCCCAGCTCATCAAACAGGGGTTAAAGCGAGATTACTTAGCCATCTCCAAGAATCGCCCCTTTCTTAAGGGCAAATTAGAGTTTGCCAGCCATCTTAGAGTGAACATGATCCACAAGGAGCGTTTTTACACCACTAGCGATGAATATAGTCTAGATAACCCACCCAATCGGCTCATTAAAGCCGCTTTGGAGTTTTTTAAAACCTTGAGCCTAAGCCCTAAGAGCCAAGAAAAATTAAACGCCGTGCGCTTTGTCTTTGATGAGGTGCGTGCGAGCAAAGGTAAGGATATGAATACCGATTTTGGCAAGCACGCCACGCGCTTTAAAGAGTATGAAAATCTTTTAGCATGGTGTGATCTTTTCTTGCGAAAAAAATCTCTCACTCCCTATAGCGGATCGGACCTAGCTTATGCGTTGTTGTTCCCTATGGAAAAACTCTTTGAGTCTTTTGTAGGGTATTGGTTACAAAAAAGTTTGGGAGAATATAGGGTGTATCTGCAAGAATGCAAGAAATTTTTGATGCAAGATGAATGGTGCCGGGGTGTTTCTCTTCTCAGGCCTGATATTGTGCTAAAAAACAAAGAAGAGGTGCTAATTTTAGACACCAAATGGAAAATAGAAGATGCCAGCACCGCCGATCTTTACCAGATGTGGGCGTATGCGAGCAAATACGCCTTTCTCGAATCAAAAGGCAGACAAAGACGCATGGGCGTGTGGCTGGTCTATCCTTGGCAGGATCGCATAAAATCCGCCACCTACACTTTTAACGCCAATCAAGACATCGCGCTCCAAATCAAGTACTTTCCACTAGATAAAGGCTAGTCTTGCTTGCGGAAAATGAATTTGTCAATTTTAAAGAAAATGATCGCCCCGATGGTCTGCCCCAAAAAGAGATTGATCCACAGGGGCGTGCCCAGCCATTCAAAAAAATGCATGAAGGGCAACATCACCACCGCTGAGAGCATCCAACGCAACCAATACACCAAAAAGAGCTTGCTCTTATACTCTTGAGGAAGCCGCAGTTTCTTCAAAAAATCCATTTATGCTCCCAAAATTTGGTAAGATAAAGTGCGCCCCTCGTCTCTAAAAGAGGCAATAGTGATAAAATGCATGTCCCATGGGTCTAAGAAGGCTGTTTTTCCTCCCAAGTCAAAGCGCATCCAACCTCGATGAGGCAAGAACACCTCTGTTAGCATAGCGGTCTTGCGCGTCTCTAAATTGATACCCCGCACAATCCTAGAGGGGATTTTGGCACACCGGCACAAGATCGCAAAGTATTCGCTGGCCCACGCTTGGGGATTCCCATAGGGCATGGGTCCAAAATCTGTGGTGCTCGCTATGCTGAAGTAATTGTGCACACTCGCTTCTATGGACGATCCGGCCAATTTGCGCGCCTGCTTGAACATGGAAAAACCCACAGGGCACACTCCTCCAACGCGAGTCCAAAAGAAGCAACAAGGATCGTATTCAGGCATGCTCCCAAAGCTCAAAAAGGGTTCTAAATCCGCATCGCTCTCTTGAAGGGGGCGTTGTTGGCGTACCTCTAGCACAATTTGTATTGCCTTGATGGGATCACGCGGATCAAAATGGACCAAAGCCACCGGGTGTAAGTAAGGATCGGGGTACTCACTAGGTTCATCATGAGCACCGATGAGAGGGATGTAAGAGATAGAACGATCGTAAGCGTAAAAATCCCAAAAATGGATTGTGTGGTAGCTCCCCTCAATGCGCAAATTAGCAGGCTTTTGAAAGGGAGTGATGGAGGGCAGGGGGATCATCTCTTCATCTGCGCCCTGGGGGCCAAAGTGATAATCAAAGCGAACCCTATAGCTCCTGTGAGATTGGGGAGATGCGTCCAAAAAATCCGCACCAGCCACCACCCACGCTCCCAAAGCCCCTTTTAGAAAGTCGCGCCTGTGCATGGGCTATCTATAACCCCTTTTGCCACAACTCTTCAATGCGTTTGCCATAATGGGCATCGGCTTTTTTGAAGTGTTCTAATTGGCGCTTGATAATCTCTGCGGGCACACCCTGCATCGCATCGGCGACATTTTGGCAGGTGCGCTCTTGTTCGTCTTTGGGCATCAAGCGGAAGAGATCGCCTGCTTGCGTGTAGTAATCTGTGTCATAATCGCGGAAGTTGTAGGCATAAACAGCCATTTCATCTTCAAGTTTAGCAAGCTCTAATTTAGGCTCGCGCGCATGGGGGGCTTCTTTATAACCGGGCAGAGAGCTAGGCTCATAGTTGCGCATCGCGCCGTCATGCCCATTGTTCATAAAGCCATCCCTTGAAGAAGTGGCAAAAGGACAACGGGGCGCATTGACGGGCAGTTGGCTGTGGTTGATGCCTAGGCGGTAGCGGTGGGTGTCCCCATAGGCAAAGAGCCGCCCTTGCAACATGCGATCGGGGCTATAGCCCACACCCGGGATCACATGGGCGGGATTAAAGGCAGATTGCTCCACTTCGGCAAAGTAGTTTTCAGGGTTTTTATTCAGCTCCAAAATGCCCACTTCAATGAGGGGGTAGTCTTTATGACTCCACACCTTGGTCACATCAAAGGGGTGGAATTTGTAATGTTTGGCATCGCTTTCGGGCATGATTTGCACGCAAAAGCGCCATTTAGGATAATCTTTTTTCTCAATGGCTTCAAAGAGATCGCGTTGGTGGGAGTCCATGTCATGCATACGGATTTTAGCCGCTTCTTCGCTGGTGAGGTTTTGAATCCCTTGCAAGGTTTTAAAATGGAATTTCACCCAAAAGCGCTCGTTCTTCTCATTGATGAGGCTAAAGGTGTGGCTACCATAGCCATTCATATGGCGGTAACTCTTGGGGATGCCCCGATCGCTCATCAAAATGGTAACTTGGTGCAGGCTCTCGGGCACTAAGCTCCAAAAGTCCCAAACCATCGTAGCGTCTTTCAAGTTGGTTTTGGGGTGGCGTTTTTGGGTGTGGATGAAATCGGGGAATTTGAGCGGGTCGCGGATGAAAAACACCGGGGTGTTGTTGCCCACGATGTCCCAGTTGCCCTCTTCGGTGTAGAGTTTGAGCGCAAAGCCTCTAGGATCGCGCTCGGCATCGGCAGAGCCCTTTTCGCCCGCCACAGTAGAAAAGCGCAAAAAGCAGGGGGTTTTTTTGCCCACCTGATTAAAGAGCTTGGCTTTGCTGTATTTGGTAACTTCAGTACTGGTGATGGTCAAGGTCCCATAAGCCCCACTGCCCTTAGCATGCACCACGCGCTCAGGGATTCGCTCGCGATCAAAATGGGCGAGTTTTTCTAAAAACCAAGTGTTTTGTAAAAGGACTGGCCCCCTAGGTCCGGCGGTAGAAACATCTTGATTATGTCCAACGGCGCGCCCACAGCATTGGTGAGGATAACATCTTTATCCATAACAAAAATCCTTTCAAAATTAGTTGAGTTCTTAGGGCTAAAAGCCCTGGGCAAAATTATAATGTAAAGATGATAAGATTGCAAATTTCTCTACTAGAGTCTTGTATCTTGGTTAAGCTTTTCAAATAGTTGCGCTAAGGTAATATTCTTTAAAGTCATCTGCATTCACTCCTCCATTTCAAGGATTTTATGCGACACTAGGCCAGCTTGCTAGCAAGGATTCTCTTGAGGTTTAGAATTTCTCTTGCAGTGTTAATCCCCCTCAGTGTGCATGCTTTTGATTACAAAATTAGCGGGCGTGTGGGGTCGTTTTCACGGCTTGGTTTCAATCATTCTCAAATCAATTCAAAGAAGGGGATTTACCCTACGGGCAGCTATGTTACCACCATGGGGGCCTTACAAATTGATTTGAACTTACTCCCTAAGTCTAGCATGCACAAGCTTGGCGCAGGGCTTGGGGGGCAACTGGGCGGCTTGGTTTTTGACTCCACAGCAACACGCATCGATCAGAGTAATCCTAATGCGGGGTTTTTGCCCACGGGCTGGTATTATGTGGGGCGTTGGCAGGGGTATTTGATGGGGGCTCCCTGGCATGCATCGCTCTATGGCAATAGCGTCCACGCGCGTGCTTATGTTCTCTACAACGCCTATCTTGCCTATGCCTATAAAGACATTGCGCTTTGTCAGATAGGGCGTTATCCCAGCCGTGCGCTCTTTTTAAATGGCTACAATCAAGGCTTTACATGTTTTGTACAAAGGGGAGCTTGGCGCTTGGAGTGGTTTAGCAGTTATGGACGCGCCCGCGCGAACCTGCAATACATTCGAGATTTTTATGCGCCCCTACAGTATGATTTTGCAAACGGGCGGCGTACCAACTATGGCTTACACGCTCTTAGCCTTTTTTGGCGCAAGAAGTCTTGGGATCTACAAGCCTTCTTTTGGTTTTATCCTAAAAACTTCATCGCCCCCGGGGGACAAATTACTTATGACACCCAGAGAAACTTGGATTCTTGGCGTATCCAAAATCATTTTTATTTGTGGTTTCCCCTGTATAGCCACGCTTTGGCACACACCTATTGGCGCAGCAGCTCTATGGGGCGTTTTAGCGCGTCCTTATTGTGGCAACAAAATTTTCTTATCTCTAATTACCACTTTGGTTGGAGTCTTTATAAGAATTTTGGAAACGCTAATGCTAGAATTGCGCGTTTTGGTACACCCATTAATTATGACACCAAAGACAACACACCCTATGAAGGGCGTTTAGATAATCTCTATAATAGCAATGCAATCACAATAGCTGCGCGGGGTGGGGGCACTTATAAAAAATTTTCTTGGGAAATTTTGGGGCGACTCACCTACTCCCCCCGCGCAGATGCCCAAAGTCTGGGTTTGACTTGTTTTTACGATGTGAGTGCGCGGGTACGTGCGATGTTCCGGGTGAATTACTATGAGGCATCCATGCACCGGGGCTACAAGGTTGGCTATTTTGGCGCGCCCAATTTGGACTTTGCCCCCACCACTCAAGATCGCTCTTATGTGATGACTTCTATTAGCTATAAAATGTGATCAAAGCAATCTGAGTCGTTGTTGTTCTAGCAAATAAATGCGGGTACAATCGCGCGCCATCTTTTCATCATGGGTGGCTAGAATGAGCGCGCCTTGATGGGCATGGATGTAATCGCGCATGGTTTGCATCACCGCCATAGCGGTGGTGTTGTCCAAATTGCCCGTAGGTTCGTCCGCAAAGATGATTTTAGGTTTCTTGGTGAGAATGCGCGCAATGGAGAGGCGTTGTTGCTGCCCTCCGCTGAGCTCCCCCACGCTTTGAGAGAGCAGCTGTGCGATCCCCAATGTTTCTAGCAGCGCGGTGTCTATGGGCTGTTGGGTCAAAATAGAAGCCACTTGCAGATTTTCTAACGCGTTAAAGCCCTTGAAAAGGTAATGGGCTTGGAAGATGATCCCAATTTGGTAACGGCGGATGTGCAAGAGAGTCTTCATGGGCAGGGCGTAGATATTCTCATGTTCGAGCAGGCGCACCACACCCTTTAAGGGCTTTAACATGGTAGAGAGGTGGTTGAGCAGGCTAGATTTCCCACTCCCACTCACCCCTAAAAGCGCGATGGATTCTTGAGCCTTGAGCTGTAAATGCAAATCTTGATAAAGCCAATGTTCAAAGCGATGGCTAATGTGGGTGGCTTCTAACATTAAAACCCTTTATTTTGATCGCCCAACAGAGTGGGCGTTAAGATGTAAGAGGGCGATAAATTGGTGCTGTGCATGATGGTTTTGTGGAAACGGCGCGCGTAGTACTTCAAAAGCATGCGCTGTAAAAAGGGCTCAATGCTGGGCACAAACCACGCGTTATTGCTGATCACCACAAAGGTGTCTGGGCTATGGGGGTAGGCAAGCGCAGAAGTGCCTTCATAGCACACAAGAGGGCGGAATTTAAACCCCTGAATGTCAAAATCTCTAAAAGAAGCCCCACTCCCCAAGCTGAAAGAATTTGCACCAAAGAAAACTTTTTCTAAATAGTCGGCTAGAAATTTGGGCAGGGGCATTTTTTCTCCAAAGGGAGCTAGGATCACCTTGTGGGCATATTGATAGCTCTTATTGGCAAAGACATAGGTAGAATTGTACAATGTGTGATCTGCTTGTGTGAGCGCGCCGGTGATGATGGTGATGTGCGCGCTCAATTCTAGCAAGGTGGGGAGTAAGTTGCTGGCATTGAGCACAAAGGGGAAGGCGGTTTCAGGCAAGATCACCACCTGTTTGTGCTGGGCGATCGCGTTGTGAATGAGGGTTAAATTGTGCGCGACAATTTCTTGTAGGTGATCGTGTTGCCATTTGAGATCTTGGGCAGTGTGGGTGGTGGCAACTTTGAATTGGCTAAAGGTGTTATGGGGCGCATTGGAGGCATGCCAGTCTACACTCAGGGCTAGCAGGATGCAGGCTAGAAGTTTGGGGTAAAGGTGGGCAGAAGTCTTGAGAAATAAGAGTCGTTGGTTTTCATGGGGCTTGAGCAGGGCAATAGCCATGAGCACACAAAGAAAACTCAACTTGTCCACCTTGAAGACAGAGTAGGCAAAAAACGCGTCCGGGACAAACCAATCAAACCCAAAGGGGTGGATGTAGCTAGCCAACCACAAAGCCAGCACGCGATAAATGGGCGAAGAATGCCAACACAGAAGATAAAAAACCCCCCCATAGCACAGAGCGGTTAGAATCATCATAAGCGGGATAAGAAAGGCATAATCGCTGTATCTAAAACTCAGCGCACACCAGTAAAATAACCCCAAGCCCACCAAAAAACCAAAGCCAAAGGATCGCTCTCTTTCTACTTGCAAGCATGCCAAGACACTCAAGGGGGCGAGCAAACTCTGCAGGGTACTTAGCGCCAATGGGTGTTTCACAAGCAAACAGCCCACATACAAGGGAGCTAGAAAGAGTAGCGCCAATCCCCAGTGTGTGCGTGATACCAGCCAGCCCCACACGAAATGATCAATCCTTGGCGATGGCAACCATGCTCCTTGCGTGTGTCAAATGTCCATAATTTTAAGCTTACAGAGTTTATAATTCTAGGATAGATTGTCTTAAATTCACTTAGAAATGTGCGCGGATGGATTACATTGACCTGATCTTGGTGGCTGTTATTCTTGTCATAGGAATCCGTGGGTTTTACAATGGGTTCATTGACGAGGTGGCGGGCATTTTGGGGATCGTGTGCGGGGTGTATTTGGGGTCTAGGCTTGCAGGGCATGTGGGGGCGTGGTTCTCTGCCCATGTGCACAATTTCCATAGCCCCTCTATGGAGAGTTTGGTGGGTTTTACTTTGGTGCTTGCGGGGGTGTGGATTTTATTCTTGATTGCAGGGGTTGTGGTGAGCAAGGCAGTGAGTTTTAGTAATTTGGGCGCGATTGACAAGGTTTTAGGCTTTGTCTTTGCCTGCGCAAAAATGTATCTAGTTTTTGCTTTCTTGCTCTATGGGGCATCGCGCTTTGATTTTATGAAGTCCTTAGACACCTATTTGCGCGCCCATAGCCAGTTTTACCCAACCATGCAAGAAGTGGCCTCCTATGTGATGCAACGCCCCGAGATTCAAGAGCTAGGCAAGGCCATTCAGAACAAAGCCCAAGAAGTCCAAAAAGCGCCCCTAATCCCCACCCAAACCCCATGAGTGATTCTATGTTTGACAACCCCTATATCCAACAACGCCTCCACAAGGCAGAACAATTACGCGCCCACGCTCTCAACCCCTATGAAAACCGCGCGCAGCGATCTCTAAGCAATGCGCAATTCTTGCAAACTTTTAGCGCGCTGGAGGTGGGGCAGAAAGAGGCAACGAGCACGCACGCGCTAGTGGGGCGGGTGAAGTTTATCCGCTTGATGGGCAAGGCATGCTTTATTAAAATTGAAGATCAAAGCGCGTTATTGCAGGTTTATCTCTCACAAAATGACCTAGGCAAAGAAACTTTTGATATTTTTAAAAAATGTGTAGAGGTGGGGGATATTCTCAATGTTGTGGGGTATCCCTTTGTGACTAAAACCAAAGAACTCAGTTTGCACGCGCTTTGCTTTAAGGTGCTCACTAAAGCCATTGTGCCCCTGCCTGAGAAGTTTCATGGCTTGAGCGATATTGAATTGCGCTACCGCCAGCGTTCTATGGATTTGATCGCCAATCCAGAGGTAAAAGAGGTGTTTGTGCGCCGTAGCGCCATTGTGGCATGTGTGCGCGCTTTCTTTGAACAAAAAGGTTTTTTAGAGGTAGAAACCCCCATGATGCACCCCATTGCCGGGGGGGCAAACGCGCGCCCCTTTATCACCTACCATAACGCCTTAGAGGTGGAGCGTTATTTGCGCATCGCCCCGGAGTTGTATTTAAAACGCCTGATAGTGGGGGGGTTTGAAGCGGTCTTTGAAATCAACCGCAATTTTAGAAATGAGGGCATGGATCACTCCCATAACCCAGAATTTACCATGCTTGAATTTTACTGGGCGTATAAGACTTATGAAGATTTGATCGCCTTGACAAAAGAGCTTTTCAGCGCCCTCTTAGAGCATTTGGGTTTGCCCACTAAGCTGGTGTATGGGGATGTAGAAATTGATTTTGAGGCGTTCTCTTGTGTGCCTTTCAAACAGGCTTTAGTGGAGATTGGGGGGGTGCGCTCTGAAGCGCTAGAGGATGCCAATACCCTAAGAGCGTTCTTAGAAAAACAGGGCGTGGAGGTGGGGGGGGCGCTCTCCTATGCGCACTTGCTCGCGCAAGCCTTTGACGCGCTGGTAGAACCCAAGCTCATTAACCCTACCTTTATCACGCACTACCCTATTGAACTCAGCCCCCTAGCGCGCCGCAACGACACAGATCCCAATATCGCCGATCGTTTTGAACTCTTCATTGCGGGCAAAGAAATTGCCAATGGCTTTAGCGAGCTCAACGACCCCCTAGATCAATACCAACGCTTTGAAGAGCAGGTTAAAGCAAAAGAGAGTGGGGATGAAGAGGCACAGTTTATGGACACCGATTATGTTTGGGCGCTAGGGCTTGGCATGCCCCCCACAGCCGGGCAGGGGATTGGCATCGATCGGTTGGTGATGTTGCTCACCAACGCAAAGAGTATTAAAGATGTGATCTTCTTCCCGGCCATGAAACCCTTAAAATCCAACCAAAGTGAGTGATATGGCTTTCCATTTACAAACAAGCGATCCGCAAATTTTTGATTTCATCTGCCAAGAATGGCGACGCCAAAACGAGCATTTGGAGATGATTGCTAGCGAGAATTACACCTTTGAAAGCGTGATGGAGGCAATGGGGAGTGTGCTGACCAATAAATACGCTGAGGGCTACCCCTCTAAGCGCTATTATGGGGGTTGTGAGGTGGTGGACAAGATTGAAGAGATCGCCATTGAGCGGGCTAAAAAGCTTTTTAATTGCGCCTTTGCCAATGTGCAACCCCATGCGGGCAGCCAAGCCAACATGACCATTTACCACGCCCTGCTCAAACCTCATGAGCGCATTTTGAGCATGGATCTGAGTAGTGGAGGGCATTTAACCCATGCCTCTCCAGTGAGCCTAACGGGCAAGCATTTTCAAGGCTTTTTTTATGGACTTAATCACGAGGGCTGGATTGATTATGATGAGGTCTTAAAGATCGCCAAGATTGTGCGCCCTAAACTCATTGTGTGCGGCTATTCTGCCTACCCTAGGGAGGTGGATTTTAAACGCTTTAGAGAGATCGCCAATGAAGTGGGCGCGCTCTTGATGGGCGATGTGGCGCATATTGCCGGGCTAGTGGTCGCTGGGGAGCACCCCCACCCCTTCCCCCATTGCCATGTGGTGAGCACCACCACACATAAGACATTGCGCGGTCCTAGGGGGGGCTTGATCTTGAGTGATGATTTAGAAGTGGCTAGCAAGATCGATCGCGCGCTCTTCCCGGGCTTGCAGGGGGGGCCTTTAATGCATGTGATCGCGGCTAAGGCGGTGGGGTTTTTAGAAAACCTCAAACCCGAATGGAGAGACTATATCATCCAAGTTAAACGCAATGTACAGGTTTTAGTCAAGGTGTTCTTAGAACATGGCTTTGATTTGGTGAGTGGAGGGAGTGATAACCATTTGCTGGTGATGCGCTTGCATGAGTATAGCGGCAAGGACGCACAAATTGCCCTCGATCGCGCCGGGATCACCACCAACAAAAATAGCGTACCCGGAGACACACGAAGCCCCATGCTCACCAGTGGGCTAAGGCTGGGTTCGGCTGCGCTCACCAGCAGGGGCATGCAAGAAGAGGACTTTCATTTCATTGGCAATAAAATCGTGGAGGTCTTGCAAGATGTCCAAAACAGCGCCAAGCACGCGCGCATTAGAGAAGAAGTGGTGGCGTTTTCTAAGCGTTATAAAACTTATGACACTCCGATTTTCTAAGGAAGTCGCATGGTAGAGATGGATTTACAGCTCATTAAAATGCAAACAAGCCACTACTTCGTACAGCAACCCGGTTTAGGGCGGCGCGTCACTTATTTGGGGCGTTGTTTCTATGACAAGTTTGAAAAAGTTGGGGCTAGTCTCACTTCTATGCTCATCCAAAAGCATTGGCGCAGGGAGATCACCATCGCGCATAACTTGATTTTGCCTAACAATAAGATAGAGAACATCGTCTTTGATTACAATGGGCGCAATACAGAGCGCTTTTACCACAAGGCGCAATTACTTCTAAGAGAAGAGGGGTATATTAATTTTACTGCCTATGAGAGCAAAACCCCCGGGCATTTGCATTTGTATATACACAAGGGGCATACTGAGCTTGGCGAGGGTTATAGACTGGCTAAGACGCTTTCTATGAAACTCGCTCAGGGCTTGCCCAATGAATGGCGTGTCTTCCCCAATGGCGATCTCCCACCAGATTTCAATATCCTCATTCTGCCCTATGAAGTCTTTGCCAAAGAGAGGGGGGCGAGTTGGGCAAAACATATGTGATGTGCGCAATACCTCAAAAAGGACAATTTTATGGACAATTCAGAACTCAATAAAGACCTCAATAAAAGGCTTGATGAGGCGTTGAACGAGCACGAAGTCAAGAGCTCTAAGTTCAAGAAGATTTTGCTGATCGCGGCTGTGGGTCTCATCATACTGGGGGTGGTGTTGGTGGTGTTTTACAAAAGCACGCGCGAACCGCTTAAAAGCGCGTCTGTGCCCAATGAACAACACCTGCAAAAGGTGGGCAATCTCCATGACAATAGTTTCGATCAAAAGGGCTTTGAAAACTTGACCTTAGAACCTGCTGGCAATACTAAAAAGGAAGAGGATAAGTTTGATCAGATTGTCAAGGATATTCAGGCCAAACAAGTGCAAAAAGTCCCAGAGCCTCCCATTGTGCTCCCCACCAGCCCTCTAGACAAGCCCATAACCCCCCCGAGTGCCCCTGTGTTGCCCAAGCCAGAACCCAAACTCAGCGAAAAAAAGCCTCTAGAAAAACACGCAGAATCGCATAAAGAGCGCAGCGCCAAATCCAAGCATGAAAATCACGAAAGAGAAAGAGGGCAAAAGCATGAAAGGGTGGCCCATAAAGCCCCAGAGAAAAAGCCCGCCCCCAAAGTGGAGCACAAAAAACCCGCCCCTAAAGCAGAACACAGAGTCGAGCCTAAAAAGGTGGCTGAAAAACCCAAAGAAGCCCCCAAAGTCGCTAAAGCAGAACATGTAAGGGCTTCCCACCCCGCCCCCTCAACAAAACCCCATTCTGATGTGGAAGAAATCCCCTTCGACCACGTCAAGGGGGAAAAGGCGGGTACCACTACGCCCCAACACCCCAGTGTTCCCAAGGGATTCTATTTGCAAGTGGGCGTGTTTAGCAAAACCCCCAACCCTAAATTCATGGAGGCTTTTATGAAATACCCCCACCAGATACAGACGATTAACGGGCAAAAACGCTACCTAATTGGCCCCTATGCCACAAGAGAACAAGCCGATGCCAAACTTGAAGAGGTGAGCCACAATGTCGCCAAACCCGTGCATGTGGAGATCAAGTAGTCAAGGTGCCCTAGCGCGCCCTCATGTTTAATTTTTACAAAGGAGTTGTATGCAAAAAATCCACACAGATCACGCCCCTAAGGCCATTGGCCCCTATTCACAGGCGATTAAAAGCGGCGGGTTCGTCTTTGTCTCTGGGCAGTTGGGCATTGACCCTAAGAGCGCAGAATTTGCCGGGGGCATTAAAGAGCAAACCAAACAGGCCATGGAGAACATGCGCGCCATTCTCAAAGAAGCGGGCTTGGATTTTAGTGCCGTGGTCAAAACCACCATCTTGCTCAAAAACCTAGAAGACTTTGGAGTGGTGAATGAGATTTACGGGAGTTATTTTCAAGAACCCTACCCCGCCCGCGCCACTTTTCAAGTGGCCAAACTGCCTAAAGATGGGTTAGTGGAGATCGAGGCGATCGCACGGGTTTAGGCATGCAAAAGGACATCATTATCATCGGTGGGGGCATTGTGGGCTTGAGTTGTGCCTACGCTTTGCACCATGCCGGCAGAAAAGTTACGCTGATGGAGCAAAATGACGGGAGCAGTGGGTCTTCTTTTGGCAATGCGGGCTTGGTTTCTGCCTTCAAGAAAGCCCCGCTTGCTAGCCCGGGTGTGGTGTGCGACACGATCAAGCTCATGCTCAAAGGGCAAGCGCCCTTGAATATCCACTGGGGGCTCAACCCCCAACTCTATAAATGGCTGTGGAAATTTATCAGAAGCGCGAACGCGAAGTCTCTTAAGCGCACTTTGGCGCTCTTTGAACGCTATGGCACGATGAGTTTAGAGGTTTATCATGAGATGTTGGATCGGGGCATGGATTTTTGGTTTAAAGAAGATGGGCTCTTGATGATCTACACTCTCAAAGAGAATTTTGAGAAAAAACTCAAGGCGTGTACACACTACCCCACGCATACCTATGAAATCTTTGATCCCAAAGCCACACTGGATTATATGCCCATCGCTAGAGAAGAGAATATTTGTGGAAGCGTTTTGCTCAAAGAAAACGCCCATGTGGACGCTCAAGAAGTGATGGAGAGTTTGCAGGGTTACTTGAAAAATGCGGGGGTGGAGTTTTACTACAATGAAGAGGTTTTAGACTTTGAATTTAGTGGACAAAAGATCAGCGGTGTGTTGACCAACCATAACAAATTTGAAGCCCACACCATCATTTTAGCCACAGGGGCTAGTCCCTACTTGCTCCAAAAAACCCATAATCGCTTTTTGATGATGGGCGCTAAGGGCTATAGCATCACCTTTAAAATGCCCGAAGAGCTCAAGCCCAAGACCTCTTCTCTCTTTGCAGACATCTTTTTAGCCATGACCCCGCGCCGTGAAAGTGTGCGCATCACTTCTAAGCTTGAACTCAACACCACCGATCCGGGCATTGTGCGCGCCCAAATTGACAATATTAAGAAAAATTTCACCACCTTCACACATCCCTTTGAAATGCAAGAACCCAAAGAGTGGAGCGGGTTTAGACCCCTTACCCCTAATGACATCCCCTACTTGGGCTATGATGCGCACTATAGTAACCTCATCCACGCCACAGGCTTAGGCTGGCTGGGCATCACCTTTGGACCGGCAGTGGGCAAGATCATCGCCGATCTCATCGCTTGTGGATGCAATGAAAAGAGCGCGGATATTATGCTCTTTTCTGCCTTTTTTAGAGAATGAATGCGCTCAATTCTCTCTTAGAGATTGTCAGAGAATGGGTGTGGGGGTTGCCCTTATTAGTCTTGTTGGTGGGCACGGGCTTGTTTTACACCTTCTTGCTCAGGGGGATTCAATTTAGCAAGGCTATCCATGCCTTCAAGGTGCTTTACACGCGCGACAAACACTCCCATGGCGATATTTCGCAATTTTCTTCTTTAATGCTCTCCATTGGGGCAACTGTGGGCATTGGGAACATTATTGGGGTGTCTTTGGCGATCGTGATGGGGGGAGCGGGGAGCATTTTTTGGATGTGGATAACGGGTGTTGTAGGCATGGCGACCAAGTACGCCGAGGGGGTGCTTTCTTTAAAATACCGCGAGGTGGGCAAGTTTGGCTATAAGGGCGGTCCGATGTATTACATCAAAAACGGGTTGCACATGCCCAAACTCGCCTTTGTTTTTGCCCTCTTCACTTTGATCGCCTCCTTTGGGATTGGGAGCATGACTCAGGCAAATGCGGTTTCTTCTATTCTCTTACACCATGCCTCTATGCCCACTTGGCTTTCTGGTTTCATCATCACCGCTATTACGGGTTTCATTTTGATGGGGGGGATCAAATCCATCAGCAAGTTTAGCGATTATTTTGCGCCCTTCATGGTGCTCTTGTATGTGCTCACCACTTGCTATATCGTGCTCACCCATCCTAGCGCAGCCTTGGACGCGCTAAAACTCATTGTGTCGCGAGCTTTTCACCCTCAACCGGTCTTAGGGGGCGTGGTTGGGGGAGTGAGCTTGCTCACCATTGTAGAGATTGGGGTGTCTAAGGGGCTCTTTTCTAATGAGGCGGGCATGGGGAGTGCAGCCATTGTAGCGGCCGCTTCTAAGAGCGCACACCCGGTTAAGCAAGCCCTCATCACCATGCTACAACCCCTCATCATCACGATGGTGGTCTGTACCTCCACCGCGCTATTGGTGCTCATGACTCCGGTTTATCACCAACTCCATGATGCCAGTTTGCTCACTTATGAGAGCGTGCGCTATTTCCATCCTAATGGGGGTTGGATTGTCTTTGCCTCTATTATTTTCTTTGCCTATTCTACAATAGTCGGGTGGGCTTATTATGGGGAGCGTAGCATTGAATTCACCTTTGGGGATCGCTACATTTTCCCCTACCGCATTCTCTATCTTATCACCATCTTTATTGGGTCGATCACCAAGCTAGAATTTGTGTGGAATTTCTCAGACATCGCCAACGCTTTAATGGCAATCCCCAATTTGATCGCCCTACTCTTGCTCCATAAAGTCGTGGTGGCTGAAACCAAGTCTTATTTTAGCGCGTTGCAACAGGGTGTCTATGCTCCCCACGCGCGCTAGCTATGTGGAGGTCAGCACCCACGCCCTAGTACATAATTTTCAAGTCATGCGCGCTTTGCTGGGGGCTAAGATGAGCATCATGGCGGTGGTGAAAGCAAATGCCTATGGATGTGGCGCGCTAGAGGCAAGCCGTGTCTTTGTAGAGCAGGGGGTGGAGTATTTGGGGGTGGCGACCTTTGATGAAGCCCTAGAATTGCGCGCGCGCTTTGAAAAAGTGCCCATTCTCATTCTAGGCTTCACTCCAGATCACATGGCACAAGAGCTCATCCAAGCCAATATCACCCAAACCCTCTTTTGTGAAAAACAGGCGCGCCATTTTTCACAAACCGCGCTCAAATTGGGGCGCAAGCTCAAGGTGCATATCAAAATAGACACGGGCATGAGCCGTTTGGGTTACTTCCCCACCCCCAAAGCCGCGCACGCCATCGCCCAAATCGCCCAGCTCAAGGGGCTAGAACTAGAGGGCATTTTCACCCACCACAGCAATGCGGACGCGCTTTATAAAAATTACGCCCAGCAACAAGCCACGCGTTTTGTGGAGTTTTTAGATCAACTAGGGCGCATGGGATTAGAGTTTAAATACCAGCACATGGCAAATAGCGCGTGCGCACTGAGCATGCCCAGCTATGGCATGAATTTAGCACGCATTGGGCTAGCCCTCTATGGCTTACACCCCTCTATTTACACCCAAGATACCCTAGAGAAAAAGGGTTTTGCCCTGCGCCATGTCCTCACCCTCAAAGCCCAGATTGTGAGTTTAAAAGACATCCCGGCGGGGAGATTAGTGGGCTATGGGGAGGATTACTATTGCACACAAACCACCCGTGTAGGAGTTCTGCCCCTAGGCTATGGCGATGGCTTTTCTAAAATCTTGGGCAACAAGGCTTGGGGGCTTTTGCATGGGCAGAGAGTGCCTGTGATTGGGGGGGTGTGCATGGATCAATGCTTTATTGATGTGGGCGATATAAAGGCGCAAGAGGGCGATGAGGTGATTCTCTTGGGCGATCCTCAAAGTGGAGCTATGGGCGCAGGGGACATCGCTAAAATCTTGGGTATCATCAATTACGAAGCCATCACCATGCTCACCAAACGCCTCCCTAGGGTGTATTTGCCTTAAAAGCCCGTGTAGCAATCCCTAGCATAACTCACATAAGGGATCAAAAAATATGTTGTGGAGAAATTGCCTAGAATTAGGCATGGTGGTATCCTAACCCCCCATAATCAAGTCCTTATCCCTCTTGATCATCTCTTTATCATAATTGCGCCGATTGCAAGCGCAAGTTCAATTTAGAGCGCGTCAAAGAGGCCATTCTAGCTTTAGGGAGCACGGGCAAGCGCCATTCTTATGCGGCCTATTACCGCTATTATTTAGAGCTAGAGCGCGCACACAACCCTAATTTTCACGTGCGTTACAACCGCTTTGTAGACAAAGCCAAGCTAGTGATAGGCCAAGACAAGCAGCTCCAAATCTTTTTGAAAAAGGGCAAAGACGGCCTTTTACAGCGCTACCCCGTGGGCATCAAGCCCAAAGAGTACCCTAACTCAGAATGGCAGGTAGATAGCACTAAAATAGACTTTATGGTCAAAATAAAAGACCCTACAGCTAAAAAGGGCTATCGCCTAGGGCGTAAAAACTTAAGCGCGGTGATAGACTGCGCCAGCGGGGCGGCTTACGCCCAGCTTATAGATAGAACAAACTCTACGCAACAGCTTAGAGTCCTTTTTAACGCCTTTGGCAAAATGGGCGTACCAGATAAGGTGCGTTCAGATAATGGCAGCGATTACGCCAGCAAACATTACCAAGGCTTTTTAAAACTCTGCAAAATCTCTAGCGTGCGTTGCGCCCCCTATGAAGGCCGCCAAAAAGGCAAGATCGAACGTTTCTTTGGGGTCTTGCACAGCGCGCTAGAGTGGTTGCCCGGCTACTTGGGTTGCGATGTCGCCCAACGCCAGCGCCTAGAAGCCCAGCGCGCCAGCAAGAAAGACACCTTGAGCGGGGCAAAAACCCACTACCCAGAAGATCAACTACTCTATGAAGAGGAGTTGCAAACCCTCATAGATCACGAATTAGAGCAACGATACAACAATTACAAGGGCCACGCCCCCTATTTGGCCAGCGCCCAAGAACTCTCTAAAATCTATAGCTATCTAGGCAAAACCCACACCCGCACCGTGCGCGCCTATGGCGTAGAATTAGACAATGTCGTCTTCACCAGCGCCCAGATGTGGGAGAAATGCGCCATAGGGCAAAGCGTGCTAGTGGTAGAAAACCCCGATGACCCCCAAGAGGTGAGCCTTTATACCCCCACCAAGCGCGAGTTTATCGCCACCGCGCACTCCACCACTCTAGGCCCGCGCGCCCTAGACCTCAAGGGCTTTAAAAAGGCCAAAGCAGACTATTTAAAAAACCATCTCAACCCCTTTTTAAAGCGCGTGCAAAGCGCCCAAGACAATGTCGCCACCCACCGCGCCACAAAGATCAAGGGCATTTTAAGCAATTACCAAAAGCCCCCCCGCGCGCAAAGCCAGCCCCCGAGCAACAAGATCAATACGCCTTGATCAAGCGGGCTAGGGAGGCCTATGAGCGCGCCAAAAAATCCAACCCAACACAAGGAGAGAACAATGAGCAAACCGGTTAGTGTGCGCGGCACCACTTATGGCAGATGGGGCGCAGACCCTAAAAGAGAGAAACCATGCGTGCCACCATCCAAAAAAGCATAGACCTCACCAGCATTGAGCTAGACCTCCAAGAGCTCTTAGCTAAGGCCTATGACTTGGGTTTTGCCAATGGGCAAAGCCAAGACTACATAGAGGGCTATGAGGAGGGTTACAAGGCGTGTGCGCGCGCCATCCAGGCAGAAATGAAAAAAGCAGGCATCAGCTAAAGGAGAGAGAGATGCAAGAAAAACAAGCCTTACTAGAAGCCACTACAGAGCTTACAGAGGTGGATGTCCAAGAGCCCCTAAGTCTGCTCCCCAAGGAGTTAGAAACTCTGCTAGCCCAGGCCCACCAAAAAGGGTTCCAAGAGGGCTATAACGCCGGGCTAGGGCGCTCACACCGGGTTAAAGAGGGCAAAGAGCCCACAAGGCTCTATAGCCCCGAAGAGCTCGCAGCCATCTTCTAGGCCAGACATAGGGCGTTTTCAAACGCCTTAGATCTGCCCTAGAGTGCAGGATCGGGGCAAATTTATGAAAGGAGTTAAACCCTTGTTGTTGCAAACCCTTAGCGCCCACCCCTGCAGCGTGGGCTCTTAGATCAAAATTAGGGCGTTTTCCAAGCGCGTTAATTCTGCTCTAGGGCAAGGGTTTAGAGCAAATTGACAGAAAGGAGACTCTGTTCATAAGACATAGCCAACGCCTATAAGCCTTGCCTTGTGGGCGTTCAACACGCGTTCAACACGCCTTAAACACGCCTTAAATAGGCATTGAAGAAAGGATAAACCATGCATTTAGGCAAAGATTTAGAGGCCTTTATTAGAGAATTCCACTTAAGCCAAGCCCAAGTCGCGCGCTCCATTGGCAAAAGCCCCGCGCTGCTCTCCAAGTTCATCAAGGGGGATTTAACAAGAGTGGATGACTTGTTAAGAGGGGCATTTATTGCCCCTAAAGAAAGCATAGATAAGCAATTTAAGCACATCTTAGAGAGTCTACAAGCCAACCCCAGCATTGAGGACATCAATCCTAGATTCATTAAAACCCAAGACAATTATCAAGGCGCGCATATTAA
>NZ_QXQT01000021.1 GCF_003660395.1 Helicobacter vulpis
CTAGAAAAAGCGGGGGCAAAGGGGGATAGCCAAGCCTATAATGAGCTGGGATTGATTTATCAAGATGAGAGCAGCAATCTTAGCACGGGGACTATCCTAGAAAATAGGCATAAAGCGGTGGCGTATTTTCAAAAGGCGGTGGCAATGGGGAATGCCAATGCCTACACCAACATGGGAGAGTATGTAGATGAGAATAAAGCTATGGAGTATTACAAAAAGGCAGGGGAGTTAGGGGACGCGCTGGGGTATGTAAGCTTGGCAGGGATGTATCAAGGAAAGTGTGAATATGAGACATTCAAGAGCTGTGCGGGCGCCTTTAAAAAGAGTGTGGAGTATTTAACATTAGCGGGGGCTTTGGGAGATGACTATAGCTATAAAGAATTAGGCGACACCTATTTTTATGGTGGCTTGTTTTATAGGAACTGGGAAGAGTACCAAGAAGTTCCTGCACCACCCTCCTATACTCCCCGCATCCCACGCGATTACAAAAAGGCAGCACATTACTACCAAAAATGCGCAGACATGGGGAATGCCTATTGTTATCTATCGTTAGCAAAATTGTACAAAAAAGGCTTAGGGGTGCCAAAAGATGCCAAAAAAGCGCGCGCATACGAGGGACATGGGAGGGATATCTTGTGTGTGGGAGAGGACTTGGATGATTATTGTGAGGGGGATGGGGAATAGTTGATTTACCTTACTCACTTCTGTACTCCGGATGTCTCTTTTGGATGGTTTCTAAAAGCGTTTTTGCGCTGTAAGGGCAGACATAAACTTTAGGCACGCTTTTTTCTGTAAAGTATTTGATAGGGCGATAAAGCTTGTAGCGGTCGTTAGTGTATTTTCCATTAGCATCTACAACAAAGGTCGCTGTGTTGTCATCTAAAAATTTAAGATAAGTGATGTCACCACTAGGATTGATCTCTCCATCTCCATCTGCCTCTTCTTCTTCATCCCAAATCCTTAATCGCTCTGATTTTTTTAGATCACCTCCCAAGTCGCTCAGGGTCTCTATGAGGTTAATATAAACAATAGTAAAAACATCTTGCTTCACCTTGACATCTAAAATGCGCCCAAAACCCGCATTCTCCTGATTTTCCTCGCCATCAAAGCTATTTCCCGGGCTAGCTGCTAACAAAGTGGGTTTGTAGTAAAGAGAAAAGTATGGGTAGTTGTCTAATTCTTTAGTGTTCTTAGGATTTAGATTTAAAAGCCTTTGACAATCCTTAGGACTATCAGCAAAGACCTTATCCCAAAAGGAACGCCCCTTAGAGTCCTTTAAATCTGTATTAACTTTTAAAACTCTAGAGTCTGAAATATCGCCTTTAGTGAAAACATACTGCTCAGGGATGGGCGCATAAATGAGATTGCCCTTAGAATCCCTTAGATCATTGCCCTTAGAATCCATTAATTGAGAGTCTATTTTAATCGTTTTGATCTCATAAGACCCATCATTAACACTCTCTTCATTGGTGTTGCTTGTGGCATTTAAAAATAAAGTCAAAAGTAAGAGGATGAGGGGTTTCATTTTTGCACTCCTGTGTGGGTTTTGATGATAACATCAATCGCTTAAAATACCCATTTTCCATAATTTTGTATGTTCTTATCCACTTTGCAATTAGAGAGGAACAAAATTGACATACTCCCCATAGCTAAAGCTAGGGGATTCTAGCTTTAGTGGAGATCGCGGCTTCAAGCAGGACAGCTCCGTTTGGAGTCTTACATTCCCTATTCCAAAGGTTGATGCCCCAACCCCAAGGGTATTACCCCGTAAGGGTCGTGGTAATGGGCAGAGAAACCACCGCCCCGCTAAGAGCTTGTCCTAAGAGTAAAAGGAGAATGTTTTTGTTGAAAACTACCCTTAACATGCTAGCAATCCTTATCTTGGCTTTCAAGCTATTTAAGAATTTTTTAAACTCTCTTTATACAGCCTAGCAAACAAGCCCTTTTGGCTTAGCAGAGTGTCAAAATCGCCCCGTTCAACCAAGCGCCCTGCATCTAAGACAAGAATCTCATGGGCATTTTTAGCGCTCGCAATATGGTGTGTGATGAGGATCGCCATTTTGTCCTCTATCATTTTAAAGATAAAATTTAAAAAGTCTTTTTGGGCGATGGGGTCAATGGCACTTGAGGGCTCATCTAAAATCATGCAAGAACTTGCTTTTAAAAAGGCTCTCAAAGTGGCTAGGCTTTGCTTTTGCCCCCCTGAAAAATCCTGCCCATTGTATTGGATACCAAAAATATCTCTCCCAAATTGCGCCAAAAGCTCTTTAGTGGATTCTAGAAGACTTAAGGCGCGTTCTTGAGTGGCTAGTTGGACTGGGCTAGGCTGGGTTTGCATAAAAATATTCTCTTCAAGACTATAGCCCGCATAGAAAGAAAAATCTTGAAAAATAGCGCTGAGTTGTTGGCGGTAGCTTTTAAGATCTAAATCTTTTAACAAATAGCGCTGGTTGATAATGATCTCTCCTGAGCTAGGCGCATAAAAACCCATCAATAACTTGATTAAAGTGCTTTTACCGCTCGCGTTCTTGCCCACGATGGCATAAATTTTAGACGCGCTAAAGGCGCAATTGATATTGTGCAAGACCTGTTTGTTTTGGTAAGAAAAACACACCTCCTTAAAGCGGATATGCGTGATGGCTTCTTCTAACACCTGCTTTTTTTCTGGTTGATCTTGGGTGTCTAAAAGTGCAAAATAGTTTTTAAAATAGGTGTTGATCACAAAAAACCACCGCCCAAAGAGAGCCAAGTCCTCTAATTCTTGGTTAGCCATGCTAAAGGCTTGGATATACCCAGCCACAGCCCCCACGCCCACACTCTTAGCCAACAAGATAGCAATCGCAAAAAACAAGAGACTCGCGTTAAATAGAGCCACCAAGATATTTAAAAACAGGCTATGGATCAGTTGTTTTTGGTGGATATTTGTGAAAGATTTGAGATACTCCCTCTTTTTCAAAGTGAAGTCTATTTTAAAGGCAGCGATGAAGTTGAACAAGAGATTGTCTTTATTCTTCGCGCTGTCTAAGCCATGTTGTAAGTAGTTTTGCAGAGCTTCTTTTTGATCTTGCAAAGAATCTAATTCTTGGCTGTGTTTCTTGGCGATGTGGTTGGAGAGCAAAAGGCTAGGGGTACTTGCCAAGAGCATCACAAAGGGTAGGTAGAGACTAATAGAGCCAAGCACCACAAAAAGAGAGAACAAGCCAATGAGGCGTTGCGCACTGAAAAAGAGATTATTGACATAGTTAAGCGGTCTAATGTGCAAACCATTTTTCAGGGTATTGATTTGCACACTACGCTCTTTATCCTCTAAAAAACTTAGATGAGTGGTTGTCTCTAGTTTGTCCGCTAGCTTGCTCAAGATATGCATAGAAAACTCTTCAGCAATCAAGGTTTGCAAGTGGGCTAAGGCTTGGGCACACACATGCGATCCCAACAACACCAAAGCCCCTAAAGACAAAATCTCTATTAGAGGTTTGTATTCTAAGCTTTTATGTTGCAACATCCACGCGATAAGGTTAATAAGCTTGATGGTAATGGCGACACTCAAGGAGGGGAGCGCGCCAACCAACAAGACCAAACCCAAAGCATAGCCCATGCGTTTTGGCGCGCTTTGGCACAACTCAAAGAAAGTGCGTAGGGGGACTAGGCGATCCATTTGGTAAAAGCGGTTCAGGCGTGCGCGCCGTGTAACGCGTCTAAGATGAACTGTAAGGTGAAGAGTATCATAAAGACATACAAGAGGGGGTGAACTTGTTTGTATTTCCCCCGCACAATCTTAAGCAAGGGATAGAGAATCAGCCCCGCCCCCACCCCACTGGTGATACTATAAGAGAGAGGAATCCAAAAGAGCACGAAAAAGGCCGGCAGGGCTTCTTCTACATCATGCCAATCTATGTCGCTCAAATGACTCATCATTAAAAACCCCACGATAATCAAGGCGGGCGCGCTGATGGAGGGAACACTGGCTAACATCTTAGCCACAGGGGCAAAAAATAGCATGCTCATAAATAGCAAAGCAACCACCACACAGGTAAAACCCGTGCGCCCCCCCACACTCACCCCCGCACCCGATTCAATATAAGCAGAAGTGGGCGAAGTGCCAGCCAGCGCGCCTACCGTGCTTGCGATCGCATCGGCGCATAACGCGCTTTTAGCGTTAGGAAAACGCCCATTTTGCAATAATCCAGCCTGCCCGGCAATACCAATCATCGTGGCGGTCGTGTCAAAGAGCATGATCAAAAAAAAGGTGAAGATCACAGCGGCCAAATCTGGGGTGAAGCTCTTGAAATCCAATTTTAAAAATGTGCTCGTGGCGTGGGATGGCAATTCTATGAAAGAAGCAGGGAAGTTAACCTTCCCTAGTAAGACACATAGTAACGCGCTTAAAAGCATGCCCAAGAAGATGGCAGCGCGGATACGATGGACTAAAAGGATCACACTCCCTAACAGACCTAATAGGGACAAATAAGCGATGGGATCGGAAAAATCGCCCAAGGTGACCAAAGTCGCGCTAGAAGCGCTGATCAAATGGGCGTTTTGCATCCCTATAAAGGCGATGAAAAGCCCGATCCCTGCGCTAATGCTCGCTTTCAAAGAAGGAGGGATTGCGTTGATGAGAGCTTGGCGTAGACGCGTTAGGGACAGCAACAAAAAGATCAAAGAAGCCACAAAGACACTGGCCAACGCGCTTGGCCATGGAATCTTCATCCCCAAGACGATCACAAAGGTGAAGTAGGCGTTCATGCCCATCCCTGGGGCAATGGCGATGGGATAGTTGGCCACCACGCCCATAATGAGCGTGCCCAGCACAGAGGCTAGAATGGTGGCTACAAAAACTCCCTCAAAATCCATACCTGCCTTTTGCAAGATAGCCGGATTGACCACAAGAATATAGGCCATTGTGATAAAAGTACTCAATCCGGCTAAAATCTCGGTGCGCAAATTGGTTTGGCGTTCTTGAAAGCGGAAAAAACGCGCCACTGGCATAGCACTCCTTTGGAAAATCTTAGAGTCTTTGGTGTTAAAATAGAAGAGGGAGATTCTAGTGAATCTAGTTTAAGATGGGGCTTAAATGATTGCTTTGGAACGTGTAGCATATCTGCAAAAGAGTCGATGTCTATTGGGCTTTTCAGGCGGAGGGGATAGCGTGGCGTTGTTTCATCTGTTATTAGAGCAGGGCGTGCGCTTTGATTTAGCCATCGTGCATTATGGCTTGCGCGCCCAAGCCCACCTAGAGGTACAATACGCGTTGGCATTAGGGCGCAAACATGCTAAGGACGTGCATGTGCTCTATGCGCCCCTAAGGGGGGGGAATTTAGAAGCGCGCGCGCGCGCCAGCCGTCATGCCTTCTTTAAACGCCTGAGTCTCCAATTTGGTTATGAATGCGTGATCCTAGCCCACCATCTCAATGACAAATTAGAGTGGTTTTTCATGCAGCTTGCCAAGGGAGCGAGCTTACAAACTCTCTTGGGTTTTGAAGCCCTAGAGAATAGGGGGCACTACACCCTAGCGCGCCCCCTCATCTATACCCCCAAAAGCGCGCTAAGAGATTATCTACACACGCGCCACCACCGCTATTTTGAGGATCGCAGCAATGAGAATCCACGTTTTAGGCGCAATGTTTTTAGGCATACTTTGAGCGATCCCTTCTTGAATATAAAGGGCGTTGATAAGGGCTTGAAGCGCAGTTTTCAGGCTTTGGACTTGGAAAGATGCCAACTCTACCCTCCCATTAAGATGTTTTGTGTGGCAGGGGTGTGGGTGTTTAGGCAGAATGATCAAAACTTATACTACATTGATGGCTTGTTGAAACGCTTGGGCTATGTGTTGGGCTATAAACAACGTCTAGAGTTAGAACGCCAGCGGCTCAACACCCTCTTTAGCACCCAGATGAAAATCTATTGTGTGGGGGCTTTGGAAGGGTTTATCTTCGTGGGGAGTAGGGCGCGCGCCACGCCCACAGCCCTGCCCAAAATCTATAAAGAGCAATGTCGATCCTTAAAAATCCCAAAAACATTGCGCCACGCCCTCTATAACTCTCAATGGCAGGACAATTTAAAAGCCATCGCGCGCGCCAAACTCACTCTGTGCGCACCATCAAACTAGGGGGCAAATTGAAATGGGCGATAATCTCTTGTTCTAAAGCGCGCTGTTGCCCTTGATCGCGCTCGTGATCATAGCCTAGCAAGTGTAAATAGCCATGCACGAACAATAGAGCGATCTCCTCTAAGAGAGAATGCCCGCGCGCTTGACTCTCTTGCAAGGCTAAATCTATATTGATCACCACACTGCCTAGCAACGCGTGCCCGGGCATTTCTAGAGGGAAACTCAGCACATCGGTGCTTTTAGGGCAATTTCTAAATTCTAGGTTTAGCTTGGCGATCCGCGCGCTCTCCACTAAAACCAACTCCACACAATGGGGGTGTTTAAGGTATTTCATCATGGGCAATAGCTTAGGGGTTAGCCAGCCTTCTAAATCTAGAGGCAGATTCTCTTGGCTCACCTCACACACGATTTCAAGAGCGTATGTAGACAAGGGCTTAGACTTTCAGCGCGGGGAGTGCGTAGCGGGTTTTTGTGAAAAACCCGTATGACAAGTATGCATGTAGTGATAACCCTCAATTTTAAAATATACGCCACCCATTATAGCCAAACTCCGATGAATGTGGTCTTGACAATCAAATCAAAGCGCGCTAGAATCCTTAGTCTATTTTATTTACAAAAGGAAGTTATTATGGCATGCTCCACAAGCCACAAGCCACAAGCCACAAGCCACAAGCCACAAGTATTAAACCTTAGGTCTCCCCTTTTAACCTTTAGTGCCCTTGCTCTTCTCTCCCTAGTACCCTTGAGTGCGGAGAAAGATGGCGCGTTTGTAGAGGGTGGGTTTGAATACTCCAATTTTGGAGGGGGTCAAAAATTGAGCAACCCTGTTTTAGCGCGGGTACTAGGCAAAAGCAAGCCCATGAATGGAAATCTCTTTGGGGCGGATATCCAAATCGGGTATAAACAATTCTTTGGCAAGAAAAAACGCTTTGGTTTGCGTTACTATGGCTTTTTTAGCGGGCAGGGGGGGAGCGCTTCTTATGCACAGCAACAATTCCAAGAAGATGAGGATGGCGAGGATGTAGCCTATTGGGTGCCAGTCAAACAGCAAGCGGCCAATTTATTCTATGGGGTGGGCATCGATGCGCTGTTTAATTTCTATGAGAAAAAGCAACACAGCTTTGGGGTGTTTGCTGGGGTGATGGTAGGGGGGAGTTCATGGCTGATGGGCAAGGGCTACGCAGATGGGCAATGCGCGTACAGCAATGATAGCGGGCAATGCGTGAGCATGAATAGCTATTTTAAAGAGCGCGCAAGTTTTTTCAATGACTATGGTTTTAAAGGCAATTTTTCACCCACCTATGTACAGGTTTTGGTCAATCTTGGCTTTAGGGCTAATCTGACTCCACATCAGGGCTTTGAATTAGGCGTGCGTATCCCCACCATTAACGACCCCTACCTCACCCTCACCCGCACACAGGATTATGAAGAATACGGGATCAAAAAGGGCGATTCGATCAACATCAGCTTCAGACGCAATATCGCGATCTTTCTCAACTATGTGTATAATTTTTAGGCATTTGCGCCATGTCCCCTAGGGCATGGTGATAAGATGGGTGAGCAAGAGGGCGCACAGGCCGCCTAGCAGACCGGCCAAAGCGTCATCACCCACCACCCCCAGTCCCCCTTTGACATCGCGATCGATTTTGCCGATCAAGGAGGGCTTATAAATATCAAAGAGGCGGAAAAACACAAAGCTAGCCAACACCCCCACCACACTAAAACCCGCGATCGCCATGGCCATCCACATCCCCACTAATTCATCGATCACAATGTGTTTGGCATCATGGGTGTTGGTTTCTTGTTCGTAAAAATCGATCTGTTTGATCGCGATCACTCCAACCAACAAAGCACTTAAAAACAATGTATTTGCCGAAGCGTACAAAATGGGCAAGCCCAGCACAAGGGCGACCACACTCCCGGCCGTGCCCGGCCCCTTAGGAAACCTGCCCGCATAACACAAGGTTAAAAAACACTCTCTAACATCCATGCCGCATTATAACAAAATTGGCTAAAATAGGGGTTTTCTAAGGAGTTGTATGAAATTGGCGATCTTTGATTTTGATTCCACTCTGATCAATGCCGAAACTTTGGAAGCGCTCGCAGAGGCGTATGGAGTGGGGCAAGAAGTGAGAGCTGCCACCGCTAGGGCGATGGAGGGCAGGGCAGATTTTTACACAAGTTTAGTCAGTCGGGTGGCCTTGCTCAAGGGCATGGAGATTGGGGTAGCCAAAGCCGTGTGCGAGAGTCTGCCCTTACACAGGGGGGCTAAAGAAGTGGTGCAAGGCTTGCAAACGCGCGGTTATAAGGTGGTGTGTTTTAGTGGAGGGTTTAAGTTGGCGACCGCGTTTTTTAAGGAAAAACTGGGTTTAGAGGCAGATTTTAGCAACACATTACACGCGCGCAATGGGGTCTTAGAAGGCTTGGTGAGCGGGCCTATGATGCGTGGGGATTCTAAAAGAGAAATGTTATTGGGTTTGCAACAACTCTTGAACCCGCGCCACACGCTGGTGGTGGGCGATGGGGCTAATGACATCAGTATGTTTGATTTGGCCGATGTGAGCGTGGCGTTCAACGCTAAAGAGATCGTCAAACAACACGCCAGCGCCATAGCGCGCTCGCTAGACTTGCGCGAGGTTTTAGATCTATTAGACATTTCTGCAGGTTGACACCTCTCATAACTAAAGTTAGAGGTTTCTAACTTTAGCAGGAATCGCGACTTCATAGGACAGCTCGCTTTGGAGTTTTGTGTTTCCTATTGCTAAGGTTGATGCCCCAACTCCAAGGGTATAACCCCTTGATTGCTAGGCAGATATTAGTGTTAGCCAAATCCGCCTAGCTAAAGAGCAAAGCATGTTGCTTTGTGGGGCTTTGCCCCCATCAAGGCTTGATATAACCTAAATCTAAAAGCGTGTTGGCCATTTCTTTGAGGAGGGGGCCATTCTTGCTTCCCCCTTCTCCATGTTCGACTAGAATTGTAACCACATATTGGGGTTTTTCATAGGGTAAAAAGGCCGTGATCCACGCATGCGATCGCTGGGAATATTCCATTTCACTTTCTCTAGTGCGTGTGGTGGTGTTTTGATCGATGCCCACCACCTGCGCCGTACCTGTCTTGCATGCTAAACTCACGTGGACTCCACGCGTGCTTTTATAGGCCGTTCCCCCCTGTTGGCTACACGCTTCATACATGCCCTTGCGCAATGCGGGCAATTTAGATTTTTGGAACTTGTCTAACACATCTTTGGCAGGAAAATCCCCATTTTGTTGGAAATGGGGGGTGGGGAGCTTGCCTGAGGCTAAAAGCGCGGTGTAATTAGCTACTTGTAGGGGTGTGGTTAGAAAAGAGCCCTGTCCGATAGCCGTGATCAACGTGTCGCCCACATTCCAAATAGTGCCAAAACGCTTCATTTTCCAGCTAGGATCGGGTAGAATGCCCACAAATTCATTGGGTAAATCCACGCCACTTTTTTTCCCAAAACCCATTTGCGAAAAGGTTTTAGTGAGTTTTTCAATGGGGAGATCAAGGGCGAATTTATAGAAGTACACGTCTACAGATTCCTTAATGGCCTTGTAGAGATTGGAGTCTTGGTGTCCCCCGGGTTTCCAGTCCCTAAATTTGCGCTTGCCCACTTCAATATAGCCGGGTGTGGGGATGATGGTGTTTTCATTCATGGGTAAATTCTCTAAAAAGCTCAGAGCTGTTCCCATTTTCACCACAGATCCCGGGGGATACAGCCCATTAATGACTCGATTGAGCAGGGGGTTTCCTGGATCGTCTTGTAAACTCTTCCAGTCTGAGACACTAATCCCCCCAATGAAATTATTGAGATTATATTCAGGGTAGCTCCCGGCTACTAAAATCTCCCCACTGCGCGCGTTCATAACGATGATCGCCCCGCGTTTGTCCGCAAAGAGCGCGTCTGCCTTGCGTTGTAATCTTTTATCTAAACTCAAAATGAGATCGTTATTGGTCTTGGGCTCTTTGATCTCCAATAGCTCTAACTCTTGGTTTAACGCGTTCACGCTCACCAATTTATAGCCCAACGCGCCCTGCAAGAGAGCGTTATACTCTTTTTCTAGGCCGGTTTTACCGATGGTGTGGGTGTATTGGCTGGCGGGGTTTTTGGCGATATCATTGCTATCGGCCGCGCCCAAGTAACCAATGACATGGGAAGCTAACGCGTCATTGGGGTAGTGGCGCTTATTGGTCGGGGCGATCACGATGTCTGGAATCTGCAAAAGTTTGGCATAGAGGGTTTGCATGGAGGCATAGGGGACAAAATCTAAAATGGGGATTGCGTTGTGGTTGTAGCGCGAGTTTTGTTTTTGGTAATTGTCCAACGCATCGTCTTTGTCTAAATCCGGGAAATAATACTTTAAGAGCGCAATTTTATCTTCCAAGGCTTTGCTTTTTAACGCTGGGGCAAGAGAGATGCTAAAGCCTAGTTGGTTAATCGCAAGCAATTCGCGATTGCGATCCATGATGATCCCGCGCGTGGGGACTAAGATTTCTTTCTTAGTCATGTTACGCAAGGCAAGTTGTTCGAAGTAGTCATTGGTTTTGATGCTGAGAATAAAGATTTTAAAGACCAGCACTGCCCACACCAAACCCAATAGACCCAATACAAAGCGCATTCTAAGCCCTAGCATAGACTCTCCAAAGCAAAAACTCTAACACACTATAACTCAGCACTTCTCTCCAAAAAGGGGCGTAATGGTGATTCCATAGTGCTAAAAACCCTAAATACAATACGTATATACAAAACCCATGCACCAAATCCCCTAGCACATTGTCTTGAAAGGCGCGCAACAAGTGCCGCACAACTAGCTTTTCATAGAAGATGAACAGTAATACCAGCACTCCTAAGGGTTGGGTGTGGATGAGCTCCACACTCACAAGACAGACAAAAACCCACACTACAAACCCCACGCGTGGATTCTCTTGGGTTAGGGTGTGGCGATAAAGGGCAAAGAGAAAACCCAGCATGGGAGGTAACCATGTGTAGATGTCTCTCAAATTGCTATAGAGATAAAAGCCTAACCAAGTTGCCACTAATGTGATGGGGAAGCGGGTCTTAAACATCTGTATTCTTAGCAAAGAGACTTTTTAAGATGGCGCGCTGGAGTTTTAAAAGCGTCCCAAATTTAGGGTTGAGCGGGCCTTGCGCGCTGATTAAGGGCCCATTGTGGGATTGATAGAGGGCGTGTTGCGCGTTTTTAGGCAACTTGTCAAATTTGGTAAAAACGCGCTCTAGGCTTTGATCAGGGTGCAAGACACTTTGTAAAAAGGCATGCACTTGCTGGTCTAATTCTAAACCCACATGTCTAGAATCAATGAGATGCAAAATGAGTTTGATAGAAGCGCGTTGGGTGAGGAGCGCGCTTAGGAAGCTTTCCCACTCTTTTTTGCGTTGTTTGGAGACTTTGGCGTACCCAAAACCGGGCAAATCAATACAATAAAAACGCAGAGTCTCTTGGGGCGCAACGCGCCATGTGGTGCTAAAGAAATTCGCGCTAGTGGTCTTACCCGGGGTGGCTGAACTTTTGGCGATCTGGCATTGTAAAATACGGTTGATCAACGTACTTTTACCCACATTACTACGCCCCACAAACGCCACTTCAGGCACGCATTCCGGGGGGCATTGGGCTAGATGCGTGGCTGCGATCAAAAAACGACTCTCTATAATCTTAATGGGATTCATGGGTTTTAGACTTGGGGGAAGCTTCTTTGCTATTTTGTTTGGGGGCTTCTTGGGATTTTTTTTGCTTTTGTTTCTTTTGCTCTTGCTGGATGTCGTCCATGTCAAAGACAAATTTAGCCGGCTTGTCCTTACTTCCTAGCACATCGGCATACCCGCGTTCCTTGCTCAAGATGATCTCTTCCCCCTTAATGGAATTGATCTTGCCCACTTCATTCACTACCGCATTTTGTAAAAGGCGGTATTCCTGTTTGATCGCATCGTAAATCAGGCGATCAGAATGCCCTTCCACTTCGCGCCCATCTTGGGTTACTAGGTGGAATTGCACTGCGCCCATTGCCTCGTATTTAACAGGTTTGCGCTTGGCATTCGTGTAGATGATGACTTTGTTGGCGTTTAAGGTGTCCTTGCCCTTTTTAATATGCACATGGCCTTCAATGGTGGTGATATGCTTCTTATCATCGGCGACAAACTTATCAGCGATCACCTCTAAGGTCTCTCTAATAGGCGCGCCCTTCAATAGTGCCAACACCAACACCAACACCCCCCATCTCACAATTTTAAGCCCTTTGCATTAGGGACATGGGGTTTGGATTGTTTGGCACCTTGCAAATCAATCAAAGCATGGACATGTTTGGCGTGCAAAAGCCCATCGGCGTGGTTGTAAGAAATATCCTCCCCATTCACATCCCCCTCAGGCCCACTCATTCTAAAAGGCCCCCTGCCTTGGAAGGTCTGCTTTTTGTGATCGTAAACCCCGTATTGACTCCAAAAGCTCTGTCCGCTGCTGGTGGTGTATAAAACTCCCTTAGGGAAGCTATAGAGTTCTTTTTTATGTACCATCACTTCCCCCCTTGCTTGTTCTTGCACCTTGTCTTGGGGGTCGTACTTGCTCAAGGTGAAGTCATAGAGCACCTCGTGATCGCTATATTGCAACGCCCTAGTCCCTCGGATGCTCAAATCCGTGCCCTCGGGATTGGTTTGGAACGCCTCAAACCCGCGCACTTCAATTTTAGCGAAATTCTTAACAGGAGAAAGGGAAGTGGGGTGGGGCTGCAGAAAAAAGACAATCAAAGCACCCATCACCACACTCACCCCTAGGAAAAACACCCACAGCGTGTTAAAACGCACCTACTCGCGCACCAAAAAGCCAGATTTACCCATACTCTTAGCAAAATCGTTTGCCTCCGCCTCGCTTTGAAACCCCCGGATGAAGACCCGATAAATGGGCTGGTTGCCCTTAGTGCCTTGCACGATGGCGGTTTGGTAGGGTTTTTTAAGCAGGGGTTTTAAATCCATCTGGGCTTTTTGCGCGCCCTCTTGACTTCTAAAAGCCCCCATTTGCAAGGAAAAATGCCCCCCGCTCACGCTTTTTTGACTCTCGCCCACTTTAAATTCCTGTTTGAGCGCGCGCGCATGCGGGGCTTTTTCTAAGGTCTTTTCATATTGCTTAGAAATCACCCCCCCAAAGCCTAGCACTTCCAGCCTGACGGGCGCAACCCCCTTGCTCACCATCGCGATGTCATGGGCGGCGACATTGGAGAGATCGATGATACGGTTGGCCACAAAGGGCCCTCGATCGTTGATGCGTACAATGGTGCTTTTATTATTGTCCTTATTGGTAACTTTGACGATGGTGTTCATAGGCAGAGTTTTATTAGCCGCTGTGTGGGCGTACATGTTGTAAGTCTCCCCATTACTAGTGCGTTTGGCATGGAAGTTAGGCCCATACCAACTTGCATAGCCATCAAAAGTCTGCCCCACATTGACTTTTGTGGGGTAGTACGTTTTATTCCCCACCCGATAAGGGCGCATCGTGGCACGTTGGATTGCTTCTGAATCGCGCATACCCGCTGTCAAGCTACTGCTTGGGACATTAGCCATGCTCTCAGGGGCCGTGCCTGAAGTGCTTTTAGATTTGTGTTTATGCCAAGGCCAAAAGGAATGTTTACGCGGCTGGGGCGTGCCAAACTCTCTAGCGTCATCGTAGGCGCGCAAACTTTCATGTTTGGCCAGCAAGGGGCGGCTGCTTTTATTTTGGTTAGACGCGCAACCCCACAGCGCGCACAGGATCAAAAAGCCAAAAACTCTAAAACGCCATGTCATTTTGCGCGACTTTTTTCAAGCTCTTGGAGGGTTGTTTGAGAATGGGAATCAAAAGAGTCTGACGGGTGCTTAAAAAGGAACTCTTTAAATTGTTCATCGCCTTGAGCATTGCCACGCTGGTGTGGAATTTGCGCGCGATGGAGTAAAGCGTTTCTCTAGGTTTGACCTTGTGAGTAACAAAGGCATGTAAAGGGTTGCCCGGCTTATAGTGCTGTTTGAAATGGGCGAGATTCTCATAGGGGATATAGACCGTGTAGGCCTTATCGGGGGGGAGAAAATTGTAATGGAATTGGTGGTTATAGGATTTGAGCTCGCTTAAAGAGAGACGCGCGCCCTTAGCAATAGAAGAGAGCAAAGTACCCCCCTGAATTTTCAGGCTAGCTAGGCTAGTGCGCGCCCCGCGATTGAGCAAATACTCCTTGTGTTGCAAGGCATCTAAGTTATTGAAGGCGATGGCTAAACTCAAAATAGATCGAATGTACCCGCGTGTCTCTTTAGGGAGAAATCTCTTGGTATCGTCCAACAAAACATTAATATCATCGCTACCGGCTTCTTGGATGGCCTCTAACACCCTTCTTGGGCCATAGTTATAGGCCATCGCCACGAGATACCATTGTTTGGTTTGTTTATAGAGCATGTGCAGGTATGTGATAGCCGCCTGTGTACTCTTGATGGGATCGCGCCGTTCGTCTACATAACGATCCACCTGTAAGCCTAGCATTCTGGCGGTGTCTGGCATGAGTTGCCAGATGCCCACGGCTTTTTTGACACTATAGGCACTGGTGGAAAAATTAGACTCAGCCATCGCTAAGAATAAAAATTCCACCGGAATATCCGCTTGGGCGAGCATACTTTTGATTGTGGGGATGAAAATCCCGCTGCGATCGTAGCGTTGTACAAAGTGATCCCAAGCGTCTTGCACATTTTGTAAAGTTTGGGAATTATCCACACTGGCTAGAAACTCTGCATTGACTCCAAAGCTATTTAGGGGCTTGAGATTAAGGGCGGTGTTGATGGGCTGGGCATGGGCTAGGGTGTACCCCACTGATAGCATAACCAAGAGTTTTAAAGGGCGCACCATCAAGACACCTTAGCATAAGGGGCAAGCCCAAAGAGAGTGGCGGCGTTGGCGTTAGTGGTATGGGCTAAGTGGGCGGGCTCTATGTTTAAGACTTGGGCAATTTGCTGGGCGATCAAAGCGGTGTACTTGGGCTCGTTGCGCGTACCTCTAAAGGGGTGAGGGGTTAGATAGGGCGCGTCTGTCTCTAAGACAAGACGCTCTAAGGGAATATGGGGGAGGGCATTTTGCAGGTGCTTGGCATTTTTAAAAGTCGCCACACCCCCAATGCCATAGTAGAAATTCTTATGGAGTTTGAGCAAAATGGCATCGCCATTGAAGCAATGCAGCACCCCGCGTGCGTGCGGGTATGCTTTGAGAATTGCATAAGCATCATCGCTGGCCTCCCTGATATGTACGATCAAGGGCTTGTCATAGGCTAGCGCTAATTCAATTTGGGCGCAAAAGACTTCTTTTTGGCGCGCCTTGTCCAAATGCCCCCCTTGGCGTTGGAAATAATCCAGTCCGCATTCCCCCACCGCCACGCACTTGGGGTGCTGGATATGCGCTTCTAGCTGCGCGTTATCAAAGTGCTCGACATCCAAAGGGTGTACCCCAACGGCAAAATACAGCTCCTCATAACGCGTGCATAATTGCAAAGCCCTGTTTAAATCCCTAGGGTCCGCGCCCGGAATCACCATGCGCGTGATCCCTGCTTGCTTGGCGTTCTCTAAAACTTGTTCCACATCGGTATGGTAAAGCCGGTGGTCCAAATGGCAATGCGTGTCTATCCACTGCAACATCAATTCCTCCGCGTTAGGCTTTCTTTAGGATATTATATTATATTTTTAAAACTTTACTCCCCCACTTTAAGCAAACTCCGTTAAAAACCTTTCTGTGCTATGATCTTAAAAAATAATAGGGGGTGCGTGGTGGTGTCGATCTTCCCACTTTCCAAGCCTAGAAAATGGCTGATCAAATGGCAAACCAGACGCTTGGGCAGGCGACTCAACACTAGAGCTTTGCTTTTTGCTGTGTTGATCTTCTCCAACCAAAGCGATTTAGAAGGCCAATTGGAGAAACTCAAAACCTATTTGATTCAAAGACTCCCTGCGCGTATCGCCCCCAAGGTTTTTGAACGCGTGCTTTTGCATGTGTCTAATTATGGTCTGGATGAAGCCCTGTATCTTAGGGATCGTGCCCGCGTCTTTGAACTCTTGGTACAAAATATCCAGTTGTATGCGCTGGTTTTAGATCTTTGGGATGAGCCCTTGTATGCCAACCAGCGCGATATCTTGAAAATCGCCGTGCAAAACGCCTATGACAAACGCTATCAGTTAGACACCCAGAGCCAGCGCGCATTGGCCTACCAAATGCGCCAATACAATCCCCACGCTGTTAAAACGCTTTGATTTAAGCGTGTGGCCATAGCTTGGCTCTTGGCTTTGCCACTTCGCGTATCAACAAGGTGTTAAAAAGTGCTGTTGAGAGCGAGTCTGTGCGTATGGCTGAGATCAGCGATGCGCGCTTGAGGGAAATATGCCAAGAATACCAACAATTCTTAGCTACTGCGCAGTGAACAAAGTTTTAGCGACTATTCAAGTTTTGCTACTGTGCGCTGGAGCGTGATTAAGACTGAGGTTTAGAACACTGTCTTCTAAACCGCCTAAGCTATGGGGGGTGTGGGTATCTAGAACAATGCAATCCCCTGTCTCTAGGGTGTGCCTTGTGCCCTCTATTTCAAACCAAATACGCCCCTTTAAAACGCGCAACACAGTCTCCCCGGGGGCTTGGTGTTCGCGCATCTCTTGGTCTTTGGGCACGCAAATGCGTATCTCTTTACGGCTTGGCGTGTCCAGCAGCGCTTGCACATGGAGAGAATTAAAATATACATCCTCAAAAAAACGCAAAATTTGCATGCCATCCCCTTTAAAAAATCTGCGTGAAGTTCATAAATAGCGAAGAGCTTTTAAAGCTATCTATGAGCTTTAGACTCTCATAACCATTCAAACTGGTAGGGGCCATGAGGGTGCGGGTTTGGGCGATCAAGGGTACATGCGCGCCCAAAGTCCATTTGAAGCGATCCACGCGTATGCTAATCCCAAAGGTCGCGTCAATATTGGCATTATTGCTCACCTGTGCCTGCGTTACATTGGAAAAGCGCGCTGTCCAGATATGGGCGATCCCCAAGAGTCCGGCAAAAAAACCATAGGCTTGGATTTTGGGCCTCCCCCCTCCTGGACTCTTTTTGATTTTGCTATAGACATTAAAAAGCAAATTAGCCCCTATGCCAAGGCTATAGCGGTTGACATTATTGGCGCGGATGGCTGTGCTCAAGGCCTTATCCATGTAGAGGTAGCGGTAGCCAAAATAGCCATAGTAGGCGACACCCATAAAGGGCGTGAAATACTTTTGATACCCCCCCTCTAATTGCACCCCAAATTGCAAAGAACGGCTTGATAGGTTTTGGTTGGTGATGGTGATCATCGGGCGCGTGGGGGCGTTGATAGAGGGCATGGGGGTTGGGGTGGTGGAGATGGTGGGCACGCTCACATGCGTGGGAGCAGGGAGGGTGTAATTAGGCGTGGGGGGGATGGGGTAGGGGGTGGTGGTGGGTTTGAAGTCGCTTAGGGCTTGCTGGGCTTTGGTGTAGTTGGCTTGTGCGCTAGTAGCAGCGGCTTGTGCGCTCTGTGCGCTGGTGATCGCGCTAGAGGCGGTGCTCTCTTGAGCATTGATATTCTTTTGGATACTGGCCACTTGAGCGGAGTCAAAAGAAAGACCGCCTAAAAAGGTGATGTTGCCATAACTAATTGTTTGACAACGATCTAAGCCAATCCATAGCGGGCTCTCTGAGGTACAATAGCCCCTAAAGGCGTTGTTTTGTGCGGTGTTGGTGGGGCTGGGAGTGCGCCCAAGCCAGTATTGATTTTGCTCAAACACGTCTAGCATGTAGGGGATCATGCTCGTAGCATAGTCTGTAAGCAGGCTTTGAGCTTGGGTAATATTGCCGCTGCTCAGGGCTTGGTTAAATAGAATGGAGAGTTTAGAATTGGCAAAATTGCCCGCAAAATTAGAGGGGCTTAAATAGGAGTTGAGGTAGGCAAATTGTTGTTGTATGGCCGCTTGGGCCGTGGCATTGTTTTGAAAATAGGGCTCGGGCCCTATATATTTGCTGGCTGCATAGGGGGCTAGAGCGCTCACATTAAAAAGCGTGTTCCACATTTCTGAGAGAGTGAGTCCGGTGGGCAGTTTGGGAGCACTAGGGTAAGTACTTCCACAGCTATTAGGGCCAGAAGAGCTCATATTGCCTGAGACGATATTGGGGATAATGCAGGTGCGCCCGCTATTGGCGTAGGTGAGATTATTAATCCCGGTGGCGCTCTTGCCCCATGCTTCTCCCAGGGCGTATTGCATCCACTGGTTATGAAAGGCTTGGCCTAAAATCTGGGCGATGGTAGCAATTTGGCTAAGGGCCTTGGTGTTAGCAGCAGTCGCTGCAGCGCTGGCAGTGGCAGCAGCAGCTTTGGCGGCATTAGCGGCGTTGGTGAGCTGGGCGACCTTGGCGGCGTTTTGCAGGACGACTTTTTTATCCGCACTATTTAATTTAGTAATATCGCCACCGATAGTGGAGGCTAGGGTGTTGATGTCGCTAGCTAGGGTGTTGATGGCTTGGATCACTTGGGTGGGGGTGAGCGAACTGACTTGGGAGCTTTGCACAGGGGGGGTGATGGGGGTGTAGGTGATGCCTAATTCTTTAGCGGCCTGAGTGGCTTGGGTGTTGAGGGTGCTTAGGGTGTTGAGGGCTTGGGTGAGGGTCTTTTGGTTGTCCTGATTCACACTGCCTAAAGCATTTTTGTATTGTGTCAGACTATTTTGCGCCTGATTGATGAGGGCTTGATTCTTGGCTTGGTAGTTGCTGACAAGCTGGTTTAAATAGTTTTGATAACTAGAGGTGTCTTGTTCTAAGCCTATGAGGGCTTGGGTGTGTAGCGTGCGCGCTAGGTGGTCTTGCAACTTGGCTAAAAGCTGGGCGATTTGGGTGGAGTTGGGGTTGAGACTGGAGAGCTCTTGAGCGAGGGCTTGGAGTTTGGCAAGCGTTTGGTTTTGGTTGCTTTTAAGCTGGGCTAGGGCGTTTTGATAGGCTTGCAAATTGGCTTGATAGGCGGCAATTTTTGCGGCATTGGCATCTGGGGCGCTGCGCACACTCTCTAGCGCGCTCCCCCCCCCAGCGCTCATACCAAAGGAGACAAAGGCCCCATCTAAATAGGAGGCAAAGGGGTGCGCGTTTGCGCCACAACACAGGTATAGACTAAGGCTTAAGGTTTTTTTCATGGAGCTGCCCTAGACATGAGATATGAATAGTATGCACAAATAGTAACATAAAAAAAGCCTTTTGCCCCTGATCTGGCTAAAAAATCGTGACAAAATTTAAGAAAAGATCCGCGCTCTTGTAATTGTCTAAGAGTTTAATGGTTTCTGTACCCTCGCGATTGGATAACTCAATGGTTTGATTAGCGTTAGCTAGAGGGACATGCACGCCTAGCATCCACTTGAAGCGGTTGAAACGCATGCTAAAGCCAAAGGTGGCGTCCACATTAATGCTATTGCGCCAAATCCCGGTATTATCGCCTAAAAAGGTGGCGTTCCACAGATTGAACAAGCCTAGCAAGCCTGCAAAAAAGCCATAGGTTTGAATCGAGGGGTGTTTCATGTACTTGCTTTTTTTGATTTTGGTGTAGACATTCAATAAGAGATTGCTCCCAAACCCCGCGCTATAGCGATTGAGGGCGTTCACATTGCTATCCGCAATGAATTTTTTCATATACAAGTAGCGGTAACTAAAATACGCGTAGCTAGAAATGCCAATAAAGGGCGTGAAAAATTTTTGATAGCCCATTTCGGTTTGAAACCCTATTTGCATGGAGTGCTCTTGTAAATTGCTCGTAGAAATGCTCACCATGGGCACTTGGGGTTTTTGATAGTGGGTAGGGGGGCGGGGCTGGTGC
>NZ_QXQT01000022.1 GCF_003660395.1 Helicobacter vulpis
GAGGGGTTTGGGGGGCGGGGCGGGGGCGGGGGTGAGGTATTGGTTTTTGATGAGCATTTGCACAATCTGTTTAAAAATGGGCGCAGCAGTCTGGCTACCATAATACTCTTCACTGCCCAAAGAGCCAAAGACCACCACCCCGATCCCATAAGTGTTTTGTTTGTCCTTAGCAAAGCCAAAAAACGAACTATTGTACACATCGGTGTATCTGCCCTTGTTGGCAATGCGCGCTGTGCCCGTCTTGCCCCCGATGACAAGCCCGCTCACCTGCGCGCTCTTGCCCGTGCCATGCGTTACGACCTTGATGAGGAGTTCTTGCATTTTGCGCGCGCTCTCTTTGCTGATGACTTGCTTTTTAGCCGGGAAATTGGGGATGTACACATCGCCATTAGCGGCGTTAAAGCGTTGGGCTAAATGGGGGGTTACTAAAAAGCCATCGTTGGCAAAAACCCCATAGGCACGCAAGAGTTGCATAAAGGTGGTGCGCAAACCATAGCCATAAGAGACACTGCCCTTATACACTTCACCACTGAGCAGGCGTACACTGGGCAATAACCCGTTTTTCTCATAGGGCAAGTCAATCCCGGTAGGTTCGCTCACCCCAAAACTCTTAAGTCCTTCATACATCTCTTGGGCGTTGAGTCGTTTGGAGAGTTTGATCATGCCCACATTGCTAGAACGCACTAAGACATCTTCAATGGTGGCGTTTTTGGGGGGGATGAGGTCGTCTTTGATCGTGTATTTGCCCAATTTGTAGATACCATGGCTTAGATCAATGGGCTGGGCGGGATTGATCCGCTTTTTATCTATCAATAAGCTGTAGACAATGGGTTTAATGGTGCTGCCCGGCTCAAAGGAGAGCTCGATCGCGTCCACATTTAACGCCCCGTAATCGCTCTTTTGAATATTATTGGGGTTAAATCTATTGGTGGTCGCTAAGGTGAGAATTTCGCCATTGCTAGGAGAAAACACGCCCGCGATGATTTGTTGGGATTTGTAATGGGTTTTTGCCCGATCTAAAATGCGCTCTAGATCGCGCTGGATTTTTAAGGGGATGCTCAAAGTGATGTCAAAACCATCCACTCTAGCGATGCTCTCAAAACTCTTGTCTTCAATCAAGTTAAAGCCAATATCGCGCTTGCCCGTGTCCTGCCCGTCATGTTTGGCACTGAGCATTTTGTTGTCAAACTTTTCTAAGCCCTTGACCCCTTGTACCATCGTGATTTTAGAGGTGTCGATCTTTTTGACATAGCCCACTAGGGGTTCAAAATTGTCCTTATAAGGGTAATTGCGCGCCATCCCGCTCACTTCAATGCTCAAGCCCACTTTGGGCATGATTTTCTTATTGGCATCCTCATACTCCACGAAAACATTATAGGCTAAAAGCTTGGCATTGAGTTGGCGCAAGCTAGCCGCCGTGTTGGCGTTAATGCTATAAGAGAGGGTTACATAGGTGGTTTGGGTGCATTTTTGGGCGATGAGAGAACGGGGGATATTGGTGTAGATAGAGAGCAGGTCAATGAAAAAATCCCGCTTGTCTGGGTCAATGGAGAGGGGGTTAAAACTCACTTTAAAGAGCTTTTGGCTACTGGCTAGAGAAAAACCATCTTGGCTATAAATGCTGCCCCGCATGGCGATATTGGTCTTGGTAACCACGAAAGCGGGCATTTTTCTAGGCAACAACGCCTTGAAAAACATCACCACCGCAAAGAGCAGCAAACAGCCCCCTACCACCATGAAGATGAGTAAGAGTCTTTCGGTGCGTCTAGGGTCTAAATCGGGGTTTCTAGGGTCGGAGTAGGGGGAGTTGGGCTCAGTGCTCACTTAAAAAAACCCTTCAAGCACAAGCCACATAGGCTAGTTAAATCTGAGTCCTCAAGAGTTCTTTATAAGCGCTGATCGCCTTGTTGCGCACCTCTAGCATGAGTTTCATGCTGGTTTCGGCTTTGCCAATGGCAATGGCGGCTTGGTGCAGGTCTTTCACCTGCCCGGTCGCCATGTCCGCAAGCGCCTTGTCGGATTCTTTTTGGGTGTTGTTGAGTTCATCAATAGAGTGCTTGAGCATCGCAGAGAACTCCCCCTTCTCCATTAGATTCTCATGCGCCTTTGAATCTAAAGGAGTGCTAGCTTTATTCAACCCTATATCAGTGTATAAAGTTTTCATGTTGACTCCTTGCATCGTGTTCACCTATATCGTCCCTTTCAGCTAATCTTTAAGTCTAAAAGAGAGTCTCCTTTCTTGTAAATTAAGCTTGTAGCATGCCAATGGCGTTGGTTGCCATATTTTTCGTGCTCTGAAACGCCGCCACATTGGCTTGGTAGGCGCGCGTGGCTTCAATCAAATCCGCCATTTCTACCACCGGGTTTACATTAGGGTAGGACACATAGCCATTTGCGTCCGCGTCTGGGTGGGTGGGGTCGTACTTGAGTAGCGGGGCTTTGTCGTCCCGGACGATCTTTTCAATGTAAACCCCCATGATGGGTGGATTGGGCTTTTCAATGTCATCACTCTCATCTAAGGGGTCTTCATACTCCATCAAATTGTTATTCTCCGCAAGCTTTTCGTTCAACACCTTATTGAAGTCAAAGGACTTGAAGATCGCCTCTTGACGGCGGTAAGGTCCGCCCTCATCGGTGCGGGTGGTGTTGGCGTTGGCGATATTAGAAGAAATGAGATTGGCGCGCACTCTTTGAGCGGATAATCCATAACCGCTGATGTCAAAACTAGATAAAAACATGGGGGTCCTTTCTTCTAAATATTCTTCGCCGCGTCAATGGCGTAATTAACGATGCTTCTGTGCTTTTTAAGCGCGGTGGTCAAAGCCAAATACATGGTAGAGTTTTTCCCCATCTCTGAGGTTTCAATATCAATGTCCACGCTATTGCCATCATTCTTAGCCAAGTGCCCATCCCTAAAAAAGATGGTCGCCTTGTTGTCCTCATAATCCTTAGGCTCTAAATGCCGCGGATTGGTCTCGGCAAGTTTTAGGTGCTGGTCTTTTTGGTGATCGAACACCTCTGCCTTTTTGCGGGCTAGCATGGTTTCAAAATCCAAATCCTTAGGGCGGTAAAAAGGCGTGTCCACATTGGCGATATTGCTCGCGATCAAATCCTGCCGCAAGGCGCGGTAATCCATCGCCTTGTACACCAACGGATAGGCTTTAGACAAATCCATAACGACCCTTTCTTAAAAGTATATAAAAGCAAGGAGTATTCCACAACCCCAAAAGCCAAACCGGTAAAATTTTGTATAATTATAGCATAGTTTCCAAACATATTTTCCAAAGGTCGTGGATGGCTTACCGGCGTTTATTTCTCTATGCAAGCCTGCTCATGGGCTTAAGCGTAGTGATGAGCTACTCTCTCTCCACCTACACCACCTTGCTATACCGCTACCAAGAATTCCATTTTTTTGTGCGCCAAGCGGTGGCTGTGGGGGTGGGGATTGTGCTGATGTGGGGGGTTTCGTGGTTGGATCCGGATAAATGGTTTGTCAAACTGGGCTTTGTGCTCTTCTTTGGCTCGTTTTTACTCATCGTGTTGATGAATTTTTTGCCTGAGAGCATGTCCTCTAGCGCGGGGGGGGCAAAGCGATGGATTCGCCTCCCCTTCTTTTCGCTTGCTCCTACAGAGTTTTTTAAAGTGGGCTTTGTGTTTTTCTTGTCATGGAGTTTGTCGCGCACCTTCTTTAATCAAGAAAAAGCCAGCGTGAAAGAAGAGCTGATGATCCTCATCCCCTATTTTGTCTTGTTTCTATGCGCCGCCTTTTTTATCGGGGTGTTGCAAAACGATTTGGGGCAGGTGATCTTACTAGCGATTGTCTTGGGCTTTTTGCTCATTTTCTCTGGGGGGAGCTTTAAACTCTTTAAAATCTTTTTCACTCTTGCGTTGTGTATCGGGCTGGTGGCGATTTTCACCAGCGCGCACCGCATTTTGCGCATGAAACTTTGGTGGTCTAATCTGCAAAGCTCGATCCTCTCTTTATTGCCCTCCAAGCTTGCCAATAGCTTGCGCATTGACAATCTGCCAGAACCCTACCAAATTTATCATGCCACCAACGCCATCAAGCATGGGGGGATACTCGGGCAGGGCTTGGGCGAGGGGGTGGTGAAACTGGGTTTTTTAAGCGAGGTGCACACGGATATGATCTTAGCCGGGCTGGCTGAAGAATTGGGCTTTGTGGCGATCTTTATTTGTGTGGGGTTGATGTTAGCCCTCCTGCATGGGATGTTTAAGATCACCAACCGCCTAGACAATCCCAAGCACATGCTTTTTTGCTTGGGTGTGGCGTTGCTGATGGGCTTTTCTTTCATCATTAACGCCTTTGGGGTGAGCGGGATCATCCCTATCAAGGGGATCGCCGTGCCCTTTTTGAGCTATGGGGGGAGCTCCATTATCGCCAATTCTTTAGCCTTGGGTTTGGTACTCTGTTTGTCCAAACAGGCAAGAAGTTAGGATTGTAATAATTGCATAAACTCCGCGCGGGTGCGCGCATCGCTTTTAAAAAGCCCTTTAAGCGCGCTGGTTTTCACTAACGCCTCTTGTTTTTGCACCCCGCGCATCGCCATGCATAGGTGTTTGGCGACACAAAACACCCCCACGCCCTTAGGCTGTAAAATCCGCTCAAAGGTGCTAGCAATCTCCTCACTCAAGCGTTCTTGAATCTGTAAACGCCTTGAGAAAGCCTCTACTAATTTGGCGATCGCATCCAAGCCCACAACCTTATCTCTAGGGATATAGCCCACACTCACATGCCCAAAAAAGGGCAGTAAATGGTGTTCGCACATGCTATAAAACTCAATATCTTTAAGCATAACAATCCCATCGCACGCTTCAATACTAAAAGCACTTTGTAAAATGCGTTCAGGGTTTAAGTGATAGCCCTGCATGAGGTGATCCCAAAGCTCTTTGAGGCGTTTGGGGGTGTCTTTTAGCCCTTCTCTTTGGGGGTCTTCGCCTATGCGTGCGCATAATTGAGCCCATAACTCTTGCATTAACGCCCTCTTTGTAACAGCGCGATGCGTTGTTCAATACTAGGGTGGGTGTTAAAAAGTTCAGCGGGGTTAAAAATATAGCTGGCGAGTCTAGTGGGGTTGGGATCGGCTTGGCTAAAATCATGGCTGGCATAATTACTAGCGATTTTTTGCAAGGCAGACACCATGGGCGCGCTATCATGCATGATATAAGCCGCCCCGCTATCTGCCATAAACTCCCTAGAGCGACTCAAATACATTTGCAAGAGCAAGCTAAAAATGGGCAAAATGAATTGCAAGACCAGCAAGATCGTGCGCGCTATATTCGCCCCGCTATTGTTGCGCCCCCCTAAAAACGCCCACACGCCCACATTCGCCCCCAAGAGCATGATATTGCTCAAAATCCCCACGCACATGGTTAGGCGAATGTCTCCATGCAAAATATGACTGAGTTCATGCGCCATGACCGCCTTGATCTCTTGGCGATCCAAATTGTCAATAAGCGTTGTGGTCAGCGCGATGAGCGCGTTATTGCCATCCCAACCGCTGGCAAAAGCGTTCATAAAAGGCGCGTCCATCACATAGAGTTGGGGTCTAAAGGGGGTGTTAGAGGCGCGCAACAACTCTTCTAAAATCTCAGAGAGCATGCGCTCCTTGCCGCGCAAAACATGGCTAGGATCGATGCGCTTGTATTCATTGCCAGAGAGCATGATCGCTTGGGAGTTGTTGATACAAAAGACAATGATCCCCAAAGCCACCGCTAACATGATCAGCGTGATGGTGGGCATCACCTGAAAGCTGAGTAAGCGCGCCAAACCTACCCCCAAACTAGGCGCATTAATGCGCACCAAATCCACAAGCAAGCCAATCAGTACAAAGGTTGCCCCATAGGTGATCAAAACTAATAGGCTTTTGCGTTGGTTAGAGGCGATGATTTGATCAAAGCTCATGCTAACTCCTTAGGAGAAAATAGAATGCGCCCGGCGATCTCTTCTAAAAAGATCGTGGCATACGCCCCTTTGGGCAGAAAAAATTCTAATTTGCCATGGGCTTCTTGGGGGAGATAGGTAAAACGCACATCACTAGGGAAGACTAACGCGTAACGGCGATCTCCCTTAGTGTTCAAGGGGTGCACATAGGGGCGCTCTAAATGCCATGCTAGTTCTTTGGCATGGAGTGCTTTTTGCCCGGTGAGCAAACCGGTAGGGGCGATCTCTTGGGCGCGCAGGCGCGTGGCGTTGTGTGGGTCGTCATGTTCAAAGTATTTGCCAAAGGGATAATGGCACAGAATATCCCCCTCTAAGAGTTTAAAATAGTGTTCTTGATCTTGGAGGGCTTTGAGGGTGTCTAGGTCTAAACTGGCAAATTCAGAGCGGATCTCTTGGGGGGAGAAGTGGGCTAGCAGCGTGTTCAAGCGCATGCGCGCGCTCAACCAATGGTTGAACAGATGGCTTTGATAACTGGAGAGAAAAAAGGCGTTGAGCTTTTTATGGTGGGTGTGCGCCTGTTTAAAATTATCCCCACTCTTGCCAAAGCGTTGCGCCCCAAAGTAATTAGGGAAGCCATAGGCTTGTAGAAACTTGAGCACCTCTTGAATCTTTTGAGCGTCCACGGGTTTGAGTTTTTTTAAGTGCATCGTGAAATAATTGCCCTTGAGATGCCCTAAGCGAATCTTGTGGTTGTGGTAGGTGCTCTCTAAAATCTTAATGCCATGGTCTAAAAGCCTAGGGGCTTGGGTCTCTAGGGTGTGTGCGCTTTTGGGCATAGAGATGTATTGCGTGCTGATGGCTTGCTTGTCTTTGAGCCCAGCATAACCAAATTCTGAGATTTTGCACCCGCTCACGGCAGAGAGCATGGAGAGCATCTCCCAAGTACTCTTGTCCTTCTTGCGTACCTTGAGAATGACATGTTCCCCACACCCACTAAAGGGGTAAAGAGGTTCTTCTACCACGCTAAAATCTCGAGAGCATTTTTTAAAGTGAAAGGCAATAGGAGCATGGGTGGAGGCAAAAAAGCGCGCGGGCGTATCGAGAGGAAAAAAGGGTGATTCTAATGTGTGCATGCGCTATTATAGCCATTGGAGGGCTTTAAGATCAAGTTGGACTAATTTTTGCTTTGGGTGTGTACCTTTGATTTAGGATGGATTTCATGGAAGTTAAAGATATACGCAACCAACCTAATCTCTATGCCCTGTTGAACGCGTCTCATTTAGAACGCGGTGAAACTCCCGCGCCCGCTAGGGGGGAAAAACAGCCTGAAGTGGTCGCTGAGGTCTCTAAAGTGGAGCGCGAGCCCAATGGCTTGAAGCGCGAGACTTATGGCTTTTTAGTCTTGGAGTTGATGAGCGATAACGAGTACAGCGCGTTTTTGCGCGCCACGGCGGGGATGAATGAGAATGAAAAACGCCTAGCTGCCCAGTCGCTCTACAGCTTGACAAGTTTTTATGGCGGGCAGATTCAACAAGACGCTAAAGAGATCGAGCACAAATTTGACGGCTTACAAGCCATCCAAGAAGCCCAATTTAAAAAAGCCCTAGGTTTGGATCAAAATTTTGTAGATCGCTATAAAAACGCTTACGATCAAGCCTACCAAGCCCTTGATGTGATGCTCTAATCAAGTATTTTTAAGCAAAATGCCTTTATAATAGGCGTTTTTGTCAAGGTAGCTCAGCTGGTCTAGAGCGCTGGTCTCATAAGCCGGAGGTCGGGGGTTCAAGTCCCCCCTTTGACACCATTTTACCCGCACTAGAACACTTAATAAAAGTTTGAAAAATTCTAAGCAATCCTAAAATTCACGCGTTTTTCTCTTGACTCTCTCTCTCTCTCTCTCGCTACAATGGGGGTCTAAATTTAGAGAAAGGTAGGTTGTGGCAAAAAAAACTTTTAATTACATCACGCATATCACAAACACAAGCAATCATAGGCCAAAGGTTGAACGCTCATGGATTGACTTTTGGAAAAAAGAAACAGGGAGGTCTAATCCTAAGTGTTGCATTCATGGTTGCGGTAATTATGCTGACCGGGGTGCACATGTGTATTTAGACGATGAGCGCAGTTGGTGGGTTGTGCCGGTTTGTTCGAGCTGCAATCCAGCAGATAACAGTTCGTGGGATGTCAAGGCAGACACGATTGCCGTAGAGCTTAAAGGCTCTGGCAAATGGGCTTAAAACTTCAACACTAAACAAGGAGCAAAACATGTTTATCCAGGATTTGAGTGTAGAACAACAACAAGTGTTCTTGTTCTTGGCTAGAAAAGTCATTGAGGCCGATGGGGTGTTGCACGAACTGCAACTAGGGGCTTTAGATGTAATCAAAAAGCAATGCGAATACGGCATCGCTGAAAAAGAAGTGCCCTTAAACACTTTGGGCAAACTTTTCACCACAAACCGCGCCAAACACGCCGCATTGCTGGAGTTGGTCTCTGTCGCCCTAGCTGATAGCCGATGGCATGACAATGAAAGGGACACCATCTACTCTTATGCCAAAGAGATGGGGGTTTCCACTCAAAAGGTGGATCAGTTCAAGGATTGGGTGGTGAAAAATTTCATGCTCTACCAAGAAGCGGTCAAGTTGCTAGACTAGGGGGAGAAAATGGCAGTGCTTAAGATTTTAACAGGTGTTGGGGCGGGCGTTTTGGTTGCAACAGCAGCACCACTTGCAGGCGTAGCCATTGCAGCAGGTGCAGCAGGTGCGGCGATCGCCGGGTCTAAAAAAAGTTAGGAGGAAAAAATAATGGCAATGACACCAGAGCAGAAAGAAGCACAAGAAAAAATTGATAAATTCGTGAAAGAAAATCCTAGAGCAGCTATGGGGTTGGGTGCTGGGGCTTTGTTGGCTATGCTAGGTCCCGTGGGGGCTGCTGTGGGGGCTGGAGTGGCTATTGCTGGAGTGGTTGCTAACGCTAAAGCCAAAAATAAGCAAGACAGCTAGATATGGGCAATCCTACCCCCAAAGTCCCTAAGACTTTGGCTGGATTCGCCCTTGGGGGGTTTTTGGGCTCTATGGTGCCTTTGGTGGGCACTCTGGTGGGAGCGGGGATAGGAGCATTTGTAGGAGGGGTGATGGATCTAAAAGAAAAGAAAGATTAAGCCGTTTTTGGCCTAAGAGGCGCTATCACACCTCTTAAGATGACACTAGGCGCTAAACACCCCCTCTATTTATCACTCTTTAGGCAGATCGCCCACAGGGCAAGCGGCCACACCCACGCTTGAGCGGGTGAATTTTTCTACATTTTCTTGAGCCTTTTTGGGATCATTGACCCAAGTTTTATAGAACTCAAAAGGGCATTCCACCACACCCTTATTGCCATCACCACTAGCAAAAACCCCGCTATAACCGCGGTGCAAGAGTTTAAAGAGTTGGTTTTGGCTTTGATCGTATTTTCTAGCATCGCGGATTTGGTGCACAGAGAGTTGGGCGTATTGGAGTCCATTTTCCTCTTCTCCGCATTCGCCCAAAGTGCGCCCATCAAAACCGATGATGCTAGAGTGCCCAAAATAAGAATACACCCCATCAAAACCGGTCGCGTTCGCCACAGCCACATAACACTGATTAGCCCACGCCATCGCTTTGACCATTGTAATTTGCTGTTCTTTGGCCGGATACATGTAGCCCTGACAGCGCACGATGAGCTCGGCCCCCCTCATCGCACAATCGCGCCAAATCTCCGGATAGTTGCCATCATCACAGATAATCAAAGAGACTTTCAAGCCCTTAGGTCCCTCTACCACATAGGTTTTATCCCCCGGATACCAGCATTCAATAGGACACCAGGGCAAAATCTTGCGGTATTTTTGCACGATCTCGCCCTTGTCATTGATGAGGATCAAGGTGTTATAGGGGTTTTTCTTAGGATCTTCGTGTTTTTCCCCCGTCAAAGAAAACACGCCCCAAACCTTGTTCTTTTTGCAAGCCTCAGAAAAAATAGCGCTCTCTTCCCCCGGAACACTCGCCGCAGTGTCAAACATTTCCTGCCTGTCGTACATGATCCCCTGCGTGCTGTATTCCGGGAAAATAATCAGATCCAACCCGGGCAGGCCCTGCTTGACCCCATGGATCACCTTGGCGATGTTGTGGCAATTCTCTAGTACCTGTGCCTTGGTGTGCAACCTGGGCATCTTATAATTGACCACCGCCACACCTACGGTATCCGGACTGCTGCTAATATCTCCATGCCTCATGTTATACTCCTTGGAGTGTTTTTATTTAGAGTCAAAAACTCTAAAGGGGCTTTTACAATAGTTGTGTAAACCGCAATAAACCAAGCGCTAAACCCTTAAAATTCCTAGCAACTAACATGCGCCATAGCCATCGCGTAGAACATGTCATACTTTTCTTTGAAATAGGCGACAATGCCCAAAGCAGCGACACCAGATATAACCAGTAACACAATGAAGCGCACTACACTCTCTGTATTGCCCTTTCTTGAATAAAGTAAGAGGGGACATGGATAATCTTCCTAACAACTTGTTCTACCCCCTTTCAAGAGCATATGACCGGATGCTCAAAACCAGTAGGACCAAAAGAACCCCTCCAGCATAAGGCAAGAACCCCCCCAAGCAGACGCAAACCCTCCTAAGAACTCTTGATGGCTAACAACGCGCTCTTATCAAAGTGGGGTGTGTTGAGAGTGGGAGGCTTTTTGAAGACTTGCTTTTGATTCACACTCTCTTGGATGCGCGCCAGCGCGTCCTTAATGCGCTCTAAACCTTCTTCTAGCACCGCGCGCATGCCCTCTAGCCCTTTGGAAGCCAACACCTCTAGAGGGTTTTGAATTTCTAGGTGTAGAGATTCTTGAGAATCTAGGCTAATTTGCAAACCCACGCCAAAGAGTCCTTGCCCTTTAAAACATGCCTTGTCAACCACCTCTTGCATGCTTTCATGCGCCTCTGCCTCTAATTTGAGAAGTTTCTGGCAGGCGATCTGTAAAGTCTGCAACGCCCCAATACTCTCGTTTAAACCCTTGATTTCGTGATTAAAGTGCTGGATTTTGCTAGCTTTTTGTTGGGTATCTAAGATTCCCAAATCTGCAGGGTCAATCGCCCCCAAGTGCTTTTTAAAGACTTCTAGCATATTCTCTCTCATGGCCTAATCCTTGTAACAAGATACCAAAACCAAGCATTTTTCATTCCCCTTTTTTGGATAAATCCGCCGGCTTTTTGGATATAATGGCAACTTATTTTATCCTTAATCCAAGAGAGAGTTAATGAGACTATTGTTATTGTGCTTGGCTTTCGTATTGCCTTGTTTGGCGCAGGCAGAAAAATCCATTCATGTGATCAAAAAGATAGGGGATCAAAAAGGGCCTACTTTATTGCTCATGGGTGGGATTCAAGGCGATGAGCCCGGGGGGTTCAACACCACCAATATTTTTCTCACCCATTACAAGATTTTATCTGGTTCGGTATGGGTAGTCCCCGTACTCAACAAGTATTCCATGCTCTTAAACCATCGGGGCGTGTATGGCGATTTGAATCGCAAATTTGCCTATCTTAGCCCTAAAGACCCCGAATACCCGCTTATCCAATCCATCAAACACACCATCACCGCCTCTGATGTGAACGCTGTGTTGCATTTACACGATGGGAGCGGCTTCTACCGCCCCCATTATGAAAGTGCATTACTCAACCCTAGGCGTTGGGGCAATTCCTTTATCATCGATCAAAACAACCTCGCCCACACCACCTTTGGCGATCTCAAACACATTTCTGCAAAGACGACAGAGCATATCAACGCCCACCTCCTCAAGCCCCTACACCGCTACCATATCCACAACACCCACACAGCAAGGGGGGATAAAGAGATGGAAAAAGCCTTGACTTACTTTGCTATCAAGCATGACAAGCCCGCCTTTGCCAATGAAGCCAGCAAGGAGCTCACCTTAGCCCAGCGCGTCTATTACCATCTGCTAGCCATAGAAGGCATATTGCAAGAATTAGGGATTCACTATAGCAAGGATTTCGCGCTCAATCCCTTAGCCATTTATCGCCTGATTAACGATCGCAAACTCCAAGTTACTTTGAATCACAACACCACTCTCCCCCTCTATGGTTTGCGCGATCGCCTGCATTTCTTCCCCTTCCCCAAAAACGCGCCTGTGAGTCAAATCCCCCTAGATTCGCAAAGTTATATTTTAGGTCTATTGCCCCGCAAAAATCAAATTTGGCTCAAATACGGCAACAAACTCATGACGCGTTTTATCCCCGAATACATGCCCTTTGATGATAGTCTTAAAGACATCAATATAGAGATCGACAACAAGGTCAAAACGATCGCTCTAGCCAGCATCGTTGATGTCAAGGGGAGCTTTAAGGTGCTCCCTAAAAAGGGGTATCGTGTGAATATTATCGGGTTTTCACGCGCCAATGAGGGGAGCAAACCCAATGAAGTGGGGGTAAAAATCGCCCATAAAAACCTCTCTACGCGTTTTTCTGTGGACACAAAGGGGAGAATTTATCGCGTGGAGGTCTATAAGGGCAATGCGTTTTGTGGCATGATCTTGGTGCGCTTTGTGTAGATGATCTCTAGCCTAGAGATTTTGTATGCGCTCAAAGGCCTTGATCTGCTCAAAAACGCCCCACCTCTATGGTGGCCCGGGGCAGGGAGTTTTGAGGTGGTGGTGGGAGCGATCTTAACCCAACGCGCGCGCTTTGCCAAGGTGCGCCTCAGCCTAGCCCAACTCAAACACGCCAAAGTTTTAAGCCCAGAACCCACCCAAAGCCTGCACAATCTAGCCCATATCTCCCAAGACAACCTCGCTCAACTCATTGCTCCTAGCGGGTTTTACCGCCAAAAGGCGGGTTATTTGATCGCCTTGAGTCGGCGCATTTTAGAGGATTTTGGCGATTTTGAAGGCTTTAAAACAGCGGTGGATCGAAATTGGCTCTTGTCCCAAAAAGGGGTCGGCTTTGAGAGCGCGGACAGTGTCCTCAATTACGCCTGCTTGCGCCCCGTGATGGTGGTGGATGCCTACACCTATAAACTGCTTGTTTCTTTGGGGCTAGAGCTAGAGGACTACCATGCCATGCAAGAGTTTTTCATGCATGGTTTGCAAGAAAATTTAAACTCCACCCTAGCCCTCTATGACCACCAACTCAATTTAGCCAGCATTTACGCGCGTTTGCATGGCAAGATTGTAGAGTGCATGCGCGCTAAAATTGAGCTTAAACCCCATTTAAAGGATTGCGATGATCTTTATTGATGCGTGTTTTAGGCGAGCAACCCCCTATACCCCTATTTGGATGATGCGCCAAGCGGGGCGTTATTTGCGCGAATACCAAGAGGTACGCCAACAAGCTAAAAACTTCTTAGACCTCTGCGCTAATGTCAAATGGGCCACAGAGATAACCCTCCAACCCATAGAAATCCTAGATGTGGACGCAGCCATTCTCTTTAGCGATATTTTGCTCTTGCCTTATGCTATGGGGCTACCCCTAGAATTTGCGCCTCAAATAGGACCTCGATTCCTCGAGACGGTACGCACTCTAGAGCAAGTAAAAGCCTTGTATTCCCACGCTTATAAGCGACTGACTTATGTCTACGACACACTCACAAGTGTGCGTGCTAGACTAGATAAAGATAAAGCCTTGATTGGCTTTAGTGGCGCACCTTGGACTTTGGCAACTTACATGATAGAGGGGCAGGGAAGTAAGACTTACCACCACTCTAAAAAAATGCTCTATAGTCAGCCTGAAATAGTGCATGCTTTGTTAGAAAAACTCACTAGCGAGTTGATCGCCTATTTGTCTAAACAGATAGAAGCGGGGGCAAATGCCTTGATGATTTTTGATTCGTGGGCGGGCGCGTTGGAGTTAGAAGCGTATTTAACATTTGGCTGGGACTATATCCAAAAAATCACCCATGCGCTTAAAGCCAAACACCCTAATATCCCCCTAATTGTCTTCCCTAAGGGCGTGGGGGCGTATTTGGCGCACTTAAGCGCAGAATTTGAGGTCTTTGGCTGTGATTGGGGCACACCTTTAGCTATGGCTAAAGAGATTTTGGGCGATCGCTATGTCTTGCAGGGCAATTTAGAACCCGCAAGGCTTTATAGCCAAGAGGCGATGATTCAGGGGGTGGCGCGCATTTTAAACACAATGGGCAAGGACCCGGGTTTTATTTTCAACTTGGGGCATGGCATGCTTGCAGACCTGCCTCGCGCGCACGCGATCGAGTTGGTCTCTTTGGTGCGTCAAAAAAGTCGGCGTTGAGGGGGGCGCATGGGGATTTGTAAATTTTGCGCCCAGCCAGCGGGTTTTTTGCGCAAACAACATAAAGAATGTTTGCAAAAGCACACGCAGGCACAAGAACAAATCCAACTAGCTATCCAAGAGGCTTATCAACAACATAAAACCGCCCCCCAAGAGTTAGAAACGCTGCGTAACTCTTTAAACCAACGCGCCACAAGCGCGTTTATTGATCCCTCTTTACAACAGGATTTGATCGCTAAAGGGGTGGGGCGTGCCATTGAAACAGCCTTAGAAGATGGTCTTTTAAGCGTGGATGAAGAAGAGAGGATTAAAGCTCTCATTGCCTTTTTTCAACTCTCACAAGAAATATTAGACAAATGGGGATATTATACACGCCTCATGCAAGCCTATATCTTGCGCCAAGTGATGGAGGGGGTACTACCCCAATGCCTTAACTTGATGGGCGACCCCCTGCCCTTTGTGTTTCAAAAGGGCGAAAAACTCATTTGGGTAGAACAGGGCGTGGCATATTATGAAACCAAAACTACAAGCCGCTATGTGGGGGGCTCCCAGGGAGTGAGTGTACGCATTATGAAGGGGGTATATTACCGCGTGGGGGCCTTTAAGGGACGCAGAATTCAAGAGGATCAATTACAATATGTGGACACAGGCGTACTGGCCATCACCACGAAGAATCTTTACTTTGGCGGAAAGGTAAAAAGCGTGCGCATCCCCTTTGCTAAACTGGTGTCCATAAGCCCCTATGAGGATGGCATTAGCGTGCACAAAGAGGGCGCAAACGCCAAGCCCCAAGTGTTCTACAATGGAGATAGCTGGTTTTTATACAATTTACTCACCAATATTCACAATTTGGGCTAAACTCCGCGCAGGGTTTCAAGCCCCCAATCAAGGGGCTAGTTACGCGCTCCTTAAGCCACTCTTTATTTTTATCTCCCTAGAACAACCCTCTTATTTCTATAACAAAGGATCGCCATGTCCAACTTCGCTAGTTTTGTGCGGGGGGGGGGGGGGTAACTCTCTCTAATTCTCTTGCTTTTTTAGCCCTCATTCTTGAGGGACTCTTATGAAAATCTTTAAATCATGTTCTGTTGTGCTGGGTGGGTGTTTATTAGCCCCTATGCTAAGTGGGTGCTTGGGGGGGTTGTTGGGGAATTCACAACCCCAAGAAACGCCCAATCAAATTTTGCAAAAAAAACGCCAAGAGTGGCAACAATCAAGGAAAGTCCAAGAGGCCAAACAACGGCAACAGGCAAGGCAGTCTTTACAAGCACAAAGGCAGTCTATACAAACGCAATTAGCCTACGAACGCGCCACATCATACCTAGCAAATCCAAACCAAACAGGCTATGAAGACTATAGCTATGACAAGGCCCTAACAGACTTGCAAGAAGCCATCAAGGGGGGTAATGCTGATGCGCTGGTGGCACTAGGAGATATGTACTTTAGTGCTCAGGGCGTGGCGCAAGATGATGCCAAAGCCTTTGACTACTACACCCAAGCTGCTAACAAAAAAGTTGTTGGCGCATACGCTAGGTTGGCGCATATGTATGCCTTTGGCGCAGGTACAAAGCAAGACACTAAAAAGGCCTTAGAATACGCTAACTTAGCCATTCAAGGGCAAAATATGCCCGCCCATTTGACTTTAGCGATCATGTATATCAATGGGATCGGTGTGCCCGAAAATGGCGACAAAGCCCGGGAGCATTTAAACATTGCATGCAAAGGCAATGTCAAACAGGCTTGCCAAGTCTTGGATGTCATCGGTCAATAAGCCAAAGGAGAATAGATGAAAACAAAAATGAAGTTTGCGGCTTGTGTTTTGGGGTTGGGAGCGGGTGTTTTGGGGGCAAAGCAGTTTGATCCGCAAGAATGTGGTGTCAAAATGCCCGGTGCGGGTTATTTTGCTTATGGGACAATGCGCGGTGCCGTATCTACAGGATTATCTAATCTTGGATTGAGCACACAAGATGCGATCGCATGTTTTAAAGTGGCTGTGCAAGCGGGGATTTACACCGCTTATACAGATTTGGGAAACTTGTATCAACAAGCCAAACAATACAAAAAAGCCCTAGAAGCCTACCAAAAGGCTGCAGACAAGGGCGATGATGCCGCGATGATTCAATTGGGGACTATGTATAGCAGTGGATTGGGGGTTGCCAAAGACTACCACAAGGCGTTTAAATACTTTGAAAAAGCCTCGCTAAAGGGGAATGTTGCAGGGCTTGTGGAATTGGGAGTTATGTATGAATATGGCTTGGGGGTGAAAAAAGACTATGCCAAGGCGATGGAGTATTATCAAAAAGGCAAGACAGACAACAAGGGGAATATGGCATTGGGGGCATATGTGCAAATAGGACATTTGTATTTTGAAGGCTTGGGGGTGAAAAAAGACTATGCCAAGGCGATGGAGTATTTGAAGCAAGTAAGCACAAGCGATAACAAAGAGGTAGCCCGAGAAGCAAACCGCATGTTAGGCTCTATTTTTGAAAAGGGGGGCTATGGGGTTGATCAAAATATTAGCCAAGCCCAATTCTATTACAAAGAGGGGGCTAAAGCGGGGGATCAAGAGTCCAAAAAAGACCTCATTAGACTCTTAAACGCCGAGGCTAAGAAATACCAAGATGGGCAAGATTATGACAACGCCCTTAAGCTTTACCAAGAGGTTGCTAATGCAGGCGATCCGGATGGTTATGTCCATATCGGGTTGTTGTATATAGGGGTGCAGGGGGAAAAAGGTGCCCAACAAGCCCTAGAATACTTTCAAAAGGCTACAGATAAGGGCAGTTCTTGGGGTTATGTGGAGCTGGGCAACATGTATAAAGATGGCAAGGGGGTAGCCCAAGACTACCAAGAGGCGATCAACTACTATAAAAAAGGCATGCAAACGGGCAATGCTTTGGGCTACTATAGCATGGCCTCCTTATACCTTGAGGGCAAAGGCGTGCCTAAAAGCCCAACAAAAGCGATCGAGTATTACCAAAAAGCGGCCTCTTTGGGGAAGGGTGATGGTTGGTTTTATATCGGACAAATGTATGAGATGGGGCATGGGGTCAAACAAGATGATGCTAAAGCCATTCAATACTACCAAAAAGCTATCCAAAAGGGGAGCGCCTTGGCTTATGCGCGTCTAGCTAACTTCTATCAAAATGGGCGGGGGGTCAAACAAGACTATGCAAAGGCTATGGAGTTTTACCAACAAGCTGCCAAGTTAGGAGACATTGCAGGTTATGCGGGCATGGGCAAGTTATACAAAAATGGCTATGGGGTGAAACAAGATTATAGCAAAGCCATCAAGTATTACAGAAAGGCTGGAGAGGCAGGGTATTATTCTTTGGCTCTTGCCTCTCAGCAAGGTTTAGGGATGGTGCGCGACTACTTGGGTGCGATTACATACTACAGGCGTGCCATCAACGCGGGCGATACAAGAGGCTACGCTGGTTTGGGCTCACTCTATGAGGGTGGGCACGCCTTCCGCCAAAACTTCGCCAAAGCCTTAGAACTTTATAAAAAAGCAGGGGATGCTGGCTATGCCGGGCTAGGCGCGCTCTATGCAAGGGGTTTAGGCGTGCCTAAAGATGCACAAAAAGCCCAAACATACTACAAAAAAGCCTGCGATCTAGGCTATGAGCAAGCCT
>NZ_QXQT01000023.1 GCF_003660395.1 Helicobacter vulpis
AACACTTGGTTGATGGTGGTTACAAACTGCTGGTGGCGAATCTGGGTTTGGAAATTTTCATGGTCGATCTGGGATCGAATAAAGTAGTAAGAAAACGCCCCAAAACTGGCCAAGGACACAATGAAGAGAGAGACGATCTTACTAAAGATAGACAAGGGCATACGGGCTAGTATTCTAATTTATAGCCCACCCCCCGGACAGAGATGATGTGTTGGGGTTTTTTAGGATCTTTTTCAATCTTAGCACGCAAACGCCCAATGATCACATCAATGCTTTTATTAGAGCTTTCTGGATTGATCGACTCAGATTCGATGGCGATGGACTCCCTAGAAAACACATAGCCCCGCTTGCTAATGAGTAAGGTTAAAATCTCATACTCCGCGCGCGTGAGGTCTAGTCTTTTATTGTGCATGTAAACTTCCCGCGCGTCTTTGTCAATTTTAAATAAGGCACTTTTAGGGGGAGTTTGGGCATCCTCTTGGGGAGATTTTTTATTGTAACGGCGCAAGAGAGATTGGATACGCGCCAAGAGCTCCTTAGGGTCATAGGGTTTGGGGATATAATCATCAGCCCCGTACTCCAAGGCCTTAATCTTGTCTTCAATGTCGTTGCGCGCCGAAGAGATGATGATGGGGATACCTTTTTGTTTAGAGATTTTCTTGCACACCTCCAGACCATCTAGATTGGGCAAGGTCAAATCTAGCAATAAGAGGTCATAGGGCTGGGTGCTGGCCGCACTAATACCCGTATAAGGCTCATCATAATTAACCACCTCCACTCCATGCTGGAGAAAAAACTCGCTTAGAATTTCTGCCAGCTCGATATCATCTTCTATCATCAGTATCTTGATCACAACACGCCTTTATAAGGAGTTAACACACTAAAAGCTTTACCAAGCCTTCCTGTAGTCTTATTGTAGCATAAAAATGCGCGTGTACGCTTTGCCCCTTCCATTCTAGCGTTTTTGTTAACCCATCATTGATCTCGTTAGTATAGGGATATGTGGATCGTACCCAACGCGCTCATGCAAACTTGGGGCTGGCGTGCTCTAGATTTACTCAAAATCTGTATAATTTCAACACGCAATTTGATACAGATAATGCCACAAGGAGATTATATGCTAGAGATTAGATGGCATGCGCGCGCCGGGCAGGGCGCGGTTACGGGGGCTAAGGGCTTGGCCGATGTGCTCACCACCACAGGCAAGGAGGTGCAAGGCTTTGCTTTCTATGGTTCAGCCAAGCGCGGGGCGGCGATGACAGCCTATAACCGCATCGATTCAGAACCCATTTTAAACCATGAAAAGTTTATGCGGCCCGATTATGTACTGGTGATCGACCCAGGGCTAACCTTCATTACAGACATTACAGAGAATGAAAAACCCGACACGACCTACATCATCACCACCCACCTCTCCAAAGACGAACTTTTGGAGAAGAAACCCGATCTAGCCAGCAAGAAGGTATATACCCTCAATTGCATCAAGATCGCCATGGACACCATCAAACGCCCCATCCCCAACACCCCCATGTTAGGGGCATTGATGAAGGTATCGGGCATGCTGGAGTTGGAGTTTTTTAAAAACACCTTTAAAGAGGTGTTGGGCAAGAAAATGCCCCAGGCTTTGATCGATGCGAACATGCTCGCCATCGACCACGCGTACGCGCAAGTGCAATAAAGGACATTTATGAAAAACTGGCAAGAATTTGAAATCGGGGCGGTGCTTTTCCCCTTTGAAAAGCAGGGGCAGGACGAGCTGGGCAAACACAATAACGAACGCGCTTACACGCAGGAGAGCTCTTTTACCGCGAGCGTCTCGCATTGGCGGGTAGAAAAGCCCGTGCACAATAAAGAGGTGTGCATCAACTGCTTTAATTGCTGGGTCTACTGCCCGGATGCCTCTATTCTCTCTAGGGAGGGCAAGATGAGCGGGGTGGATTACGAGCACTGCAAGGGCTGTGGGGTGTGCGTGGATGTCTGCCCCACCAACCCTAAATCTCTGCTGATGTTTGACAATTTAGAGCCTGTAGAAGAAGCGCTCACCAAGTGGCCCCAAAAGGCCCCGGGTGTCAAAAAGAAAAGCTACCGCACAGAAGGGGGTTACAATGGGCTCTAGTTATCACTTGAACGAAGTAGAGGCATGGGATGGGTGTACTGCTAGCGCGCACGCGCTCAGACAAGCCCAAGTGGATGTCGTGGCCGCCTACCCCATCACCCCCTCCACGCCTATTATCCAAAACTACGGCTCTTTTAAGGACAACGACTATGTAGATGGGGAGTTTGTACTTGTGGAGTCTGAGCATGCCGCCATGAGTGCGTGCGTGGGCGCGGCTGCTGCTGGGGGGAGGGTGAGCACTGCCACTAGCTCGCAGGGTTTTGCCCTGATGATAGAGGTGCTCTACCAGGCCTCTGGGATGCGCTTGCCCATCGTGCTCAATGTGGCTAATCGCGCCCTAGCCGCCCCCTTGAATATCCACTGCGATCACTCAGACATGTATTTAGGCAGGGATAGTGGCTGGATCAACCTGTGTACCTGCAACCCCCAAGAGGTCTATGATTTCACCTTGATGGCCTTTAGGCTCGCCGAGCACCAAGAGGTGCGCGTGCCTGTAATGGTGCATCAAGATGGCTTTTTATCCTCCCACACCGTGCAAAATGTGCGCCCCTTAAGCGATGGAGTGGCCTACAAATTCGTGGGCAATTATGTGAGTGTACACCCCTTGTTGGATTTTGACAAACCCGTAAGCTTTGGCGCGCAGGCAGAAGAGGCATGGCATTTTGAACACAAGGCCAAACTCCACCACGCCGTCATGCACTCTAGCACGATTTTAGAGGGCATTTTTAACGATTTTGCCAAGATCACGGGCAGACAATACCATTTAGTAGAAACCTTCCAAGTGGTGGACGCGGAGGTGATCATCTTTGCTTTGGGCACGACTTGGGAGTCGGCGATCGTGGCGGCCAAAAAGGCGCGCGAACAGGGCATAAAAGCGGGCGTGGTTACCACGCATGTACTGCGCCCCTTCCCCTTTGAACTCATCGCTAACGCGCTTAAAAACGCAAAAGCGGTGGCCGTGATGGATCGCAGTTCGCCCTCTGGAGCGCTGGGCGCGCTTTTCAATGAAATTGCCGCAAGCCTCTACCAAGCTCCGGGATCCAAACGCCCCGTGTTGAGCAATTACATTTACGGGCTAGGGGGTCGGGATGTTACCCAAGCGGAGCTAGATAGCATTTTTGAGGCGCTAGCCCAAGACGCAAAGAAAGGGGGGCTCACCCACCCCACCCAGCAATTTATCGGGCTCAATGGTCCTGAATTGTCTTATTTTTAAAAGGAGAGTGCATGGTTAAAGAAGTCAAAACGCTCAAAAGTTTTAGCCAATCGGCTGAAAAGTTCGAAGGTTCGCACCTACTTTGCCCGGGCTGTGGGCATGGGATTATTGTACGCGAGGTGCTCAATGCGGTGGATGGCCCCATTGTGCTGGGCAATTCTACAGGCTGTTTAGAAGTGTGTTCTGCTGTCTATCCCCACACTTCATGGGATGTGCCTTGGATTCATATCGGTTTTGAGAATGGCTCGACAGCCATTAGCGGGGTAGAGAGCATGTATAAGGCCTTGGCGCGCAAGGGCAAATACACCGGGCAACGCCCTAAGTTTGTCGCCTTTGGGGGCGATGGCGCGTCCTATGACATTGGGTTTCAGTTTATCAGCGGCTGTATGGAACGCGGGCATGACATCACCTATATTTGTTTGGACAATGAAAACTACGCCAACACAGGGGGGCAAAGGAGCGGGAGTACGCCTATGGGGGCGAGCACCAGCACCACCCCAGCGGGCAAGGTGAGTTTTGGCAAAAAAGAGCGCAAAAAGGACTTGACTTTGATCATGGCTGCCCATGGAATCCCCTATGCCGCCCAACTTGCCCCCAATAAGTGGAAGGACATGAACAAGAAAATCAAAACCGCGCTAGACACAGAGGGGCCTTGCTTTATCAACGCCCTTAGCCCCTGCCCCACGGAGTGGAAATACCACTCTAGCCTAGCCATTGAGATGACTGATTTGGCTGTGGATTGCCTCATCTTCCCCCTCTTTGAAGTTTTTCACGGGCAGGAGCTCAAAATCACTTATCGCCCGCGCAATATCTTGCCCGTGCGCGATTATTTGGGCCCCCAAAAACGCTTTGCCCACCTTTTTAAAAAGGAAAATGAACACATCATTGAGGCGTTGCAAAAAGATGTGGATGCCCGTTGGGAGTATTTGCAGCGCAGAGAAGAGGCCAAGGTTTAATGTTAGCGCGTTACGCTCGTGAGGCGATGGCGCGCCTTTGGAGCGAGCAACGCAAGTTTGAGACTTATTTGCAGGTAGAAAAGGCGGTTGCAAAGGCTTGGCATACTTTGGGATTGATGGACGCAAAGACCTGCGATCAAATCCAACAAGCCAGCTTTCAATTAGAAGACATCCATGCTTTTGAAAAAGCCACTAAACACGATGTCATCGCCTTTATCCAGGCGGTCAGCAAAACTTTAGGCGATGCGGAGCGTTTTTTTCATTATGGCATCACTTCTAGCGATTGCATTGACACCGCCCTAGCTCTGCTCATCCAGCAAAGTTTAGCCCTTATCATGGAGGATCTCAACGCCCTTTTAGCCGTGCTTAAAGCGCGCGCTTACGAGTTTAAAGAGGTGGTGATGGTGGGCAGAAGCCATGGGGTGCATGGCGAGCCCATTGCCTTTGGACTGGTATGGGCGTTGTGGTATGATGACATGCGCGCGCACCTTAAAGCTTTGCAGGAGGTGGCTCAAGAGGTTGGCGTGGGGATGATCAGCGGCGCGATGGGCAACATGGCGCATACCCCCTTTGAGTTAGAAAAATTGGTCTGCCAAGAATTGGGCTTGGGTGTGGCTAAAATTAGCAACCAGGTTATCTCTAGAGAGAGGCATGCAAGGGTGTGCAACGCTCTAGCTTTGTTGGCAAGCAGTTGTGAGAAGATCGCCATCAATATCCGCCACTACCAGCGCACCGAAGTTTACGAGGCTGAAGAAGCCTTTAGCGTGGGGCAGAAGGGGAGCTCTGCGATGCCCCACAAGCGCAACCCGGTTTTGAGCGAAAACATCACCGGGCTAGCGCGCATGATTCGCGCCTATGCCATCCCCATGATGGAGAATGTCGCCCTCTGGCATGAACGCGATATTAGCCATAGCTCGGTAGAACGATTCGTGCTCCCGGACGCTTTTATCACCCTAGATTTTCTCTTGCACCGACTCACCACTCTCTTGGGGGATTTGGTGGTTTATCCAGAGAACATGCGCAAGAATTTAGAGCGCACAGGCGGGCTGGTCTTCTCCCAGCGCGTTCTTTTAGAATTGCCCAAACTAGGCTTTAGCAAGGCGGAAAGTTATGCCATTGTGCAAGAAAATGCCATGCAGGTGTGGGCACTCTTGCAACAGGGTAAGCAAGCGAGTTTTCTAGAGCACCTGCTAGCCGAGCCGCGTTTAAAAGAGGTGGATCGTGCCTTGATTAAGGGGTGCTTTGAGATAGATTATTACTTGCGCCATGTACCTCGCATTTTTGCGCGCGTGTTTGGGGATTGACGCGCCCCTATGCGCCTGCTCTCATATTAGACATCCGCGCACATATTGCCACTACACTTCTACAGCGATGCGTTTTGGCTTGGTTATGAGAAAAATAGGTGATCTGTCCTTGCACCTTTATGGCTTGCTTTTGCATTTGAGGGTTTAAATACGCAATTTTCAATAAACCCCCAACCCGCGCCACTCCTCTGGCACGTACGCCACGCTGTCGTTCTTGGGAGTGTAAATTTCTTGACCCATTTTGCGCCATTTGAGCGTGCCTTTAAAGAAGTCTAGCACCCTCTCTTGAGCGATTTGGCAATACAGCTCTTCTTTTTCCACACAGAGTGCCTTTCTGCCATTTTTAAGCGCGCTGATTAGCGTTGTCCCCACCCCACCAAAGGGATCTAAAATACGCTCCCCTGGATTGCTCAAAGCTAAAATGAGGCGATCAACCAATTCTATGGGAATTGGCAAGGGTGGGCGGTTTTTTCTACATGGTTGCTCTTGACATTGACAATGTCCCAAATCTGGCACTCCCAATCTGTAGCGACAATCTCCCACACGTCTGCCGGGTTTTTGCCCTTGGGGTTGCCTAAGAGCCGCCCTTTTTTAGCCCCCTTAAAGTGGCGTTTTCCGGGATATTTGGCCCGGATACGCACGCTGTCTAAATTAAAAGTGTAATCATCGCTCTTGCTAAACCAGAGTATGGTTTCATAACGCCCGCTAAATCTGAGCTTGGAGTGCAAGCCATGCCCAAATTTCCAAGCCCAAATTTCCAAATGATGCGGTTTCTCAGCCTAAAGCCCAAATCCTTAAAGAGGGGGTAAAAGTAAATGTCTAGGGGATAGACCTCTTTATCTTTGATGAAATTACCCACCTGCCATGCAACACTCCCACTCTCTTTAAGCACTCTTTTTAGCCCCTTTAACACAGGTTCAAACGCGCTTAAATAGTCGTTTAAACTCTTGGTCTTTTCATAGTCCTTACCCACATTATAAGGGGGGGAGGTGATGATGCAATCAAAGCTAGAATCTTCTATTTGTGCTAGAATATCTAGAATAGAGTCGTTGAAAATCATGAACACTCCTTGATCTTGGTATCTTTAGTTTCTTAAATTTTAGAGTCTGTCTTACCCGCAAAGAGACTGATAAAGCCTACCAAATATGCCTAACATTTAAAATAAACAGGTATTCTAAACTAAGAGGTTTTAAACTTAGGAAAGAATCCATGCCCTTTGTCAATATCAAAATCACTAAAGAAGATGGCCCCACTAAGGAGCAAAAAGAGGCGTTGATTGCTGAAGTTACGGAGGTGTTAGTGCGCGTTCTGCATAAAAACAAGGCCTCTACTGTGGTGATCATTGATGAGGTGGAAACAGATAACTACGGCTTGGGGGGGCAAAGCATCACGCAAGTGCGCAAGGCTAACCCGTAAGCTTACGCTCTACTCTCTAGTGGGGCGCACCCACCTAGCTCACTGCTGATCGGGGTCTGGCAAAAACTCGTTTAAATGATTCCAGCCTTGGGCTTCAAACATGCCTATGCTATCATCTGTTAGAATGGTGGAGTTATGAGCAATAGCACTCTCCCCGGGGTCTTTAAAATCATAATCACCACCATAGCCACAATTTTTGATAACACCGAGCTTTTCAGCCATATTTTTTGCTTTGTTAGCTGCATTAAAACAAGTCTGAGCCACCCAAGTCTCTTCATCCCCATCACAAGATGTATCGCCACAATCATCCGTGGGCAATTGACTGAGTGATCCCACTAAAATGATATGCACCGCATTCCCTTGTTGGACTTTTTTTATGATCTTAGAAACGAGATTAATGGGGGTGTTATAATATGCAAGATCATCGGCAGCAGCAGGTGAAGCGGATGTAATCACATAAAAATTTTTCTTGGCATTTTTAGGCACTAGATCGATGCTATGGGCTTTGTGAAAAAAGGTCTTTAGGGGTTTGGCATAGGCTTTCACATAATTATAACCCGATGCCTCCTCTTTAAAATCGCTCAAGAGGGCTTGGTCGTTTTTGTGTAACTTGCGCACACGACCGGGTTTAAACCACAGCTTGGCTTGTGGGCTATAAAGCCACACGCTTTGCTCAAGGCTTTGTTTGTCTTGCAAGAGCACGATTTGAAAAGGGGCATGGCTCAAGCTAGCCTTTTTTACAACCTTGTAGGCACTCAAACCCTGCGCTTTTTTGGGGGGCTTATCCCCCATAGGAGCGTCTAAACTCTTTAAAAAGTCGCGCGCTTTGATGAGCCCTATTTTGGGGTTATAGATAATAGGGGTGGGGTTGTTGTTGTCTATATATCCGGGTGTATCATTGTGTTTGCTATCAATGCCAAAGAGAAAGTCCTCCCAATTTCTGCCCGTATCGCCCACTTTTTTAGAGCCTTGGGGCTCTTCTGCAAGCTGTCCATCGGGGATCACACAAGTGCCTTTGGGTGAAGTGGCGTGGAATTGTGCTTTAAGTTGCTGGTAAGATTGAAAAAGGGCTTCGCAGGGGGGATTGTTCATATAAACGATGCTGTAGCCTCCAGGGGCATATGGATTATCGCTTATATCTTTTGTATCACAACTTTTAATGTCTTGTTTTAAGGCAAAGACATGCACGCGGTAGCGTTTTACAATGGTGGGGAATTGCTCAAGGATTTCTTTGGTGCGTTGGTAGAGATTGGTGTAATGCAGATCAGAATTATCAAAATTTAAAACAAGATAGAGATCGGGAGCTTTGGGGTTGGTGGAGGGGAAGTGATCTAAACAGGGTTTAGGCAACGCCTCAAAAAAAGATCCAAAGAGAAGGGGGGCTTTTTTGGCGCGCAATGTTTGGGCGCGTGCGTTGATTTTCTTAAATAGGGCGGCATTATCCCCGAAAGCTTGTTGCACTTCTATAGCTTGGGTGGTGTTTTCATCTATGAGCCACACACTGGGACCATCAAAGGTAACACTCTGCCAATCTGTGCCTTGCAAGGGTTTTAAAGAAAGTAGGGCTTTTTTAAAGTAAGAAACATCCATATCCTTGCGCATAGTCGCATAAGGGCCAGTGTAAAAGAGATTCCACATCTTTATGATCTGCGTGGGTATGGCTTGGTTGTGTGCCCATATTTCATCGTATGTTGGGTCAGCACCATAAGGGTAATCATCGGGTCTTTGATTAGCCAGTTTAAGGGTTTGTTTATCCACCCACCACGCCTCCCATTTGCCCTTGTGATCCACAATAAGCACTTTAAAATCTGGACCCTCATCAACGGACTTAACCACCTTGCCTGGGATGTGGTGCTGTTTTAAGAGGGCTTGCCAATTGATCTCTTGTGCCTCTTTAGCCACAAGGTGTGCCAAACACAAACCCCATAAGATGAAAAGACACTTGAGTGTGTGTAAAAACTTGGGATAATATCCCCCACTTTTAAAAAGGGGTTGTTTTGCATGTGATCTCTTATCATGGTGTTTGCACATCTTTTAGCCCTTGATTGTTGTACATCAAACAAGGGCATTATAGAGGATTTAGATTAATCTTAGAGTCCGTCCCTCTTTAAAGCGTTGCTTGGCAGTCTCTAGCCCACCCCCCAAACTAGCTCAATCTTTCTGTTTTTTAAGAGGTGCCTCCACCCCTGAATACGCTTGCACAAAATCGGGCAAGCGCGCGCCTTGAATGTTGATGGCATTTAGGGCGGTGTCGATCTCTTGCATTTCATGAGGGCTTAATGTGAGCGCGCTAGCAGCGGTGTTGGCTAGCATGTGATCTTTATTGGTGGTGCCCGGGATGGGCACAATGTAGGGTTTTTTAGCCAAGAGCCACGCTAGGGCAACTTGGGCGGGCGAGGCGTTTTTCTTTAACGCCCACTCTTGTAACAAATGGACTAATTTTAAATTATGGGGGAGATTTTCAGGGGCAAAACGACCTTCTAACGCTCTAAAATCCCCCTTTGCAAAACGGGTATCTTCGTCGATCCAGCCCGTTAAAAACTGCACGCCTAGCGGGCTCCACGGGACAAAACCAATCCCCAACTCCTCACACAAAGGCAAAACATGTTCTTCAGGTCCCCGCCAAAGCATAGAATACTCACTCTGCACGGCACTCACGGGCAAGGTGGCGTGGGCGCGTCTTAGGGTGTTGAGCCCCATTTCTGACAACCCCCAGTGTAAAACCTTGCCTTGTCGCATCAAATCCCCCACAACCCCAGCGACATCTTCAATCGGCACCTCTGGATCGACTCGGTGTTGGTAGAGTAGGTCAATGTAATCAGTGCGTAGGCGTTTAAGCATATGATGCACGACTATTTTAATGTGTTCGGGTTTGCTGTTGCGACCGGGTCCGCGCTTGCCCGTTTTTTGATCGATGTCAAAACCAAATTTGGTCGCAATCACCACTTTTTTCTAAAAGGCGCAACGGCTTCGCCTAAAATCCTCTCGGACTCAAACGGACCATAAGCTTCTGCTGTATCAAAGAAAGTTACCCCCTCCTCAAAAGCGCGGCGGATCACAGCGATCATTTCAGGGCGGTAGGGCACAGAAGTGTCGTATTTGCGCCCCATGTTTTGCACGCCAAGCCCCAAACAAGAAACCTCTAACTTGCCTAAAAAACGCTTTTTGGGCGCACTTTTGGACGCGCCTTTATGCCCCCTAGCCTCTAGCATGCCAAGAGAGAGCAAAGAACCCCCGATGAGCGCACTCGCCAAGAGTGTTCGGCGTTTTGGGTTGTTAGGCTGTTTCATTTGCCGACCTTGTCATTAAGATTTGTCGGGTATCTCTCCCCGACTATAGTGATTTGTTCTAGCTCTTTGTTAAAGTCTTTGAGTTCGCCTGCTTGCCATGGCACGCTTAAAGCCCCGATGTTTTCAACTAGGCGTTCTTCTTTGGTTGTGCCAAAAAGCGGGATCACCCCCTTTTGCATGTGTAAAATCCAAGAGATGGCAATTTGGGCGGGCGTGGCGTTTTTGCTCTTGGCGGTGTCTTGCAGCAACTCCACTAAAGCGTAGTTTTGTGCTAAATTCTCAGGGTTAAACTTAGGCACGACACTTCTAAAGTCCTCTTTGGCAAAGGTGGCATTTTTAGCCATCTTGCCCCCAAAGAAACCTTTAGCTAAAGGCGAAAAACCCACAAAAGTGATGTGATTTGCCTCACAAAAACCCAAAATCTCTTTCTCAGGCGCGCGGTGCCACAATGAGTATTCGCTTTGCAGTGCGCTTAAAGGGCAAATTTGGTGTGCTTTTTGTAGGCTGGGTAAGCCCGCTTCACTCATCCCCCACGCTTTGATCTTGCCCTCTTTGATGAGCTCTTGCATGGTAGAAGCGACCTCTTCAATGGGCACTTTTGGGTCGACCCTATGCTGGTAATACAAGTCTAAACACTCCACTCCCAAGCGTTTTAAGCTCCCCTCTAAGGCTTGTTTGATGCGCTTAGGGCTTGAATCTAGGCATAAGTCCCAACTCCCCTCTTTTTCTTGATAAATGCCAAACTTGCTCGCGATGATCGCTTGATCTTTAAAGGGTTTGATCGCCTCGCCCAATAATTCCTCATTGTAAGCCCCGTAGCCTTCAGCCGTGTCAAAAAAGTTCATCCCTAGTTCAAAAGCCTTGTGGATGAGTTGGATCATCTCCTTTTTTCCATGCACTTCTGCATACCCAAAACTCATCCCCATAATCCCTAGCGCTAAAGGGCTCACCTGAAAAGACCCTAATTGTCGTTTTTGCATGTGTTCTCCTCAAAATTTGGGTAGGATTTGGATTATAAAACCTGACACCTAGTGTCTGTCAAGGGGGTTTAGTTAAGTTAATGCAAGGGGGCTAAATGCCACTTCTTTAAAAAGGCAAAGATGGGGGCTAAATTTTTAGGCTCCTCAAAGGCCCGGCCGCCATGTCCCACGCCGGGCAATTGGATATAAACCACCTTATCTTTACCCAACATCTTTTGCAAAGCCTTCGCAAAAAGCACGCTTTGTTCTGTCGGCACGATGGGGTCTTTAGAGCCATTCATAATAAAAAAGGGGGGTGTGTTTTTAGAGATGTAGCTGGTGGGGTTGGCAAACTCCACAAGATAGGGGATTTTAGGGATGGCAACACCCATATAGCGCGCCTCTGTTGAATCGGGCGCATTGACGCTGTGTTTTCTGCGTGGTTGTTGCCCGCTTTGCTTGAATTGTGTATCCATCACTTTAAAATCTATGGGGCCATAAAAATCCACAACCGCATTGACTTGGCTTGTTTGTTTGGCATTCCCCATACTTAAATCCTCTAGTTCGGAGTGAAACGCCGTTGTGCCTAGCATAGAAGCCAAATTGCCCCCAGCCGAATCCCCCCACGCAATGATTTTATTTGGGTTTAAGTGGTATTGCTTGGCGTGGGCTTTAATAAAGCGCACAGCGGCTTTAAGGTCGTAAATCGGCATAGGGAATGTAGCTTCTTTGGAAAGGCGGTAATTTACGCTCACCACCGCATAGCCCAGCTTCAAAGCGTGCATTTGGGGATTAACCTCCCCTGAAGCCTTGTCCCCAAAGGCAAATCCACCCCCGTGGATGGCTAAGATCACAGGGTAGGGGGCTTTGCTCGCTTTAGGTAAATAGATGTCTAGCTTTTGGGCTTGCGATTGTGTGGCGTAGGCAATGTCTAGGTATTTGCGCCCCACATTTTGCGTGTTGAGGGGATGCATTTTGCCCATCAAAGGGGGTGGCATATGATCTAGGGTGTTTTGTGTCTTGTCTAGATCTTTTGCAAGGGCAAGCGTGGCTAATGCCATTAACCCAAAAACTTTCAATCGGTACATGAAAACTCCAATTTTTCAGTCTTTGCTCCTTAAGGCTTGGCGCATTACTATAGCAAAAGAGCATTTGTCTTTTATTAAGTGTTATTTTGAATCTTTATAAGTGGGGCTTAAGGGGTTTAAAAAGTCTTTTTGCTCCGCGATCATTTGCGTGTAAAGCGCGATTTTATGGGCGATTTTGCGCTCGGCGTGGTGCAGCGTTTCTAGCTGGGCGTGCAAGGCTGTTAATTGCTTTTCTAAAAGGGCTTTGCGTTGTGGCGCGCTTTTTAGCCCTTGTTTGGATAAGTGGATGTAGGCTTTAATCGTGGCTAGAGGCATGTTACACGCACGCAAACACTGCACCCACTCCACCCAAGCAATATCGCTCTTAGAAAAGTAACGCACGCCGTTTGAATCGCTTTGCACGAAGGGGAAGAGCCCCTTATCGCACCAAAAGCGGATTTTGCGTGAAGAGATGCCCGTTTGTCTTTCTACTTCTATGATTGTGTATGCCATGTGTTGTCTTTTGGGGCTTATTCTTTATGCTCTGGGATAGCTGTATCTATGGCTTTTAGGGCGTTTAGGGCTTTAGGGTAGCCAATAACAGGGATCAGGGCTGTAACGACACTAATGAGCCTGTGGCGGTTATTTCCCATGTTGATATTGCCCTGTACATGGGCTTTTAGCTGGCTATCAGCTCCGCCTAAAGAGAGCAAATAGACAAAGGTCAGCAACTCTCTAAAGTGTAAATCTAGCCCTTTGCGCGTGTAGTAGTCGCCAAAGCAGTTCGCGGATAAAAATTGATAAATATGCGCCTCATCTTTAGGAGCGTTAGCGTTCATGTGGTCTATCACTTGCCCGAAAATCTCTTTTTGGATCGCCAAACCCCTTTGCGCCCTCTGTGTATGTAAAAGCCCTTTTTGTGAATCTAGGTGAATCCCTCTGGTTTGGAAAACATGGTTTGTGGTTTCTAAGAAGCCTTGCGCCCGTGCAAAGCCCACATAGGGAATCGCTTGGTATAAAATTTCTTGAACAGCCACTGGGCTGACTTGATGCTCTAGCGCACTCTCTAGCATGTCCGCATAAGCGGGCACAGAGCCTAGAGCCACTAAGGATGCTAATAAAATTTGGCTGTATTCGGGCACGCCCAAGCCCGAAGTCTTAAAAGCCTCTTGCATGGCAAAATGGTTGAAGGTGTGGTCCATTTGCGAGTCGTTCTTTAAAGGGCTATTTGCAAAGGGATTAAAGGCACTCTTGGCAGGCTTTAGGGAGTTTATCGCCTTGTTGTACTCTGTGTCGCTGACTTTTTCTAGCCACTTGACATTTTCTCCGTTTTTATCCCCCGTTAGGGCTAAATGCGCCCCGCTTGTATGTGTCCCCGCTCCATGCCAGTGCTTGACTCCCGGCGGACAAGAGATCACATCGCCTTTGTGCGCCACGCTCACTTTTCCATCGGCTGTGCCCGTGTAAATTGTGCCCTCTGTAACTAACAAGGTTTGCCCTGCAGGGTGGGTGTGCCATGCACTTCTAGCTTTAGGACTAAAATGCACGATCCCCCCGCTAAAATTGCGCCATTGATTAGGTCCAAACAAGATTTGGACACGCACATTTCCGCTGAATTTGTCGCTTGTGCCTTGAAATTCTTGAAACTCCGCTTGTCTATGCACTTCTTGCATGCTCTGTCCTTTGTGCTGCGTGTGTGCCCCGAGTAGGGCAAGAGAGAAAAATAAATAAGCCAAAGCCTTACGCATGCTGCACCTCTATATGCCTAATGATTTTGGCCGGATTGCCCCCCACAATGACATTAGGTGGGACATCTTTGGTAACAACCGCCCCCGCCCCTACGATGGAATTTTCCCCGATGGTAACCCCGGGGCAAATCGTGGCGTTGATGCCGATCCACACCCGATCTTGAATCACAATGGGCTTACAAAAAGTCGTGCGTCTGTTGTAGGGATTGGAGTCGTGGTTAATCGTGGTTAAACACACCTTGGGAGCGATGAAAACATGATCGCCGATGTCAATCCCTCCCCGATCCATAAAACTACAAGCAGAGTTCATAAAAAAGTGCTTACCAAAGTTGATATTGCGCCCAAAATCCACATAAAAGGGCGGTAAAATCGTGTTTGTGGCATCAAAGGGTTTACCCGTCAGCTCTCCCATCAAGGTGCGTATCTCTTCAGGGCTTAACTCTTGTGTGTTGAGTTTGTGGATGAGTTTTTGGGCGTTGGTGATCACGCCATAAAGCTTAGGAAATTCGGGCTCATCCATACTCACCATCTCCCCTCTTAAATCCCGCTCAAAAATATCTCTCACGCCAGCCCCTTAACCCACTCTTGATAGCCTCTAGCTTGGGCTTGTAGGGCGGTGTCGCTCAAGTTGCCGGTGTCGTAGGTTAAAAATGGTGCTGCATATTTGGTGCCGATGAAGTGGCTGATGGCTCTAAAGGGGGTTAAAACACTTTCTAAACTAAATTTGCCTTGAAAATCCCCCTCACGCGCCCCTAAACTAATGGCAAGGGCAAATGTTTTGTCTGCTAAGGCTTTGCCCTTAGAGCCGTAGGCAAAGCCATAAGTCAGCACATCGTCAAAGTATTGCTTGAGTAAGGCAGGGCAAGAATACCAAAACATGGGGAATTGAAACACCAAGCTTTTTGCTTTGATGAGTTTATCCTGCTCGCTTGCAATGTCAATTTTGAAGTCGGGGTATAAAGCGTATAAATCGCTAATGGTAACGCCCATAGGCTCTAGGGCAACTTTAAGAGCTTTATTCACCCGTGATTGGGCTAGGTCTGGATGGGCTAAGATGACTAAAAGGGACATAAAAACTCCTTGATATTTAAGATATGAGATTATAGAACCTAACACCTAATGTTTGTCAAGGGGGTTTAGCTCTTGAATAAAAGTAAAGTACATTTTGGCGGTAATAGTTTTCATATTGTACCTTATACTAATAAAGGAGATTGATGGATATATTTAGCCTTAAAGAATATGTTTGTTGGTTTGTGCGGGTTGTGAGTAGCCCAGAAGGCATGGTTGAAGAAGGCATTTTTGTGGGTTACGATGGCCCTGCCTACGACCCCGAAGAAGAGAATGATGTCATTATGATCAAACATAAATACGGCTATACATGCTATAGAGCCGAAGACATCGCGGAGTTCATCCCCATACGAAAGGCGACTAAGGAGGAATACGAAGCGTGAAGTAACGGCACTTTTTATGAGATCCAATGGAGCATCTGCAAAAATCTACAGCATAGAATTAGAGGAGTTGAGCCCCCTACCTTAAGGGCTGTAGCACACCCATACAACCCGGTAGAGGCAGGCTAGACTCGCCAGGTGGAAGATGTGCAAAGCCCTAACTTTCCCACGCCTATTGTAAAGCCCGCGAGAGGGACGTATAATAAAAACGCTTAATCTCAAATTAAAAGCCAACGCCACCAAAGCCCTCATTAGAGAGATTGAGGGGGGGTTATCCCCAGATGATGGAGGAGGAGGGGGAGGCTTACCTTTACCCAAGCCAGCAGAATCCAGCCTGGCAGGAGGAGGCCATGGGGGAGAACCCCCAAAGGGGGTTAGTCAAGACCTCCTAGACCCTAACAAGCCTTTAAGAAGAGCCAAGCCTGAAGAGATCACGCCCGAGTTTTTAGAGGAGGTCAAAAGGACTAATAGTAAGGTGTGGATGGAGGATTTAACCAATGCGCAAATATTAGAGCATTTGGAGTTAGACCCTAATAAACCCGTGAAAATGCTCTTTGATGGAGACGCGTTAAAACACATTGAAAAAAGGCATGGGTCAAATGCGCCTTTAGTTAAAAGTAGTGGGCAAGCTACCATAACAAGGGAGGACATAGCGCATTATCCGGAGATTATCAACAACGCTGATTTGATGCGCATAGAGGACACTAAGGACCATCAAAAGGCTTTAGTTGTTGGCAAACAAATTAATGGGTATTTTATTGCGGTGGAAATTATTAGCCAGAAAAACAACACACTGAAGCTCAAAACCATGTACAAAGGAAACGGGAGACTAGAAGCAGAGTCCATCTTTAAAGATGGTGCGCAAATACGACTATCCAAAGATAGCGCCGCCCCCTAGTTGCAAAGAACTAGTGCTGCTTAGACGCATCGTGCACACCACCAAACGATCCTACGATAACCAATTGAATACACCCTTAAGGCACTTTGCCCATGCTCACCCCCTACCTTAACCAAGTCTTTAACGCCGATGCGTTAGCGTTTATGCAGGGCTTGCCTAATGATTGTATAGATTGTATGTGTATTGACCCGCCCTATTGTTCAGGGGGGGTAAAATCTTTAAATGCGCGCAATGCCGGGACTAATAAGAAGTATTGCGGGGACAATGCCAAGTATCACGAGTTTTATGGGGATGGCAAGGACCAGAGGGTTTGGATCGCCTAGATTATCTCCTTTAATGGTTAAGGTCTTGGGTTTGCCTACAAGCCCATAGGTCTTGAAAAACTTAAGAGCATAGCCATTAAGAGAAATAACATTGTCTTGGATTTTATAACCACATTGTGGAAATGTGAAAGACTGATAGTTAGCCACCTTTTTAAATCTAGGCGGTCTGCCTTGCTTTTTAAAAAACTTTTTATAAACCTTGTCCATCCTCTCTACTAGCTCCTGCAAGGTTTGAGAGCCCAAAGTTTTTAAAAAGGCAAACCTGCTTGTTCTCTTCAGTTTGGTGATGTGCTTTTGCAAGGTGTAGGATTTTAGATGTTTCTTGTAGAGTCTATAATATCTTTTATGCAAAGCGATACAATGGTTATAACAAATGCCATAAAGGCGTAGCAGTTTGCCGATGTGCTTGTTTTTGCTTGTGTTGTAGAGCTTCTGCTTGTAGGCGATTAACATAGTTTTTCAACACCCTAGAATTTCCCCCCTTTCTACTCCCCTAATGCCCTATGTTTTCCTAGTCTTTGCAATAGGCCTGCTCACAAGTGGGCTCACTCTGCTCCACTACATCCAAGAGAACACGCTGTTAAAAGAGA
>NZ_QXQT01000024.1 GCF_003660395.1 Helicobacter vulpis
GCTCTTGGGGGGCGGGTTTGGGGGGGGTGTGCTGCTGGGCGAGCTGTTTGTCTAGGTCCTGCATTTTCTTAGCGTTTGCCTCCACAAGCGTACTGAGTTGTTGCAAGGTGGCTTGCAGAGGGGCAAGCTCTTGCTTGAGTTGATCCGCCTGTTTAGACTCAGATTCTTGAGGGGTTTGGGGTTTTTGTACCTCTTGGTTGGCCCGCGCTTCTTTGTTCTGCTTGTGGTGCTTTTTTTGCGCTTTCTCCTCTGCTTTTTCCTCCGCCTTGAGTCTTTTGATCTCGGCTTTTTCCTTGACCTCAGAGGGGACATCCGTACCTTGATACACACTGCACGCGCTCAATAGGACACACAGAGCCAAAGCCCCCCATAAATGCTGCTGCTTCACGCCAAACTCCTTCATAAAAGGCGCATTATAGCATAGAAACACTTCACACCTTAAACTTATTGAGTTCATAGTCAAAGACATCGGCGGTTTTGCTCAAAGAGACGCTCGCCTGCGCGACCGCTTGCACACTCTCTTGATTAGAAGTGCTCAATGTCCCGATCTTTTGAATCTCTCCCATGATGTCTTTAGCCAGCTGGGCGATTTCTTTAAAAGCCTGCGCGTCTTGAATCGTGGTGTTGATGATGTTTTGAAGCCCTTGGACATTATTATCTACCACCTCTTGCAAATTATGAGCAGCTTGTGAAACCTTGACGATCTCTTGAGCGTTGCTGTGTAAATCCTTGCTGATGTCATTCACACTTTGTACCACGCCTGTGATGGTGGAATCGATTTCATTCAAGCTAGATTGTGTTTTTTCAGCCAGTTTGCGCACTTCATCGGCCACCACCGCAAAGCCTCTGCCATGTTCGCCCGCGCGCGCAGCCTCTATGGCGGCATTGAGGGCTAACAAATTGGTTTGATCGGCGATGTCTGCGATGATCGTCAATACTTTTTTGATCTCTTGGGTGTCATGGGAGGCGCGTTCTAATTTGTTGGAGTATTCCACGCCCAAGTGCGCGTTATTGCTCAAGTTCTTGCTAAAGGCTTCAATTTGGCTGCGCACCTCCCCTAAGGTGTGGCTGGTATGGACTAAATTGTCCCTATTAGCGACAGCGTTGTCCGCCCCGCTCAAGATATTGGCCACCACGCTTTCTCCATCGCGCACCACGACTTGGATGCGTTGTTGCTCTTCTTTGGCGTTGTTAGAGACTGTGGCGGAACTGTCCTGCAAGGTGCGCGCGATCTGGGTGTTTTGCGCGCTATTGTTCTTGATGGTGGAAATGACGCTGTGGGTTTTTTCTAGAAAAGCGTTGATACTCCTAGAGATGGCTGCGATCTCATCCTTGCCCTTGACGGCAACTCTCTCGGTCAAATCGCCTTCTTTAGCCAACAAGGCTTGGATCAAGCGCGTGAGAGTGATGAGGGGTTTGAAGAGGATATGCACAATCACAAAGAATAGGCCCAAGCAAAGCACTAAGGATATGATGGAGACAAGCAGAATCGTATGCTGGATAATGCTCAAGTCCCTGAGCGCAAATTCCTTATCACACACGGCCAAGATCTTCCAAGTGAACCCGGGCACGGTGGTGTAAGCATAGTATTTATCCACACCATCTACGCCGCTTTCAATCAAGCCGCTGTTGTTAGCCAACATTTGCTGGAAAATGCCCTTTTTCTCGGGGAAAATTTCTAAGAAACGCTTGCCCTGTTCTAAAGGCCCAGCGCCCAAAATAAAGCTTTGCTGATCCAAGAAATAAATGCGCTTTTGATCGGTGGAGTGTTCTTTGGCCGCATCCTCTACATAGGTCAAGGGGATGTCAGAACCCAAGACCCCTTTAAATACCCCCTTTTGGTAAAGCGCGATGCTATAAGAGACCACAAGGTGTTTGGTGAAGAGATCCACATAGGGGTGGCTCACCGTGAGTTTGGAACTAGCCTTAGCGTCTTTGTACCAGTCGCGCACGCGCGGATCGTAATTATCGGGGATTTTCCCCACGAGCTTGATGATACTCCCATCTTCAAACCCGATGTGGATGTCTGTAGAATCCATGCCATATTGCACATGGCTAAGGAGCTCTTGGACTGTTTTAGTGTCGCGCAAGTCCATTTTCTCTAGTTGTGCGGCGGTTTTGAGTAAGGCGTTTTTGATCGAATCGTCCCAACCCTTCAAGGAGTAAGAGAGCATTTCTACAGCCTCTTGTAGGTCTTGCTGGGCGGACGCTGCCATCCTAAAATAAAGTCTGTAGCTAAGAATACCGGCAATGGTGGCAAAACTCACCAACAACAAAGCCGCAAAGGTGAGAGAAATCTTAGTTTTGAAGCTCATGGTATGAACCCTCCTTAATGATCATAAATAGTCCTTAATGATCATACAGCTACTCCTACAAGCCTAAACCCTGCAAAACCCACAAGACCGAAGTCTCCCCTGCAAGCGTCAACGAAAGCAAAAGCCCCGCCTGTCAAGACGGTCGCCATTTTAGCACATCTTTTAAAACTAAACCGTTTAATTTAGCGATCATAACACACAGATCGCCCCATTTGATAGAAACCCTATTGATAAATCGCTGGTTTACGGAGATAGATCGATGGGGATGGTGGAGCGTAGGGGGTTCGAACCCCTGACCTCAACGCTGCCAGCGTTGCGCTCTCCCAACTGAGCTAACACCCCAAAAGCGCAATTATAGCGTGATTTTGTCTAAAACTCAAGCCTCTTTGCGCAATTCTTGATAATGTTGCAGATAGGCGTTGTGCATGCGCGCCTCTAAATCTGCATACCAATCCGTGCTAAAATCCGGTTCATAAGCTTCTAAAAGCGCCATGCGCATGCGTGCGCGGTGGGACTCTAGGGGTTTTGTGCTCAAAATTTGGCGGGTGTTGATGAGCACAATGGGCTGAATCTTGAGCTTGAAGCGTTCGGCTAAAATTTTGGCCCCCGGCTTGAAGGGCAAAAATTTCTCCTCTCCGCGCCCCCTTGTGCCCTCTGGAAAGATCACTAGGGGGCGTTGTTGCTCTAGCTTCTCTTTGGCCATTTTCAAGAGATGGGCAAGCCCTCTTTTATCCTCGCGATCGATTAAAATCATTTCTGGTGTTTTGAGCGCGTAGCCATAATAGGGAATCTCCCCCAACTCTTTTTTAGCAATCCAACAAATATTGCAAGGGTGGTAGGCTTCTAAACAGACGATGTCAATGATGCTTTGGTGGTTGAGCACGATCAGGGTCGCGCTTGTGTCAAACTCCCCCACTTTCTCTAAGGGCGTGCCCATCAGCCAAAAGAAAGAGCGACACCACTTGCGCGTTGCCCTAGAATTATGGCGCTTGCGCGTCAAGAAATTCATCAAAATAATAAAGCCTAGTCCTAAGCCCACCACCAATAGGGCATAAATCCCTCTTAATCTACTCCACATCGCTTTTTTTCACCCAACCGATCTTTTCATCTACAGTCATGATCTTGTAATACCCCCCATGCGCGCCGATGATCTCCACCTTTAAAGCCTGTTTGGGTGTGTCTAGTAGAGTAGAGTTTTCTGTGGGCAAAATTTTAATGGCGCGGTTGGCCAATAAGATCGCGCTCCGGTAGGTGAAAAACACATTCCAGAGCAAAACCCCCACCAACACCACAGCCACCCCCAGCGCGCTCTTTTTATAGGGGGTCAAAAAGGACAACACCAGCGCGAGCAAAATGAAGAAAAGCAGGACAAAGTTAGAGAAGAGCAAAAAATTATTCTTGGGCTTGAGATTGCTCTGCGTGCTCACCGTCTCCTCCATAGGGGTGATCGCAAAATGCACTTCTTGAAATTGCCCATTCTGCAAAGAGAAATAGTTAAAAGAGAGTTCGCGCCAACTCTTGGGCACAATGCAATAGTAAATCCCATGCGCGCTATTAGGAGCGAAATGCGCGCTCTCAAAGCCCTGTTTCATGCCCCCGGTGATTTTCAAGTCCTCTAAATTAGCCCCCTTGGCCTCTATTTCAAAGACCACGATATTGTGCGTGCTGTCGTATTCTTTGGCCTTGTAACCCACGATATTAAAGTTCTGCGCAACCACCCCCACATAACCCGGGTGTGCGGCCAAATCCACGACACTCAAAGGGATACTAGGCACGCTCGCGCTATCCAAATAACCCTCACTTTCTACAAAGGCGCTCGCCTTCAGGCCCGGGATCACCGCATGCGTGCCCATCACCTTGTATAAATAGGTGGCGCGCAAACTCCCATCCTCTTGAGCTTCCCATGGTGGGGTGAAATTGAGTCGCTTGAGTTCTTTAGCATTGGGGCCACGCTCCAATTCCGCCCCTAAAAACTTCGCTTGAGAAAAAAGGAGGATTTGGTATTGCACAGCCAACACCTGCCCCACATAAACCCTTTGGGTGCTGAGTTCTTGAGCGTTGAGCACCTTAAGGTAGATCACCTTGCTCTTGGCTGGCTGTGCATCGGCGCGCAACAAAGAGAGCCAACACAGCATAAACCCTAGAAGCGCGCGCATAACCCCCTACTTGCTGATTTCTTTAGAGGCCATGATGATGTCCCACACCTTGAGCGTGTCAATGGCGACCTTGAGCTGAATATCGGCATTGATGTCTTTGAGCGTGATGGGCTTCTCTCCCTTGCTAGCCGTATTGGAGAGCGCCTTAGTGTCTTTCTTGCGATCGAGCTCTTTGAGCTCTTGTTCTAGGTGGTGTTTTAAATCCGCCTCTTTGAGGTTGAACTTGCTCTCATCTTGGGGCACACTCCCTGGGTGGATCACAATGTCAGGCTTGATCCCCACGGCTTGGATGGTGCGCCCGCTTGGCAAGTAGTAGCGCGCAATGGTGATTTTAATGGCCTCTTCTCTGCCCACTGGGAAAGTGGTCTGCACACTGCCCTTACCAAAGGTGTCCTCTCCAATCACAATGGCGCGCTTGTGATCTTGCAAGGCCCCAGAGACGATCTCGCTCGCGCTTGCCGTGCCCCCATTGACTAGCACGGCGATGGGCAAATTAGGATAGGGGGCGCGCCCAGTGGCGCGATAAGCAATGTCCTCAGATTTGATACGCCCTTTTTGGGAGACAATCAAGCCCTGCTTGATAAAGAGATTGGAGAGATCGATGGCTTGGTTGAGCAACCCGCCCGGATTAGAGCGCAAATCCAACACAATGCCTTCTAATTTGGGCACCTTCTTCAACTCGGTGAGCACTCCCTTAACCACATTGCGATCAAAGGAATTTACCCGTACATAGAGGTAATCTGTGCCCTCAATCCGTTTAGCATGCACGGACTTGATCTTGATGATGTCGCGCAACATTTTGATCACTAAAGGCTTGCTTTCAGACTTGCGCACAATGGTGAGCTCAATGGGGGTTTTGGGTTTGCCCCGCATCAAGTTCACGGCGTTATCAATGGTCATGTTCAAGGTGCTCTCAGAGTTGATCTTCAAGATCACATCCCCAGCCTTGATCCCGGCTCTAAAGGCGGGGGTGTCATCTAGGGGGGCGATCACGGTGAGCGCGCCATCGCGAATCCCCACAGTGATCCCCAGCCCGCCAAACTCGCCCTCAGTTTGGGCTCTAAAATCCCTAAACTTCTTGGGGGTGAGGTAAGAAGAATGCGCGTCTAAATTACTGAGCAAGCCATCAATGGCCTTATCCACAATATCATTAATGCTCACCTTATCCACATAGTAACGCTCAATCTGCTCCACCACGCTAGAAAACTTCTTGAGCGCGTTGATGCGCTCTTGAGTTGTGGGTTTGTGGCTCTTTTTTAGGGTGGGCGGAGCGGCTTCATGTTGGCTAGCCTCTAGCGCGTTCACGACTAAAAAGACACTCAATACAGACGAAACCACCCCCGCCGCAAAAAACTTATTCATCACTGCCCTTAAATTTCTGACTAAATCTCGCCATTTTATCTAAAACTCTTTGATTTTACAATGCTCTTTAATCGCCATGCCACACCTGTGCGCGATAACATGATTTATGGTTTGCTTTATTGTTTTCTTTGCCTAAAAATCTCAGTGTAACCATTTGGCGCGCTATTTTAATCACTAAAAGTCTGTAAGGTCCGTGTGGACCACCGCGCTTGATGGTGAGTACAACCACGCTTTGAGGTCTGCCCTTAATGCGCGCAGCGACATCATAGAGATCTGAGCCCAAAGTATCCTGCCCATTGACCTTAAGGATTATGTCTCCAAATTTAAGCCCCGCCTTTTGTGCGGGTTCCCCTTCTAAAAGCCCAGAAATTACGGGTCTGTGCTGGATAGAAGCTAGGGTTGCGCCAATCCCGGCGTATGTTTCTTTTTGTTCCTTGCAGGGTTCTATGCCCTTTTTTGAGGGCATAGGATGCGCCTGTAGGAGAGTTAAAAAAGCCAAGATCACAAACCCAATTTTTACGAACTCTTGTGCCACACCAAAGCCGGGTAATGGGATTGCCCCGGGCACACCTCCCCGATGATGTGCAAACGCACGCGGTGCGCGCGCGCCAATCTCAAAAGAGCGAGGCGATCTTTTCTAGCAAAACACAAGAGCATTTCATACTCCTCTCCACTTTTAAAAGCACGCTCATAGGGCCTATACAGCTTAAAAGCTAGGCGGTTGCATTCAGATAAGCGGTTGCATTCAGCAAGCACTCCATCAGAAATATCTAGCCCGGCGTGCAAGAATTTACGCGCCTTAACCATAAAGCGTGCATGCTTTAAGCGCGGGGTAAAAAATTTATTCTTTGGACTGGGCTTACCCCCCCTAAACAACGCACAAAGGGCTTTGTAACTCTGCCCTAGCGTGCCCGTGTGCGCGATATAATCCCCCCTTTTTGCGCCCTTGCGCTCTAAGAGTTTGCGCGCTGTGCCTAGCATGGTGATGCTCAAGTGCAGACGATCCCCTACAACGCTATCCCCCCCGATCACCACTAGCTTAAATTCCTCACAAGCCCGCTTGATTCCAGCGACCAAATCGCAAATGGCGCGCCTGTCCATGCGCCTATCCAAACTCACCCCTAGTAGGGCAAACTTAGGCGTGGCGTTCATGGCGATCATATCTGAGACATTGATCACCATCGCCTTATAACCCACCCGCTCAAAACCCAGCCACTCCGGTTTAAAATGCACCCCCTGGGCAAAAATATCCAACGCGCACACCACCCCCCCCCTAGTGGGCAAGAACACCCCATCATCGCCAACGCCCTGTGTGATCCCGCTTGCGCGCAGAATCTTTAAGAAATACGCTTCAAGATCCAAGTTTCATGCTCATGTCCACCCACACAGCTTGGTGGATGAGCGACCCACTACTGAGCGCATCCACTCCGCTTTGAGCATACTCTAAAATATTCTCTTGGGTGATATTCCCGCTGGCCTCTAGCAACACCAAGGGGTAATGCCCATTGCGATAAGCCACCACTTGGCTAATGTCCTCCACGCTCATGTTGTCGCACATGACAATGTCTGCGCCCACTTGCATCACTTCCTTAGCCATCGCTATTGAAGTGCATTCAATTTCAATTTTAGCCGTCCAAGGGATTTGTGTGCGCGCGCGCTGCATGAATGTCTTGAGATCACCGATGTGGGCTAAATGCGTGTCTTTGAGCATGAGCGCGTCATCTAGCCCTAGGCGGTGGTTTTGTGCGCCCCCATTGCGCACCGAGTACTTTTCAAACACTCTTAAAAGTGGGCGGGTTTTGCGCGTGTCTAAAAGACGCACAGGTAAGCCCTTTAGCAACGCCACAAAACGCGCGGTGTGGGTGGCGATCCCGCTAGAGTGTTGCAAGAGATTTAAAAGCACCCGCTCAATTTTGAGCAAGAGGGCGTAATCCCCACACATCTCTAAGAGAATCTCTTGAGGCTTGAGCGGCGCGCCATCTTGGGTGTGCCAAACCCGCTTAATGCCCATGTGTTCTAAGAGCATATCTGCGTATAAATGCCCAGAAAACACGCCCGCTTGTTTGGCGATCACCACCGCCTTAACCTCTTTGGGGCTTACTAATCTCTCAAAGAGATCGCCCGCGCCAATGTCCTCTTGCAAACACGCTTCCAAGAAGGCTAAAATAGCGGGGTCTTTCATGAAAGCTCCATCATGCGATCTAGGGCTGCTTTAGCCAACGCGCCCACTTGGGGGTCTACTTGCACGCGGTTATAGGGGCGGTGGTTTTTATAGGCTTTGAGCACTTCAAAGAGGTCTTGCAAGGTGGTTTCATTCATGGTCGGGCATTCAGGCAGAGTACTAGAGAGTACAAAGGTGGTTTGCTCGCCTTGATAGGAGGGGCGCAGGCGTTGGATAAAGTTAAATTCTGTGCCCACGGCCACCTTTTGCTCTAGGGGGAGACTTCTGACAAATTTGATAATTTGGCTGGTTGAGCCCACAAAATCGGCTAATTCTACCACACTAGGATCACACTCCGGATGCACCACGATCAAAATCCCGGGGTATTTTTCTTTGAAAAACTCCACATCGCTAGGCTTGAAGAGCTGGTGCACGGCGCAAAAGCCATTGTAATTGATCACATCGGCTTGTATGATGGCTTCTTTGTCATCCATGCCCAAAGTCGCGCTTTTTAAGCCATGCAGGCGGGCTAAGTTTGTCCCCAAACAGCGATCGGGCAGAAAGAAAATTTTTTGTTGGTTTTTACGGGCATGGGCAAAAATCTTAGAGGCGTTCGCGCTGGTACACACCAGCCCCCCCAACGCGCCCACCTTTGCCTTCACTTGTGCGCTGGAGTTGATATAAGTAATGGGCAAGAGATCGCACAGACCATAGCCTTTGAGCACCTCTAAAGAGCGATCAAAATAGCTCGAATCGATCATGCGTGCCATCGAACAGCAGGCGAGCTTGGGCATGATCACCTCCTTTTGGGGGGCTAGGATCTTCACACTCTCGCCCATAAAACCCACCCCACAAAAGACGATCAAATTTTTAGGGTGCGCGCTGGCTTGGCGGGCAAGCTCCAAACTATCCCCCACAATGTCTGCTAAAGCCACAATCTCATCTTTCTGATAAAAATGCGCCACAAGCAACGCGTTTAAATCCTCTAAGAGGGTTTTAATGCTTTGACTCAATTCATGCATCTTTTGCTCCAATAGGGTGTAGTGTGCTCAAAAACTCCCCGTAACGCGCTTGATGCCATAGGGTTTCTGGGGGCATAGAGCATTCGTGCACAAAAAGCACGATGGTAGAGCCCATTTCAAAACGCCCCAACTCCGCCCCTTTAGCTAGAGCAATGGGCGGATCGTAGTGTTTGATACTTAGGGGGGGGTTTCTGGAGACATTGGTGTGGAGGGTTGAATCAAAATTGAGCACAATCTGCCCCACATTGAGCGCGCCCACGGCGACAAAATAAAGCAGCGCGCCCCTAGGGTCCTTAGCCACGATCACCACCCGTTCATTACAGACGAATAAATGGGGGTGTTTTTTCAAAGCGCTCTCATTGACCGGAAAAAGCAAGCCAGAAAAATAGCGGGTTTCTAAAACCTCTAAATCGCAAGGGGCGTGGAAGCGGTGGTAGTCTTTAGGGGAGAGATAGAGATTAAAATAGCGATAAGATTCTTCTAAGGGCGATCCTAACAGAGCCCCCACCAAATAGGGCATCCCCTTGATCTGCAAAACCTGCCCTTCTTGCACTAGGCCACACTCCTTAAGCACGCCATCACAAGGAGAAAGGAGAGCGTTGGGGGTTTGATCTAGGGGGCGAGGGGTTTTAAGCTCTCTAGTAAAAAGGGCGTTGAGAGTGGGGTAGGTTTGCAGGGGGGCAAAGTCGCTTAGATCAATTTTAAAAATCATGGTATAAATCTTGTTGATGAGTCTCTGCACTGGGGTAGGGAAAGTACAATGGGCAAATTTGCCAAAAAGCCTTGAAGCGGTGTTAGAGAGCGCCATTATTGCATGTCCGCGAGTTTTAAAATAAATTCAATTTCGCCCTTACCCGTGCGCAATTCTTTGGCAATGGAGTCCACACTCCAACCCTCCTTGTACATGCGAATCACCTTTTTTTCATCAATATCATCATTGCTTGGGGTGAAATGCCCAAACTCCTTAAACTTGTTTTCTAGCACAATGATCTTTTCTTCTAAATAGTCGCGTTCTTTTTGAATCGAGTCTTGAATCTCTTTAAGATGGGCGTACAAATTGCTCAAACTCGCGTTCAGATTGTTATTGACTTCGTTTTTCACACTCGCCCCAATGCTAGAGGCGTTAAATTCGGCTTGCATTTGGCTTTCTTGAATCCATTTGCGGATTTTGTAAATCTCTTGATTGATCGTGTCTAGGGCTTTTTCTAGCTGTTTGGTTTTGCTGACAAATTCTTTATCTTTAATGTAGCTATAGGCGATCAGGCACAGAAAGATAAGAGCCACCACACCGGCGATAATCCAAGTAAATTCATTCGATCCTAATTGCATGTTTTTGAACCTTTCAAACTGGCTAATTCTTGAGCCGCGATATAACTATCCATTTCTTTAACGTGGCTAGCGTGCATGCGCACAACGCTCAACATGCGGCGATCAAAGGCGCGCGCGATCGCGACCAAAATTTGGTAAGGTTGCGCCAGTTTAAAGCGCAGATAATATTCACAAGGGGGGGTGAAGCTCTCTATTTGCACTCCCATCACGCCATGCCCTAGCACGCACAGCACCCCCTGAGACTCTAGGGGTAAGAGGGGCTGTTGTTGGGCTTGCAGGGCTTGTTCTAAATGCGTGAGCTTTTCATAAATATCGCTTAGGGCTTTAAAGAGCATCGCGTCATGATCTTTGCCATGGCTGAAGGTCTGCCATGCGCGCGCGCTTTCTCTTTGCTCTAATTGCAAGTACTCCGCTTCAAAATCGGGCGTGTAGGGGGCGTATTCTACTAACAGCGCACAGGGCACTAAGCGCGTGAAATGCCCATGGGCGTGGCAGAGTTGCCTAAAGTGTTCAAGGGGCAAATCAGGCATACAGACGCACCCCAGAATCGAGCAAAATGAAGAGAAAAAACACCACCCCTAAATAGCCATTGGAGACAAAAAAGGCTTTGGGGATGTTCTTAAAATCCCTATGTACTAAGAATTGTTCGTAGATCAAAATGAGCGCAGAAACAAGCACTCCGCTAAAGGCAAGCCAACCTAAAGACGCGCTCCACACAAACCCCCCCCAACACAGCACAGCCAACACATGGGCTAAACGCGAGAACTCTAGGGTTTTTTGCGCGCCAAATTGTGCGGGCACAGAGTGCAAGCCTACACGCCTGTCAAACTCCATATCCTGCAAGGAGTAGAGCAAATCAAATCCAGCCACCCAAAAGACCACTCCCAAAGCTAAAAACACACTCCAAAGGGGGATTTGGGCTAAGATCGCCACCACGCCCGCAATGGGGGCAAGCCCCAAACTCACCCCCAAGATTGCATGGGCGAGCGCGCTAAAACGCTTCATGTAAGAATACCCCCCCAAAATTACCAAGAAAGGCAAAGAGAGCGCAAAGGCGAGATCATTGATCGCATAACTCACCCCTACAAAGAGCAAGGCATTCAACACACAAAAGCCCACCAAGCCCCAAGTTTGGATTCGCCCATCCACACTGGGGCGTTTTTGCGTACGCGGGTTAGCCTTGTCAAATTTGCGATCCACAAGGCGGTTAAAACCCATGGCAAAATTGCGCGCGCCCAAGAGGGCTAAAAGGCATAGCAACAAGAGTTTAGGTCCACACCAAAGACTAGCATAGCGTTGCACGCTGGCTACTACAATGGCAATCAAAATAAACATGCTAGAAAAAATTGTATGTTCTAACGCCACAAGCTCGCTAAATAGCTTGATCCTAGCCCACATGCCTAACCTTTAAAATTCTCTATTATAACCTAAAATCCATGAACTACTTGTAAGTAACGCCATGTTAGCATCCCAAAGAGCCCTAAACTCAAGGCATGCACACCCCAGTAGGCATAGACATAGCGCAAGGCGCATAACGAAAGGCTAGCATAGAGTACAAGCCCCCAAAGAGGGGTGGTGTAATCAATGCTAGGGATTTGCCACTCCAGGGCTTGCAAGAGATAGGGGTCTGCAAACCCCCCCCACCCTAGCGCATGCAAAAAAAGACTGAGCGGAAAGAAGATCACAAAGACAAAACTCAAGGGGATACTAGTGAGTTGGTAGAGACTAAAGGGGGTAAAAAACACATGCACGATGGGGAGCATGTGCAAGAAAACTATTAAATTCAAGAGCAGGGCGTAGAGAGGGGCGGGCATTTTGGGGGTGTATTTGAGAAAGAGGTAAATATAAAACACCCCACACACCGAGAGCAAAAAGCCCACCTGTCCAAGCAGTCCGGGAGAAAAGGCACAACAAAGACATATAGCCAACAAGAGTAAGGAGAAATTGAGTACTTGCAAGGCGTTGTAGTAGAGTCCAAAGCCTATAAGTGCCATCACAAAGGCGCGCAAAAAAGAGGGCTGGAAGTCTAGTAAAACTAGATAGCCAAAGAGCAGGACAAACACCCCCGCGCTCAAATCGTAATGGGCGTTGCGGTAGGGGAAAAGGCGTTGTTGGAGAGGTCTATAGAATAAAAATAGCAGGGCGTAGAAAAACGCGCCTAAAATCCCCAGATGAAACCCGCTAATGGCGATGATATGGCTAATGCCCAGTTTTGTACTCAATTCTCTAGTGGGCTTGTCTAGGGGGTCGGCTAAAAAGAGGGTGTTATAAAAATTGCCCATGCGCGAGTCTGTGTGTTGGGCGTTGAGGTGGGCGCGCAAGAAATCCTTATAATCCCTAGTGGGTTCTAGGGCGAGATAGAAAGTTTGAAAATAACACGCTTTTAAGAATTTCACAAAGGAGCAAGGAGACATCTTGCCATAGGCACGCACAAAGGCATAGCTTAGGTCTTTGATCTTTTCTTTGCTGGTGGTGTAGAGGACATTGCCATGCTGGTCTTGCAATTTTAAAACGAAGTACGCGCGCCCTTGAGAATCCACTTTAGCGTATTGCAAACGCACTTGGGCGTACACACTGATGGGTTTTTTAGCCTTGAAATGCTGGTATTGGGCGTATTTCATGCACAAAGAGAGGATCCCCACACACAGCAAAACCCCCAACACGATGAGCCATTCGCGCGCGTTTTGGAGTAAGGGAAGTTGGAAGGGGGATTTTTGAGAAAAGGTCAAAAAGGATAGTTTTTGGGAATATTGGGATCGGGCATGTCTATTGGGTCTTGTGGAGGAGGGAGGGTTAAGTGTGTACTCTTCTCTTCGTTGGAGGTTTCTATGCGGTCTTCAAAACGCGTATAAGGCTTGTTGAAGGCGATCTTAATCGTGCCAATCTCCCCATTGCGATTTTTGGCTAAGATGATCTCAGCGTCTTCAACCCCCTGATTTTGATGAAATTCCTCTTTTCGTTGGGTGTTAAATTGCACTTCTAATTTTTTTACCTCTTCGTCCTTGCCCTCTTTGCGCAATTTGGCCAATCGTTCGTTTTGGGCGCGCCTTTTATAGACCTCATCGCGATAGAGAAAGAGCACTTGATCGGCATCTTGTTCGATCGCCCCGCTTTCTTTGAGATCGGAGAGAATGGGGCGCTTGTCTTCACGACTTTCTAACGAGCGGTTGAGCTGGCTTAGAGCAATGATAGGAATTTCTAGCTCGCGCGCTAGAACTTTGAGCCCTCTTGAAATCTCAGCGATTTGGGCATGGCGAGCGAGCTCACTCTGGTGGCTGGACATCAATTGCAAATAATCCAAAATAGCGACCCCGATATCAGGATGATGGGTTTTGATCTGGCGCAATTTAGAACGCACATGCTCGAGGGTGAGCACACTGGTGTCATCAATGTAGAGGGGCATGCTCTGCAGGAGCTGGGCGCATCGGGTCAACTCCTCCCATTGGGTGTCGTCTAACTTCCCCACTTTCAAGTCGTGCAAATGGAGATTGGCCGTGTGCGCTAGCAAGCGCAACATCAACTGCTCTGCGCCCATCTCCATGCTGAAAAAGGCCACGCCCTGTTGGTGCTTGAGGGTGGTATAAGCGATATTGAGTACAAAACTGGTCTTACCCATAGAGGGGCGCGCGCCCACCACGATCAAATCCCCCTTTTGAAACCCTGCGGTGTATTCATTGAGTTTGTGAAAGCCCGTATCCAAACCCAACATTTGGCTATTGCCCCGCAATTTAGCCTCTTCAATGAGATGTAAGGTGTGGAGCACAACTTCTCTAATATTTTTAAACCCCCCGCGCACATTTTGCATGGAGAGCGCGTAGAGTTCACGCTCAAGCATGTCTAAAATTTGTGGGGTGGGGCGTTCTGCAAGGCATTGTTCACGCACTTCTAAAGAGATATTTAGCAAGGCGCGTCTAGTAGAAGCCTGTTTGATCGCCTCTACATAGGGTTCTAAATAGGCAATGGGCGCGCTCGCCATCACCTGCAACAAACTCTCTTTGTCCTTCTCCTTAGTGAGTTGCTTGAAAATCGCGCTGGCACGGATAGGCAAATTCTGTTGGTGTAGCTGGGCGCATAGCTCAAAGAACAAACCATGCGCGGGGTGTAAAAAATCCACAGGCTTGAGCACGGACGCCATCTCTTCATAGCGGTTGTTCTCCAAGATCGCCGCTAGCACGACACGCTCCATTTCTAAGAGGGGATCGTCTTGCAAGAGTAAAGGATTGACCTGTGTACTGAGCGCGTGCATTTAAACCTCCATATTGCCAAGATGTGCGATCAAATCCAAGGGCGTGAGCGCGTAAGAATGGACATGCGCGCGCCCAATCAGTGCGTGGGCTAAACTCGCATTCAAGGCTGCATCTAAGGGGCTATAACCCTGTGCGAGCAGGCTTGCTACCATGCCCGCTAACACATCTCCACTCCCCGCCTTAGCCAAAGAAGGCGCGCCTAAGGGATTGATGTAAATTTGCCCATGGTGGGCAATGTAAGAATTAGCCCCCTTGAGTAGGACTACAATGTGGGGGTAGGCTTGGCTAAAGGCGTGCAAATACTCTAAACGCGATTGAAGCACTTGAGGCAACTCCACTTCAAAGCCCACCGCACGCAAAAGCCCAACAAATTCTTTAGGGTGGGGGGTGAGTACCAGCTGGTGATATTGCTCTAAAATTTCTTTGAGGGTGGGGGTGTAAAACATGTCCGCATCCAACACGCACGCCCCCTGTTCTAACATCGCCTGCGCATAGGGAGGTAACACCTCCCCCATGCCCATGCCCAGCGCAAAGGCGTTGGCTTGGGGAGGGACATCGCGCGCATACATCAACTCTAGGGGTTTGAGGCGCGCTAACTCTAAATCCCCTAGCACGCTCACCAAGCCCGCCCCAAAGCGCAGAGCCGCTAAAGCGCATAGCAAGCCCGCCCCGCTGTGTGCTCCCACCCCCACGCATACATGCCCAAAATACCCCTTGTGTACATGGTGCTTAGATCGCACAGGTAAGATCAAATCTTGCTCTTCTAACATCAAAAGATCGCTAGGCTCTTCATAGAGTCCGCGCCCCACCCCCAAATCCTCTACTACAATCTCTCCTACAAAATCCTTAGCCATATCGCTAAAGAGCGCGGCTTTGAGCGCGCCCATGCTAATGGTTTTGTCCGCCTTAAACGCCAAAGTGCTTATGCGCCCCTGTGAATCCAACCCGCTGGGCACATCGCAAGCAATTTTGACTCCCTCTAGCGCATTTAAGCGCGCTATGAGAGCTTGATCTGGCGCGCGCAATTCTCCCTTAAAGCCTGAGCCATATAGACAATCCATCACGATACCACAGGGCTCAATGTCTTCTAATAGCAAAACCCCCGCGCGCAACGCCCGATCAAATTGTACTTGGCATAGCGCGCTTTTAGGGGGCTTGTGCGCGTAACAACACACCTCATAAGCGCTTCCTTGCAAGCGGCGCGCTAAGGCATAGCCATCGCCCCCATTATCCCCGCTCCCACACACCACCAGCACGCGCGCGGGAGGATATTGATAGATGGCTTGTTGGAGAGCCATCGCGGCGTTCTCCATTAAAAGTTCTGCACTGAGTACAAAGCGTTCTTGCGCACGCACATCTAGGGGACGCGTGCTAGGATAGACAAATTGCATACAAACCTTTCTTTTTGTCTCTTAAAACATGTTAAAATTGCCCTAAAAAGGATGTTTATGCACATCGATCAAGCCTTGTTAGAGAGATTGGCCAAACTCTCCATGTTAGAGATCCAAGAACCCCAACTCCAAGAACATTTAGAAGAGATTCTAGTTTTCATGGATGCCCTCAATAGCCTAGATTTGGACAACACCCCCCCCCTAGCACAGCCCCCCACTGCTTTAAGAGCCGACACTCCCCACCCACAGCCCAGCATCGCCCCAGACATCTTAAGCCATGCTCCCAACACCCAAGAGGGGTTTTTTATCGTGCCTAAGATTTTGGGCTAACGCCCCAAAGACATGAACAAACGCCCGTAATTGGGGTTGGAGCGCAGGAGCTTTTCTTTAAAAACGCCGTAGTTGTCGCATCCAGACTGCAACCCATAATTGCACACATAAGAAAAGAGATCTAGAGCGCGTTGATCATTTTGGGGCACGCCCAAACCCTTTTGGTACATCACGCCCAAATTATTGCAACCCGATAAATTCCCCCCCTGACAGGCGCGCTCAAAGTACTTCGCTGCAAAGAAATTATTCACCGGCACGCCCTTAGCCCCATGCGCATAAATCCAACCCAAATTCGCACAGCCCTGAATATCCCCCGCATTACAGGCCAAATAATTCAGATCCACATTGCTCAAGCGCGCCTTATCAATCCCATAAATATTTTTCACATTGGACATCAAGCCCAAATTATAACACCCCAAATCGCTGCCATGTTCGCAGGCGTATTTATAGTAGTCTAGGGCTTTGAAGTAATCTTTGGGCACACCCACCCCATTGGCATACATCCAGCCTAAGTTGTTGCACGCGAGTACATCGCCTCCAGAACAACCCACCGCATAGAGTTGGGCGGCTTTTTCTTTGTCGTCCAAAGTGGCTTGTTTCTTCGAGTCGTAAACTTGCGCCAAATTCGCGCACGCGCTCGCATCCCCTCCGCTACAGCCCATTTCATAGTAGCGTTGCGCTTTGTCCATGTCAGTTTGGATCCCCACGCCATTTTCATACATCGTACCCACTGCAAAACATCCAGCCGGGTTGCCCTGATCGCAAGATTTGGCAAAGAGTCTAAAAGCGCCATGATAATCCCCCCTTTTGACCGCCACAATCCCCGCGCTCAAAGCGTCTTGGGCGACAATGGGGGGGGGTCAAACGATCGGTAGTGGGGGGGGTGG
>NZ_QXQT01000025.1 GCF_003660395.1 Helicobacter vulpis
GGGGTTTGGGCACTTAAGTTAGAGGGGGGTGGGGTTTGGGCGGAGGTTGTGGCACTCGTGGGGGGAGTGCTGGGCATATAGGGAGGGTAGGCTAGATTTTCTGGAATGGGCACAGGCATGAAACTGGGGGATTGGGGCGTATTTACAGGGGGGCTAAAGCTAGGTTGGGGCGGGGGGACGTGGGAGGTGTTGGCATACATCCTGGAAGAATTAGGGCGTTCAACACCATCCTCAAAGGGTTGGGAAGGCGTGGGATTTTTAGGAATGGCGTGCGCGCTAGCAGAGGCGCTAGTACGGGCGCGTCTAGTGGTGCGGGTACGCGCTGTAGTGGATCGTGTTTTAGAGGTACGCGTTGTAGTGGATCGTGGCGTACTGGTGTGTGTTCTACTCATGCGGGGAGTGGGGGGTATGGCCGTGTGGGAGGGGCGCGCTGTGCTAGAGCGCCTTGCAGACCGGGTTGTCGAGCGACTACTAGCCACGCGTGTAGGGGCGCGTCTGCTAGAGATGCGCGGAGTTGTGATAGCATGGGGGTTTTGCGCATTGTGTAATTCTAGGGTTTGTGTGGGCGCAGCTTGGGTAGGGTTTGCCCCTTGAATCACAACTCCCTCAAAGCTGGGTTGGTGGGCGATATAATGGGCGTAACTCACTCCTAGAAGTGCTGCCATTTTTTTAGAATCGCTTTCTTTAAAATGGATGCGCGCGCCCTTAGCGATTTTTTTAAGTCTGAGCGCGCCCAAGTCTTGAGAGGTCTTGAGTGAGGGGAGGGGGGTGGGTTTGGAGGGTTTGGTGTTTTTGGAAATCTTTTGTAGGCTCAGGGCGTTAAAAAAGAGTTTTTGGCGTTGGACACTGTAACGCCCTTTGATTACTAAGGACGCTTGGGGAATGTCTTGCAACACCACTTGCCCAGTGAAATAGCCTGCACTTTTAGCCAAGTCCAAATCTGTAGAGAGTTGCACCACTAAGGCGCGCAGGGGTAAAACCAGCACAAAGAGACTCCACAAGAGTTTTGGCATCATCATCCTGTATTGCGCATACCCTGAGCAATGCCCACGATAGTGCTGTGTACATAGGTTTTTAGCTGGGCTTGGCGATCGGGCGCGCAGGATGTGTTGAATTCATGGATCGAAGCGATTTGCAAGCAATTGAGCGCATTGATGTAGGGAGTTCTAAAGAGAATGCCCTCGCGTACATCGCTGTCTCGTTCTAGCAACTGCGTTTCTGCGCGCACCGCTAAAACCGCACGCATGGTTTTGTGAAACTCGTTTTCAATGCGCGCCCAAATGTGCGGCGCGTTAGGATTGGACATGGCAAAGTAATGGTAGCGTTGGGCGATCTGTAAATCCACTTTTAAGAGCACTTGGGCAATATTGTCTAGCACCACTTTAAAAAACCCATCTTGGCAGTAGAGATTGCATAGTTTTTCCCAATCTCCCACACTCTCTAACCCGCTCCCCACCCCATACCACGCGGGCAAGATACTGCGGTTTTGCGTCCATGCAAACACCCAAGGGATGGCGCGCAGGTCTTCAATACGCGTGCTTTCCTTGCGTTTAGAGGGGCGTGAGCCCAAATTGAGTTCTTGAATAAAGCTAATGGGGGTAACACGCTTGAAATAGTCTAGAAAATCCGGGGTCGCGTAGATGAGATCGCGATACACTTCACAAGAAACTTCTGAAATGCGCTTCATCGTCTTGGAGGGCGTGGCTTTTTGGGGGCGGTGGCGATCTAGAGTGGCCTTGGTCAAAAGAGCGCCCGTAATATTGGAGAGATTGCTCAACGCGCTAGAGGGGTTGAGGTATTTAGAGCTGATGGTTTCGCCCTGTTCTGTAAGTTTTAAAATGTGATCCACGCTGTGCAGGGGGGCGTTTAACAAGGCATGTTGCAAATTCCCCCCGCCTCGACTCACACTCCCCCCCCTGCCATGGAATAAGAGAAAGGCGATCCCCAACTCTTTGCCCAAGTCGATCAACGCGCTGATCGCCCCGTGCAGATTGTAATTGCTCGCAAAAATCCCCCCATCCTTGCTGCTATCCGAATAGCCTACCATGATTTCTTGCTGCCAGTCCATGCTTTCCAAATAGGCACGGTAATGGGGGTTTTGGCTCAGGGTGCGCATGATAGCTTGGGCGTTTTGGAGATCGTAGATAGTTTCCAAAAGAGGGGTGATGTGGATCTTAAAAGGGTCGCCCTTGGTGAGGCCGTGCTGTTTAGCCAACCATAGCACACTGAGCAAATCGCTAGCTTGGGTGGTCATAGAGACGATGATAGAGTGGAAAATGGGCGCGCCCACCTTGTGTTTAGCCCACGCGATGTGGTTAAAGGCTTCCAAAAGGCGTTTGCACTCGGGACTGAACTCTAAGGCACTCAAAGAGAAGGGGGGTTGGGCTAGGGCATGGTTTAAAATCTCTATCTTAGCGTTTTCTTCTAAGGCATAGAAATCACTAGTGGCTAGCCCCAAATGGCAGAACACTTCGCTAATGGCATACAGGAAGACATCGCGATGTTCTCTAAAATCTAGGCGCAATAGATGGAAACCGGCCAATAACACCAAGTGCCTAAAATCTAGCAAGGGCTGGGCTAGACTGGGTTCTAAATTCTCTAACAAGAGATCGATGTCGCCTAGCAACTCTTGGGGGTCCTGGTAGGCAAACTCCACTTTTAAGGGCGTATTCAAGGCGATCAAGCGATTTTTGAGTTTTTGCTCCATTAGAATAATCTTAGCTCTAAAGGGTTCTTTGGCGTGCAGGCGCGCGCTGGTGGGGTCTAGCTTGTCAAAATGCGCTTCCAAATCCCTTTGCAACGCTGCGGACACGTGGCAAAAATCGCGCGCGATGGAGAGTTCACGTTGGAGTTTAGCCGTGTGCTTCAAATAGGCTTTGAGAATAAACTCATGCTGGATCACCACCACTTGGTGTATGAGGGCATTGCTCACAAAGGGATTGCCATCGCGATCCCCCCCAATCCAGCTGCCCAATTGCAAGGTGCTTTGGCGCAAGGGAGAGTTGAGGGTTTTTTGCACCTGACTTAAGAGTTCTTGCGCGCTGGGTAATATGGAATGCTCTAGGATGTATAGCAGATTGTCCAATTCGAACAACACTTCTAGGCGTTCTTGGCGGATCAAGTGGCTTTTCCACAACAAGCGCAAGCGGTACGCCAAGTGTTCCTTAGCGCGTGTAGCCGTGGTTTGGTTGCAGGCGTGATCGAAAATGAGGTGTAAATCGGTGTAAACCTCTTGGGTGGCTTCTAAAAAGGTGCGCCGCATCGACTCGGTAGGATGGGCCGTAAACACCGGGTAAAACTGGATATGCCCTAACATGTGCGCTAAAGTGGAGCGATCCAAACCTTGATCGAGCAGGGCGTTGTAGGCTTGATCGAGCAAAGAGGGCTGATCGTTCTTATGGCGTTCTTCTACGATGTTGATGAGGATATTGTAGAGAGAAAAGGCTTTGATCACTTCTAGGATCTGTGCAGAAGCGGTGATCTCTTGCAATGCCGTGGCGATCTCTGCCTCGTATCTGGGCGTGTTGCGTTCAAACAACGCCTTCAAGCGTAAAAAATGGCGCGTGGTTGCCGGGCTAAACTCTTCTAAGATGGCCACCACCATGTCGTGGAGAAACCCTAATTCTTGACTCACTTGCAAATCTTGGCGCATTCGATTCCTAGACGAGATTTAAGTTACTTTGCTTTAAAATGCACCATTATAGTCAAAAAGGGAGTGTATGTCTAGGGAAGGGGAGTTCTTACCCATTTACACAGACAAAGAGGGTAGCGCGGGCTTGATAGCGGCCCAACATGTGGGGGTCTTGGGGTATGGGGCACAGGGGCGTGCACACGCCCTCAATTTACGCGATAGTGGTGTTTCCGTCAAAATTGGTTTGTATGCCAGTAGCCCCCGTATCGCCTTAGCCCAAAAGGAGGGTTTTGAAGTGTGTAGCGTGGCAACATGCGCGCAAACCTGTGATCTACTTGCTTGCATGTTGCCTGATGAAATCCACGCCCAAGTGTATACAAAAGAGATCGCGCCCTTTTTACAATCCGGACAAACCTTGCTGTTTGCACATGGCTTTAGTGTCTATTTTAAGCAAATTCAAGCCCCTGAAGGGGTGGGGGTAATTTTGGTCGCGCCCAAAGGTCCGGGGTATGCGCTAAGAGAAAATTACCAACAAGGCAGCGGCTTGTTCGCATTGATAGCCATGCAACAAAACAATGCCCAGCACAATGCCAAAGAATTAGCCCTAAGCTATGCTTGCGCCATTGGATCAGGACGCGTGGGGATTTTGCAAACCACTTTTAAACACGAGGCCTGTAGCGATCTCTTCGGAGAACAGGCGGTGTTGTGCGGGGGGTTGGTCCACTTGCTAGAAAATGCGTTTAACACCTTACTAGAAGCGGGCTACCCGGGCGAATTGGCGTATTTTGAATGCGTGCACGAGATCAAGCTCATCGCTGACTTGATTTATCACAAGGGTTTGGCGCGCATGCAAGAGCATATCTCCAACACCGCAGAGTATGGCGGGTTGGTGAGCGGAACCAAGTTAGTAGACGCACAGAGTAAGGCGCGTATGCAAGAGATACTGGGGCGCATTGAAAATGGGGATTTCGCGCGCGCGTTCATGCAAGAGGCCAAGCAAGGTTATACGCATTTGCGCGCGCGCCAAAGCGCGCTCCAACATAGCCCCTTAGAAACATTTGGGGCGCATTTGCGCGCGCATTTATTCAAGTAAGGAGAAATTGTGGTCATCACCATCACATCAGGCAAGGGGGGGGTGGGCAAGAGCACCACTACAGCGAATTTAGCCATTGGGCTAGCCATGCACCAAAAAAAAGTCGTGGCGATTGATTTTGACATCGGGTTACGCAATCTGGACATGATTTTGGGTTTAGAAAATCGAATCGTTTACGATGTGGTGGATGTGATGGAGGGCCATTGTAAGCTTGCCCAAGCACTCATCAATGACAAGCGCACCAAAGACCTGTATTTTTTACCCGCGTCCCAAAGCAAGGACAAGAATATCTTAGAGCAGCGCAAGGTGCAAGCCTTGATTGAAGAGCTGAAAAACCAGTTTGAATATGTCTTGATCGACTCGCCAGCGGGCATTGAAAGTGGATTTGAGCATGCCATGCTATTTGCCGATCGCGCTATTATCGTGGTAACCCCGGAGGTGAGCAGTGTGCGCGATAGCGATCGCGTGATAGGGATCATCGATGCCAAGAGTCAAAAGATCAAAGAGGGGCAGGAGATGTTAAAGCACATCGTGATCAACCGCATTAAGCCCGATCTAGTAGAAAAACAAGAAATGCTTTCTAATGACGATGTGTTAAAGATTTTGGCCCTGCCCTTAATAGGCCTTGTACCCGAAGATGACAAGATTATCTCAGCCACCAACACCGGCGAACCGGTGATCTACACGCAAAGCCCCAGCGCGCTAGCTTTCCAGCGCATTACAGAGCGTCTTTTAGGTAAAGAAGTGGAGTTTGGGCAATTCAAGGCTAAAAAGGGTTTGGTGGGAGTTTTGAGGGGCTGGCTGGCATGAATGCCTTGTTGCATAAATTGCTTGGGGGGCAAAATAGCGCGCGCGTGGCCAAGGATCGTTTAAAGCTAGTGCTGGCCTATGAAAGGAGCGCGCGTTTGCCTTACATAGAAGAGATGAAGAAAGAAATTCTAGCGGTGGTGCAGAAGTACACTCATACCACCAAAATAGATGTACGTACAAATTCTAGCCACGATATAGACACCTTAGAAGTAGAAATTGTTTTAGAGAGGGCGGAGAACCCCCCGTGTTAAGCCATTTTCATTACCACGCTTTAAATTTTTTACCCCTGTCTTTGGGGCACTTAAAACACCCCCCACAAAGGCTGTATTTTACAGGCCAATTAGAGCTACTCCACGCCCCCTTGAAAGTGGCGCTTGTAGGGAGCAGAACCCCCAGCCAATACACCCAGCACGCTAGCGCCACTTTAGCTAAGACGATCGCCAAGTATGGGGGGGTGGTGGTGAGTGGGGGGGCATTGGGTGTGGATATTATCGCGCAAAAAAATGCCCTGCCCCACACCATCATGATCGCCCCCTGTAGCTTAGATCGCCTTTATCCGCCCACCAACGCGCGCATTATTACACAGATTGCCCAAAAGGGCTTGATCTTGAGCGAATATCAAAAGAACTGCAACCCCTATCGCCACTCTTTTTTGGAACGTAACCGCTTGGTTGTGGCTTTGAGCGATTGTGTCATCATTCCTGAAGCAAATCTGCATAGCGGATCGATGTCTAGCGCTAGATTGGCCTTGATGTACCAAAAACCTCTATTTGTACTGCCCCAGCGTTTGGGCGAGAGTTTGGGCACACAGGAGCTCTTGCAAAGAGGCAAAGCCCAAGCCATCTATGATATAGAACTATTCTGCGCTAAGTTAGCCCAAGATCACCACCTCAGCCCCCCACCATCTCCCCAAGATACGCTCTTAGAATTTTTTAAACACGCCCCCACCTACGAACAGGCCTACGCGCGTTTTGGCGACTTGTTGGCTGAATACGAATTGCAAGGACTCATTACCCGCCATAATGGCTATGTGGTGCTGGCATGAACGCCCCTTTAATGGCCTGTGATGTGGGTTTAAAGCGCATCGGCTTGGCCTTGTGTGTCAAGGGCGTGGTCTTGCCCCTTGAGCCCATTATGCGCACCAATCGCCAACAGGCCAGTCAAGCTTTACGAGCTCTCTTGGCATCTAGACAACCCGCAAAACTCTTAGTAGGCTTGCCCCATGCGCGCTACGCCAACACGCGCCAACGTGTGTTGCATTTCATCGGTCTGCTGGACTTCTCCCCCATTGTCTTTGTGGATGAAGAGGACACCAGCATCCAAGCCCTAGATCGCATCGGGCATTTGCCCTATGCCAAACGCCAAAGCGCGCGCCGGAATGGAATCTTGGATAGCTTGAGCGCGTGCGCGATTTTAGAGCGTTATTTGAGCCAAACATGAGAGCGATCGCGCAGACCAACCAACGCGTGGATCAGTTCGTAGCGCATTTACTAGGCATCACTAGAAGCCAAGCCTTGCAATATATCAAGGCGGATTTGATTTATATCAACGATCGCGCATGCATCAAGGGAGGGGTGGTGCTAAAGCCCGGGGATTGTGTGCAGGTCTTGCCACTACAGCCCCCCGCCACACCTCCAACAATTGCCCCAAATTTCCAGATCGCCTGCCTGTATGAAGACGAAGATATTTTAGTGCTCAACAAACCCCCCCATTTGGCTACACACCCAGCATCCAGTCTCAAAGAAGCAAGCCTCGTGGAATATTTACAGGCTAAGGGCTATGCGCTTTCTAATTTGGGTGGGAGAGAGCGTTGTGGGATCGTACATCGCCTAGACAAACAAACCAGCGGGGCGTTGGTGATCGCCAAAAACAACACCAGCCACGCGCGCTTGAGCAGCCAGTTGCAAAGTAGGGAGATGGGGCGTTTTTATGTCGCGCTCATTGAGGGGCATTTGCGCACGGGGATGTGTGTGGAGTGTCGGCTAGGAAGACATCCTAAAAATCGCTTGAAAATGGCCAATTTAGACGCGATCAAGGCCAAGGGAGGCAAATTGTCCAAGAGTTTCTTCATGCCCCTTTTTGATAGCAAGGCGCACCAGCTCATTGGGGCGCGCTTGCACAGTGGGCGCACCCACCAAGTACGCGCGCACTTGCAAAGTATAGGGCGGCCCATTTTGGGCGATACCCTTTATGGGTCTAAGAACTCTGCAGTTGCACGCACCATGTTACACGCCTATTTGCTCTATTTGACTCACCCTAGCACGGGACAAAAGCTTTTGTTTAAAGCCAAGCTTTTAGATGACATGGTAGAATGCGCACACAAACTTTTCCAAGGGGTCGATTGGCATGGGTGTTTGCAGGAAAGTGTTTTTTTGGAGTGCTTTGGCGTTTCTGCTTGTGAGTTGCACCACCCCCAGAAAGAACAACACCCTCTCCTTTGCTAGCCACAAGACAGAAAGTACAAATACAGATTTGCCGCTTGTCAGGGGGATTAAAACGATCAACGATGTACAATCCGTGGGCTTTGAGTGGTTGCCCGTGGATCACCCTGAGCGCATTGAGGGCTTTGTGATCTACCGCAAGCAAGCCGATCGCCCCTTTGGGCGTGTGGGGATTGTGCGTAACCCCTATGCCACGCACTATTATGACGATGGGTTAACCCCTCAAACCCAGTATTACTACCAAATCGCCACTTTGGGCAGGGATGGCGGCATTTCTGCCATGTCTGAGACTATCAGCGTCAACACCTCTTTTATCAACCCAGTGGAAAATGTCTTTGCGAGCATGACTAGCCCTAGAGAAATCAAAATTTTTTGGACACCCCATCCTAACCCCAGTATCGCCAGGTACATCATCCAGCGCGAGGACGATCAGGGTAAATTTGTCAATATCGGCGTGGTGAAGAACCGCCTCTTTGTAGAATACTTCGATAAGAAATTAGGGGATGGCCAAACGTATCGCTACCGCGTGATCGCTGAGAACTTTGAAGGAGCAAAGTCTCTGCCTAGCGCGGTGGTGGTGGGCAAAACAAAAAACCCTCCTCCTTTAGTGGTTAACCCGCAAGCCAGCACGGATCTAACGCGCAAAATCCATATCAGTTGGACTCCCTCCAGCCAACCAGACATCGCGGGCTATAAGGTTTATGCCGCCGACAACGCCACGGGCAAATACAAGGAAATTGGCCAAGTTAGAGACAATAATTACACAGATAATGTGGATTTAGATGGGGTGGAACGCTTTTATAAAGTGGTCGCTTTTGACAAAGATGGCATCGAGGGAGTCCTGCCCCAAGAGGCGATCAGGGGCACGACTTTGCCTCGCCCCCCCACGCCTCTTATCACGAAGGGTACAATTGAAGATGGCCAGGCGATCATCGTTTGGGGGGCGGTTCAAGACCCCCGCGTTAAGGACTACGCGGTCTATCGCTTTGAGAATAACGCCCGCTCCAAACCCCTGCGCTATGGAGGGATTTTAGGGACACAGTTTGTGGATAAAAACATGGAAAATGGACACAAATACCGCTACCAAGTGGTGAGTGTGGACTCCAGTGGGTTAGAATCGCGTCCGAGCAAAGAAGTGGAATTGCGTTTAGATCGTTGAATGCCCCATTTTAGTGCCACTCAGGCCCATTTGCCTAGCTTCCCCTTTGCCTTAGAGGGGGTGCAGTTTCTATACCGCGCCCAGAGCGTGATTCACCCTCAAGTGGCTTTAATCGGGGTGCGTGCGCCTAGGGATTATCATTTTTGTCTCTACCATATCACACGCCCACAAGGGCATTTATTCAAAGCAGAGAAATCCACACGCCCCATTCCAGTGGGAGTCTTGCAACACGCCTTAGGGCTGTTAACGCGCTATTGTGTCATAACTGGGGGGAATTTGAGCGCATCAGGCTATCAAGAAAGCCCATTTTTACTAGATGTAGCGCAATTGCGCCGTTTTCAAGCGTTTTTTCTAGAAATTGGGTTTGGATCGGGGGTACATCTCTTGCAAAAAGCCCAGCACAACCCTACACAAACTTATGTAGGCGTAGAAATCCACACCCCTAGCATAGAACAGACCCTAGGGCAAATAGAGCGCTTGGGGCTGTGTAATCTATACCTTGTACGTACCGATGCGCGCGCCTTGTTGGAAATCTTGCCCGGGCAATGTTGCTTGGGTGTGGATTTGCACTTCCCAGTCCCTTGGGAAAAGAACCCTGCAAGGCGCGTGATAGGCGCGCGGGTGTTGGGGCATATTCTTAGAGTATTAGTTAATCAGGGGGTGTTTTGGTTGCGCACAGATAGCTTGGCTTATTTTAAGCAGAGTTTGGATTTAGTGTTAGGGTTGGAAAGTTGTGCATGCCAGATTAGCAAAAACGTCCCCGCGGGCGTGCGAGCAAATACGAGGCGCGTTGGTTAAGATGCCATAGAGAGATTTACGATTTGCGCGTGCATGCACGCCACATTCATGGCCCTAGTCCTGTGGTTAGTGTGGATTTAAAATCGCATCTTCATGGCATGCCTAGGGTTTTGTCTTTTGTGCTAGAACACCGGTTTATCAGGGGAGATGATTACTTTTTACACGTCCAAGATGTGCTAGAATACGCCCAGATGTGGGTTTTGGTGTTAAGTTTGGGGGATTTTAACACGCCCACAAATAAGGTGGCACTGTGGCATAGGCAAAAAGGGGTGTTGGAGTATGTCGGAGGCGCTCCCCTTAGCACACAGGCCAATGTTAAGGCGCATGGGCGACTGATAGATATTTTAGTGGAGGCGTTGTGAGCAGTATTGTGGTGGCTAGGGATTTATCCCTAGGCTATAAAAAGGATGAATGGGTGATTAGAGGGGCAAATTTGAAGGTGGAGCGCAAGGATTTCGTGTTTATCTCGGGACCTAGCGGGTGTGGGAAAAGTACGCTTTTGCGTTCCTTATATGGCGATTTGCCCCTATTGGGGGGCAGTTTGGAAGTGTGCAATATCAATGTGAATCGGGCTTCAAGAGCCTTTATCAACGAACTGCGCCGCCATATTGGGGTAGTGTTTCAGGACTATAAATTGATCGAAGAGTGGACAGTGGAGCAGAATATCAAGTTGCCCATGCTTATCAATGGGTATCGTAAAGAGGAGTGCAATATTCAAGCGGAGAAATTATTAGCCCATGTGGATTTGCTCTACAAGTCTAACCGCTACCCCCTAGAACTCAGCGGGGGAGAACAGCAGCGAGTTGCAATGGCGCGCGCTATTGCCCACAAGCCCTTTTTGATCCTAGCTGACGAGCCTACGGGCAATTTGGACGACTACTCCAGCGATATGATTTGGAGCCTGCTCAAGGGGGCGAACAAACAGCTTGACATCACCATCGTGGTGGTTACGCACAGAATCCCTAGTAATTTCAATGTGCCCTACCGCAAGGTCTATATCCAAGATGGAGAGGTGCATGAATACACTTAAGGAACATTTGGCCTTCTTATTGCCTCTGATCGCGCTCTTGGTGGGCTTGGAGAGTGTGTTGTGGATCCAACGCGCCTTGAGTATGCGCGAGGCCCAGCTCTCTAAAAATTATACAATCGCCATCGTGAGTCAGCAGGCCTTGAATTTAGAATTTATCCGCCAAAATGTGCGATCGAGCGTCTCTTTGGATCGCATCAAACCAGACGCGCTTTTAGAAAAATTGCAACAAAATATCAGCCCTAATAGCTTGAGCAATCTGAAAAAAAACCTGCCTTTTTTTTATTCTCTCAAGCTCCAGCACTTCCCGACTTCTGATGAACTCCAAAGAATCCACGATCGTCTGTTGAAAATCCCAGGGGTTTCTAGGGTGGAAGTCTTTAGCAAGACTCACGATCAAGAATACCGACTCTTGTTATTGTTAGAGCAGAGCACGTGGATCTTTGCGTCCTTAGTGGGGGTGTTGTCCATCTTGCTCTTGATCAAGCAGGTGAGCGTGTGGAATCTGCAATATTCTAAACGCATTGAGATCATGGAGCTCTTGGGTGCACCCATGCGCATCAAAAACGGCTTTTTATTCCGTTTGGCCTTGATCGATTCGATCTTGGCCAGTGTGGGGGTGTTGTTAGGGAGTTTGTATTTGAGCGCGCAAAGCAAGTTCCAAAGCATTGTGGGCACTTTGGAAATCCAAAACACTCTCTTTATTTGGCATGAAGATTTTGCGATCTTTTTGGGGGCATCGCTCAGTGTGTCTTTGGCCTGCGTGTGGGTGGTGGTGGTGCAAAGGAGGACAACATGAGGGTTTGGCGCATGGCACTGGTAGCAGGGTGCTTATGTGTGGGGCTTTGGGGCAAAGAAGAGGGCATTGAAGAAATCCAGCGCAATATCAATTTGAACACCAATAAACTACAAGAAACCACCGCCCAAAAGCAAAAACTCAGCACCCATTTAAATAGTTTGGGCAATGCGATCAACCAAAAATACCAACAAAGCCAAGAACTGGCCAAACAAATCCAAGTGATCCAAAAAAGTATTGACAAAAACCAAGCCCAAAGCCTAGCCCAAGAAAAATCTCTAGGGGAATATCGGGCGTATTTAAACGATCTCAAACATAACCGCCTCAAAATCCAAGATGAGGTTACCACGCTTTTACTCAAGGATATTCTCTTTGTGATGGTTTTAGATACACAGAACTTGGCCGATACACAGGATTTAATGCTTCAAGAGGTCTTCAAACGTCTCAGCTTGAGTTCTAAAAACCAACTCGCTAATTTAAATTTCCAAGAAGAACAAATCAGTGCCAAGATCGCCCAACTCTCTAGCAATATCTCCCAAATTAGTGCTGTGATCAATGCCCAAAAGGATCGCAAGCGCAATTTACAACTCGTGGTGGAAGCCCAGCAAAAGATCATCGAAAGCATGCGTGCAGAATTGGTCCTTTATAATAAAAAATTGGAGACTTTGGATCGCGAACGCAAAGGCTTGGATCAACTTTTAGCCTCCCTAAACATTGTTAAGCTAGCTAAAGAAAAAGAAATGGAGCGCAAAAGGGCGCAAAGAGAAAGCCCACCCCCCAAACCCAGTATTGAGGGCATTGAAGCCCCCATAGAAGTCAGGCAGGTGGCTAGCTCTTATCACAATATCCTAACCATTGCCTACAGAGGTCCTAAGACCATTGCGCCCTTGAGCAGCTATAAGGTGGTACAAAAGTTTGGCCCCTATTTTGACCCGGTCTATAAGCTCAAAATCTTTAATGAATCCATCACTTTAGTGTCTACTAAACCTAATGCGGTGGTGCGGAGCGTTTTTGATGGGCGCGTGGTCTATGCCAAAGAAGTGCCTATTTTAAAGAAAGTCATCATCATAGAACACAAGGATGGCATGCACACTATTTACTCCCAATTGGACAAGATCGCCCCCACCATTAGACATGGCCTACATGTACAAAAGGGTTATGTGATCGGGCGTATTGACCAACGTTTGAGTTTTGAAGTAACACTCAAGGACAAACACATCGATCCTTTGGACTTGATCGCCCAAAGCCCCTAGTTATTTGTTAAAAACAACGCAAGAATGCCGATTTGAGGGTATTTAAGGAGATTCCATGTCTGATGGTGTCGCTAGTGTTTCTGAAATAAAATCCCATGTACTCTCTAGTACACCCCTTAGCAAACGCGATCCCAGTGTTCAAATGCCCAAAGCAGAAATCCCCAAGCACGATCCAGTGAGAGAGGAAGCGCTCAAGGCTGATTTACCCGGGAAAGTAGCCAATGATCCTTTAGCCCACGAACTAAAGGAACAGGATTTGCAGAAAATCAGCAAAGACTTGAACGAGAAGATGAAGCGCATGCACTCTGACATCACCTTTAAATACAATGAGGACATCGGAGGTTTGGTGGTGATCATCAAGGACAGCAAGGGCAATAGGGTGATTCGCGAGATCCCCCCCAAAGAGGTGATTAACCTGACCAAGAAAATGCGCGACATTGTGGGGATTCTCTTTGATAAAAAGGGTTGAGGGAAGTAGAACATGGCAGTAGGGCAGTTGAGTTCTTTAGGGCTTGGGAGCAAAGTTTTAAATTACGATGTGATCGACAAACTCAAAAAAGCGGATGAGGACATGATGGTTAAACCCATTGAGAAAAAAATGGAGGCCAATCTAGAGAAACAAAAAGCCCTAGTAGAGATCGAAACTCTCATCTCTAATTTACGATCCCCAGCCAAAGCCTTGAGCGATTACTCCACCTACACCGCCCGCAATAGCAGTGTGAGCGGGGGCACTCTTAAGGCCAGTGTTAGCCCGGGTATCCCTATCCAAAACATCAAAGTGGATGTAGAGAGTCTAGCCCAAGGGGATATCAACGAAGTGGGGACGCATTTTAGCTCACGCGATGACGCATTTAGCCAATTTGACACCACTTTGCGTTTTTACACCAACCGCCAAAACTACGCTGTCAAGATCAAGGCAGGTATGAGCGTGAGCGATGTCGCCCAAGCCATCACCGATGCGACCGATGGGGCTGTAATGGGGATTGTGATGAAAACCGGGGGTAGTAAACCCTACCAATTGATGATCAATGGCAAGAATACGGGCGCAGACAACCGCATTTACTTTGGAGACAGCGTGATCTCACACTTGAACAGCGATGCGCCTATCAGCTTGGGACTCAAGGGTGAGGGCAAACCTGAGGATGACTTTTTCCTCAAAGTTTACGATGCGCAAAACAACCCTGTAGAGATTCCCATCGCCTTAGAGCTTGGGGGGCAAACTTCTGTGGGGAGCAAGAACGAAGCCCTGCGCGCAGCCATCCAAAAGGCCTTAGAAGACAACCCAGCCACTAAGGACCTTATAGACAAAGGGGAACTAAATGTAGGGGTGATCAACGATGGCAAGTCTTTGATTATCAATGACAAACGGGGCTTGGCTGTAGAAGTGGGTGGGGCTAAAGCGCATGAATTGGGCTTTATTCAAGAAAAGTCCCAAGCAGAGGGGGATTTACTTAAGGCCACCACCGCCCCCCAAGCCGGTGCCCTCAAGGGAGTGATTAGTGTCAATGGGCAGAGTATAGATTTAGGCGCGATCACCCATTTAGGCAATTCTAGCGAACAAAACGCCCAAACCGTCGCCAAAGCCCTTAACCAGCTAAAAGGAGTGCGCGCTTCAGTAGGCAATGATGGCAAGCTTGTGCTCAATAGCGCTAGCGGGCAGTTACGCCTTAATGGAGGTAACCCACAGGGCAAGCTCGCCTTGCAAAAGCTAGGGCTTCCAGAAGGCTTTGTACGTTCTTATGCCAACGCTCAAGATCTATTCGCGTTGCGCAATATCCAAAGGGCCGGGGACGCTAAATTTACCTATGATGGTGCGTCCATCAGCCGCCCCACCAATGAAGTCAATGATGTCATCAACGGGGTGTCTTTGAGCTTGCAAGGCACGACAGAGCCGGGCAAACCCGCCATTGTAAGCATCACTCGAGATGACAAGGCGATCATCGACAATGTGAAGGAATTTGTCAAGGCGTATAATGAGCTAATCCCCAAACTCGATGAAACCACCCGCTACGATCCAGACACCAAGATCGCCGGGATTTTCAATGGGGTGAGCGATGTGCGCACGATTCGATCCTCTCTGACCAATGCGGTAACTTTCACTCTTACTACCCAAAAGGGTGTGGATAGCTTGATGAAGTATGGAATCATGTTGGACGAACATGGCAAGATGAGTTTAGATGAAAGCCGTCTTTCTAGTGCCATTAACGCCGACCCACAAGGCACGCAGGATTTCTTTTACGGGAGTGATCACAAGAGTGCAGAAGGCAAGGAGGTGCACCAAGATGGAGTGTTCGAACGGGTAGATAAAGTTTTGGCGAATTTGGTCGATGGTAGTAATGCGCGTTTGAAGCTCTATGAAAACTCTTTGAATCAGGATGTCAAGGCCTTGAGGAAGGATAAAGAGAGCGCGATGGAGTTGCTAAAAACGCGTTACGACACGATGGCCGAACGTTTCGCCGCCTATGACGAACAGATTTCTAAGGCCAACAAGTCGTTTAACGCCGTGCAAATGATGATCGATCAAGCGGCAGCCAAGAAAAACTGATGCTAACAACGCAAGGAAAGGGATAAAATGTTTAGGGCGAATGCTTATAATATCTACCAACAAAATTCTGTTACTGTGGAGTCACCGGCTAGATTGATTGAAATGCTCTATGAGGGCATTTTGAAATTTTGCGCGCAAGCGCAGCGGCATATGGAAGCGGGCGATATTGAAAAAAAGATTCTTTATCTGAATAAGGTAACAGACATCTTTACTGAATTGCTCAATGTCTTGGATTATGAGCGCGGAGGGGAGGTGGCGGTGTATCTGACAGGGCTTTACACCCACCAAATCAAGGTACTCACCCAAGCCAACTTAGAAAATGACAGCCAAAAGATCGATTTAGTCATGCGTGTGGCGCGCGGGCTCTTGGACGCATGGCGCGAGATTCACCAGCATGAATTGGGTAGATAGCCTCAAGGTCGCGCTCTTGCAAAATGATCTCCCCGGGGCCTTTGCTTTGGTGGAGCGTTGCCCTTTCCAGCCCGGCGATGGCACGGACTTAGAAACCTTGCAACAAGCTAAGGAATTGATCGCCCAAACCTTACAGAGACTCCAAACAGAACAACAGAACTTGGGCGCGCAAATGCGCCAGCTCAAAGTGGCACAACGCTTCTTAGAAATCTCCACAGACTAGCAGATCTCTAGCTCTCCTAAATGCTCGAGAACACTTAAAAAACCCAGCTGGCTAGCTCTATTATGTATTGGGATACTCAGCGGATATTTAAGTAGGTCTCAAAGAATAATGTGTCAGAATAGAGTTGCTAGCTTTAGCGCAAAACAGACATGGAAAGGAAGTCTATGCCCTACATCAATATCCGTATTTCCAAAGAACACGGCGGAGCGACAGCAGAGCAGAAACGCGCGCTTATCAGTGGTGTAACTGATTTGGTCGTTGACATCTTGCACAAGAACAGGGAGGCGACTATCGTGATCATCGATGAAATCCACACAGACAACTGCGGTTTAGGGGGCGAAACCATCACCCGCTTAAGGCACACACCCCCTGAAGAAAAACAAGACTAGGGGATTGTTTGTGAGGGGTTAAGGTGCAGCCCATCACTTTAGACATCTATGATTCTAAGGGTAACTTCTTAGGGGTGAAAAGCTTTAGGGCATTGGAGGGCGTGCCTAGTATTAATGAGTGGATAGCAGATTTCAAGGCTAAAGAGGGTTGGGCGGCGATCAAGCAGGGGCGTGGTGATTTTCAAAACACGAATTTAGTTGCCCTGCTCAATCAAATAACTAAACACACCCGCCCGCTTTTTATAGATGCCACTAACCTACACGCTCTAAGTGTGTACTTCAGTGTGCAACTTTGCATTAAACCCACATGGATCAATGATCGCGATCAATTCTACGCCCCCTATGGGGATTCATGGCAAGAGGATCGCGACTTTTTGGGCGATTGCCTAGTC
>NZ_QXQT01000026.1 GCF_003660395.1 Helicobacter vulpis
GCCCCTTTTAATCCCCCTTCAATCTCTGTTAAACTCTGCTAAATGCGCGCTCAAAGAGGTCAGAAGCGCGCTAGATTTAGAGATTTTAGAGCATTGCGCCTCTAGGTTTGCAAGGCTCAATGAGGGGTGGCTCAATTTTAGGCGTGAGTTGGACATGACAGGGGATAAGGATTTATTCAAACCCCAAATGTGGCTAGATTTTAGATCCGAGTTACACATGACAGGGGATAAAGACTTGTTTATCCCCATAGACACACAGAGTAAAACCCAAACAGCCCCGCTAGCAAAAGCTGCGCTAGCAAAAGCTTCGCTTTTGCCCTTGCTTGAGGGCAAACACATCCACCAATTCAATGCAGAGTTTGCCCCGCCCCGCTTTTGTGTGGAGTTAAAGGCACTCCAAGAGAGACTAAAAAGCAAAGAAGAGCACCGCGCTAAAAAGGAGGGGTATAGCGGGGCGATTGCCTATGAGTATCAATATTTGAGGTTGGGGTATCGGGAGGTGGCGCGCGATACGGATGAGCGAAGTTTTATTGCTAGTTTAATCCCTAAAAACCACGCCACGAGCAACACGACATGGGTTAGCGTGCCCTACACTTACACCCCAAAGGGCATACTAGAAACCCCGCCCTTGAAAATTCTCTTTGCGTTGGGCTTGTTTAATTCGTTGGTGTTAGATTTTTATTTGCGCTCTCTTACCCAGTTGCACGCCACTAAAGTTTGCTTGCTCCAACTCCCCCTCCCCCAGCCTAGCCTTGAAGAGATCAAAACCAACCCCCTTTACTTGGCTATCGCCCAAAGCGCGTTAGAATGCCAGCTTTATCACGACACCAACGGGCATTTTAGCGATCTAGCCCGCCTGTTTAAAACCCCCCTAGATGTGCCCAAAACCTCTAAGCTTTATCACACCAAACGCGCCCAGCTAGACATCACCATCGCGCGCGATGTCTATGGTTTAAGCCGCGATCAATTCTTGCACCTGCTAGACTCCTTTAGAGTTTTGAAAAACAAACAACCGGGGTTTGTGGGGTTGTTAAAAGAGGGGTGGGAGTGAAGCGCCCATGTTAATAACGCCTCTTTTTCATTGCGCACCTCCTTGCGCACCACCCCCTGCAGGCACGCTTGCAAGAGCGCGCCTATTTGTGCGCCTTGAAAACCTCGCTCGAGCAAATCTGTACCCTTGAGGGCTAAAAAGCGCAGAGAATACACTTCGTGGTTTTTCATAATCTTTTTAAGCTCCCCTTTTAAACGCGCGCTAAGGGCGGGGTTTTGGGCTTGCAAAAAGCCCAAAAGGGCGCGCAACTGCCCTAAATGCAGGCTTTGTAAGCGCTCTTTAAGCCACACATTGGGGTTTTCTATGGGCTCTAGGGGGAGCTGGGCGTGGAGCTTGCATACGCATTGGCGCATTTTCTTAGAAAATTTCAAGCGCGCGCAAAAATCTAGCAGAGTTTGGCTCTCCCAAGTGTGGCAAAGCCACAAAAGCCTAGCGCACAAATTGGGGGGGATTTGCTCTAGACGCTCTATGGGGGAGAAGCGTGTTTGCAGGGTGTGCTCTAGGAGGGGTTGAAAGGGCGCACACAGGCGCACAAAACCCCCTAATAAAAGTTTAAAAAACTCTACACGGATGCGCTCTTTAGCGATGTGGGCTAATAGCGGCGCTTGCGCTTTTAGGGCTTGCTCAGTGGCAGGCTCAAGGGCAAAACCTAGAGTGCTCACAAAGCGCAGGGCGCGCAAGATTCTTAGCGCGTCTTCTTGCAGGCGCGCTAGGGGGTCGCCCACTAATTTTAAGCGTTTATGGGCTAGGTCCTCTAGCCCGCCATGCAGGTCTAACAAGCCTTTTTGGGGGTGGAGGGCTAGGGCGTTGATGGTGAAATCGCGCCGCGCTAAATCCTTCTCTAGCGAATTGATGAAGACCACCCCGCTAGGGTGGCGGTGGTCGTGATAGGCACTCTCCTGCCTAAAGGTGGTGATCTCAAAGAGCCAACCTTGATAACACACCCCCAAAGTGCCAAAGGCGCGCCCCAACTCTATAAAACTTACCCCCTTGATGCCTGCTAACACACTTTTAAGTTGCTCAGGGGTCGCGCTGCTGGCTAGGTCATAATCCTTGGGTTTTTTGCCCAAGAGCAAATCGCGCACACTCCCCCCCACAACATAGCTTGCAAAACCTCCTTGTTCAAGGCGTGCGTGCAGGTCTAGCAAGGTTTGGGGCAGATGGCGCACTAAAGATAAAAAAGAGCTATCCCACTCTGCCATGTTATAATGATTCTAAAAGGCTAGCCATGTTTAACCCCTTTGATTTAGAAACCATGCTATCTACCCAAGATTTTAAAACAACCACCTGTGTACTCTGCTTTAGTGGGGGGCAGGATAGCACCACTCTAGCCCTTTGGGCAAAACGCGCTTTTAAGCAAACCCACTTGCTAGGCTTTGATTACGATCAAAAGCACGCCATCGAACTCACCCAAGCCCACACCATCGCGCGCATCTTAGAGCTGCCCTACAAGGTGCTCCATCTCTCTTATTTGCAAGAAATTAGCGCCTCTAGCCTCTTTGCACACACCCCCCACGCGCTCAACACCCCCCACCCCCAAGCTTTAAACCTGCCTAGCTCCTTTGTGCCTAACCGCAACGCCCTCTTTAGTACCCTAGCGCATGCCTATGCCTTTAGCTTGGGCGCGCAAGCGGTGTTGCTGGGGGTGTCTATGCAGGATTATAGCGGGTATTTTGATTGTCGGCAGGATTTTTTAGAAAGCCTGCAGATGAGTTTGAATTTAGGGGCTTTTGGCAAAGAGGGGGGGATCGCCCTGCTAGCCCCCTTGATGTTTGCCACTAAAGCCCAAGAGTTTCAACTCGCCCACGCTTTGGGGGGCTTAGAATTGATCTTAGAGCAAACGCATACATGTTATGCGGGCGTGCGCCAAAAACGCCATGACTATGGCTATGGGTGTGGGGCTTGCCCTGCATGCCAGTTGCGCCAACAGGGGTATATCAAGTTTTCAAAGGGGTTAGTCTAAAATCGTGCGCTTGGGCAAACACAGCGCGCACACAAGCGCAAAGATCATCACCACCGCCACATAAATAAAAAAGCCATTTTCTATGCCCCTGCTTTTGAATTGCAGGGCGATATAGGGCGTACTGCCCCCAAAAAGGGCATTGGCGATCGCAAAGCTAAAACCCGTGCCCAGCGCGCGTACATGCTGGGGGAAGAGCTGGGCTTTGATAATGCCAGAAATGGAGGTATAAAAGCTCAAAATGGCAAACAAGCACAGCACGAAGACAAAGGCAAGGCTAGGGTGATGGGCTTGCAACGCCATGCCCTGAAAGAGGGGGTAAATGCCCACCAATGCCAAGAACGCATAAAGGGTGATGGATCGCTTGTAGGTGATCTTATCGCCCAAGTAACCAAAGAGGGGCTGAATCAACATCAAAACCGCCAAGGCGATCAAGAAGAGATCATTAACCTGCACTTTAGGCATCCCGGCATTTTCTAAGAAAGTTTTGGCGTAAGTGGTGATGGTGTAAAACCCTAGAGACCCCCCTGCTGTCAGCCCCATCACTAGCACGCAAGCGCGCCAATGGGGAAATAACGCCTTGAGAGTGCCCCGTTCTGCATGTTCTTGCAAATTGCTAGAACTCTCTTCCATGAATTTACGCGCCACCAGCGAGCCTAGGGCTAGCAACCCCCCTATGATGAAGAGAAAACGCCACGCAAAGGCGCTCATCTGCGCCACGCTAAAAATTGCCAGCAACACGCTAATGCTCGCCACAGCCAAGAACTGCCCCCCAATGAGGGTAACATACTGAAAAGAGCCATAAAAGCCACGCCTCCCCTTTGCGGACAATTCGGCTAAATAGGTCGCCACAATGCCATATTCTCCCCCCACGCTCAAGCCTTGAATGAGCCTAGCGATTAGCAGAAGAAAGATTGCAAAATCCCCCACTAAATCCTTGCTAGGCAGCGCGGCGATCATAAAAGAGCCCAAAGCCATCACGATCACAGAGATCACCATGGAGTGTTTGCGCCCGATCTTATCAGCCAAAGCCCCAAAGATCCACGAACCCAAGGGGCGGGCAAAAAACCCCGCTGCAAAGACTCCAAAGACGCTAATTTGTTGCACAATGGGGTTATTAGAGGTGCTAAACTCATGGGCAAAGTAAGTGGCGCTAAAGGCATAGATGTAAAAATCAAACCATTCTACCAAATTCCCGCTAGCGGCCGCGATGATGGATCGCTTCTTAGTCGCCATTATCTTTTCCACACTTTAGACAAGCCCTTAGCGATCAAACTAGGTTTTTGCTTTTTGGCAAAGCGGCGCAATGTGGCTAAAAAGTGATGCCATTCATGAATCTCCATTGCCGGGATCGCCCCGGCGTAATTGGTATGGGGGGGCAAATCCTTGCCCACCGCCCCCTTGCCCCCAATTTGGGTAAACTCCCCAATGTGCATATGCCCCCCCGTGCCCACCTGCCCGCCTAAAACCACATTGCGCCCCATAGTCGTAGAACCTGAAAGCCCCACTTGGGCGACAATGATGGAGTGCTCGCCCAGCACGCAATTATGCCCCACTTGCACCAAGTTGTCGATCTTCACCCCTTGTTTAATGTGGGTGATCCCAAAGACGGCGCGATCGATAGTGGTGTTCGCCCCGATTTCTACATCATCATCAATTTGTACAATACCGCTGTGTTCGATCTTGACATGCTCGCCTTGGGCTGTGTGGGCATACCCAAAGCCATCACTCCCCACCACGCTATTGGCATGGATGCGCACGCGATTGCCAATTAAGGTATTTTGATAAAGGGTAACATTGGGGTAAATTTGACAATGCGCCCCGATCTTTACCCCATCGCCCACCACCACATTAGCCATCAGCACGCTCCCCTCGCCCACTTCTACATTTTCTCCTAGAACCACCCCGGGCATCAAAACCACGCCCTCGCCTAATTTGGGGGGGTGGGGATTGATGGGGCGCGCAAACATCGCTAGCTTAAACGCGTCTGAAACGCGCGCAAAGGCTAGGTGGGGGTTGGGCGTGATCAAGGGGTAAGAAGTTGGGGGGATTTTACTGGCGTGCTCGGCGCGGATAAAGATCGCGCCCGCTTTGGTGTCTTTGAGTTTTTTCAAATAGGATTTTTGATCCACATAGCTCAAATGATTAGGGGTGGCGCTCTCTAAGGGGGCGATCCCGGCCACCTCAAAATCCTTAAAATTAGGGGGCAAGTTGATGTCTAATGGGTAATGCTCCAACAATGCGCTTAAAGTCATGCAAACTCCTTTGTGGCAGAAATATCGATCATTTTAGCCAAATTGTGCGGGTCTAGACTCGCCTTGCCCACCAAAACCCCATCCACTGCGTCCAAATCTAAAATCTCCTCTACATTCTCCACTTGCACACTCCCCCCATAGATAATCAGGGGATTGGGTTGGAGTTTTTGGCGCAAACTCTCTAAAGTTTGGGCAATCATGCCACTTGTCGCGCTCACTCCCGTGCCAATCGCCCAAATGGGTTCGTAGGCAATCAAGAGTTTTGGGTAAGCTAAATCCAGCCCTTCTAATTGCCCTAGAAGATGTTTGAGCCATGTCTTCTCGCCCTGCTGGCGTTGCTCTAAATTCTCCCCAATGCAAAAGACGATCTGAAAGCTGTGCTTTGCAAAAAAATTAAACTTCTCTATACATAGAGAATCGCTTTCTTTTAAGAGTAAGCGCCGTTCGCTATGCCCAACTAGCACGCTTTTAATCTGTCTTTTTTGCAGGGCTTGCAAAGTGATTTCTCCGGTGAACGCCCCCTCTGGTGCGGGGTAGGCGTTTTGAGACCCTAAATAGAAACGCGTGTAGGTGTTTTCAAGCAGACCTAGCTCAAGCAAGGGGGGGAAAATGCCCACATAGGGAGCTGTGGCGGGCTTGAGTAGATTTTCTAGCGTCTCTAAATAGGCGGGCAAGTCTAAATGATAAGACTTGAAATTGGCCAAAACATATTTCATACCACACTCCGCGATCTTAAGCTCTGATAATCTTAGCAAAAGATGGCAAAGATAACCCAAAAGTATTATAATTTCGCTATCATTTTAAGAAAGTCAGAAGGGAGTGGCATGCAAAATGAGGAAATCATAGAGGGCTACTATGGCGTGAGCGCGGAGCGCAAGAAAAGCGGGGCGTATGCGAAATTGGATTTTTGGCAGAGCGCGACCGGGCTTGTCTTGGCGTTGTTTATGATCGCGCATATGTTCTTTGTGAGCAGTATTTTAATTAGCGATCGCGCGATGTATGCGGTAACAAAGTTTTTTGAGGGGAGTTTGTTCATCAAGGCGGGCGAGCCGGCTATTGTGAGCGCGGTAGCGGCCGGGGTGATTGTGATCTTAGTCGCGCATGCCTTTTTGGCGTTGCGCAAATTCCCCATCAACTACCGCCAATACAAAATCTTCAAGACGCACAAGCATTTGATGCAACATGGCGACACCACGCTATGGTTTATCCAAGTGGGTACGGGCTTTGCGATGTTCTTCTTGGCTAGCGTGCATCTCTTTGTGATGCTCACCGCGCCCCATAGTATCGGACCGCATGCCTCTTCTTATCGCTTTGTGAGCCAACATTTTTGGTTGCTCTATATCTTCTTGCTCTTTGCTGTGGAGTTGCATGGCTCTATTGGGCTCTATCGCCTAGCCATCAAATGGGGTTGGTTTAAGAATTTGGGCATTGAGGGCTTGCGCAAAGCCAAATGGGGCATGAGTGCGTTTTTCATCGTGCTAGGTTTGCTCACTTATGGGGCTTATGTCAAAAAGGGGCTCACCCAAAAACATGAGGGGATCATGAGCATACAGCAGGCGATCCAACTAGATGAAGAATTGCACAAGGAAGGAAAAGAATGAACATTATCTATTGCGATGCGTTAGTGGTGGGCGGGGGCTTGGCGGGTTTGCGCGCGAGCATTGCGTGCAAACAAAGGGGGTTGCACACCATCGTGCTCTCTTTAGTGCCTGTAAGGCGTTCTCACTCGGCTGCCGCACAGGGGGGGATGCAGGCGAGTTTGGGCAATGCCAAAATGAGCGAGGGGGATAATGAGGATCTGCATTTTTTAGACACGGTGAAGGGGAGCGACTGGGGTTGCGACCAACAAGTGGCGCGCATGTTTGTAACCACCGCGCCCAAAGCCATTAGGGAGTTGGCTAGCTGGGGGGTGCCCTGGACGCGCATTAAAAAGGGCGATCGCAAGGCCGTCATCAATGGCGAGCATGTTACTATCACCGAGAGAGAGGATCGCCACGGCTATATCCAAAGCCGCGACTTTGGGGGGACTAAAAAGTGGCGCACCTGCTTTACCGCCGATGCCACCGGGCATACCATGCTCTATGCAGTCGCTAACGAAGCGTTGCGCTACAATGTGGATATTCAAGATCGCAAAGAGGTTTTAACTCTAATCCACCATGAGGGCGTGTGTTATGGGGCGGTGGTGCGCGATCTCATCACCGGGGGTTTGAGTGCCTATGTCTCTAAGGGCACGCTACTAGCCACCGGGGGTTATGGGCGAGTCTATAAGCACACCACCAACGCGGTGATTTGCGATGGGGTGGGGATTGCTTGCGCGCTAGAAACCGGAGTGGCCAAGCTAGGCAACATGGAAGCCGTGCAGTTTCACCCCACCGCGCTAGTGCCTAGTGGGATTTTGATGACAGAGGGGTGCAGAGGCGATGGGGGGATTTTGCGCGATAAATTTGGGCGCAGATTCATGCCCGCCTATGAGCCTGAGAAAAAAGAGCTAGCTAGCCGTGATGTGGTGAGTCGGCGCATTTTGGAGCACATTAAAAAGGGCTATGGCGTGCCCTCCCCCTATGGCGACCATGTGTGGTTGGACATCGCCATTTTGGGCCGCGAACATGTAGAAAAAAACCTACGAGATGTCCATGACATCGCTAAAACCTTTGCGGGCATCGACGCGGCAGATGACAGCGTGGAAACTCAAGACAACATGAAAGACATGCCCACAGATGAAGAACAATTTGGCCCAGGCGCGCCCAAACAAAAGGGCTGGGTGCCCATCAAGCCCATGCAACACTATTCTATGGGGGGCTTGCGCACCAATTACAAGGGCGAGAGCCATCTAAAGGGGCTCTTTTGTGCGGGTGAGGCGGCGTGTTGGGATTTGCATGGGTTTAACCGCTTAGGGGGGAATTCGGTGAGCGAGGCGGTGGTCGCTGGGATGATCATTGGGGATTATTTCGCCCAGCACTGCGCCCAAGCCAGCATAGACATCAATACCCAAATCGCCCAGAATTTTATCCAACACACCCAAGATCACCTGCAGGGTCTCTTGCATAACGATGGCAAAGAGGATGTTTATCAAATTAGGGAGCGCATGCGCGAGATTATGGATGAAAAGGTCGGGGTTTTTAGAGAGGGCGCGATCTTAGAAGAGGCTGTACATGAATTAGAAGAGCTCTACAAACGCGCCTTACATATCCATGTCAAAAACCAGAAAACCCATAATAATCCCGAATTAGAGGACGCGTACCGCACCCAAAAAATGCTCAAGCTGGCGTTGTGTATCTCTAAGGGCGCGCTGGATCGCACGGAGAGCCGCGGGGCGCACACCCGCATGGATTATCCTAAAAGAGATGACGCTAATTGGTTGAAGCGCACTCTAGCCTCATGGGAGGACCCTGCTCAAACTTTGCCCACCTTGAGCTATGAGGACTTGGACATCATGACTATGGAACTTAGCCCGGACTTTAGGGGTTATGGGGCTAAGGGCAATTTCATCCCCCACCCCCTTAAAGAGGAAAGAGATGCCCAAATCGCCAAAATCACCGAAGAGATCAAAGCGCGCGGGGGGGATCGTTATGCCCTACAAGAGGCCCTCATGCCCTTTGATTTACAACCCCAGTATAAAGCCCGCAACATCAGACTAGGAGAAAACTCATGAGTCGCACCATCACCATCAAAGCCCTAAAGTTTGACCCCCAAAGCGCGGTGTCTAAACCCCATTTTAAGGAGTATCAACTCGAAGAAATCCCCTCCATGACGCTTTTTATCGCTTTGGGCATTATTCGCGAGACCTTGGATCCGGATTTGAGTTTTGATTTTGTGTGCCGGGCGGGGATTTGTGGGAGCTGTGCGATGATGGTCAATGGCCGCCCGCGCTTGGCGTGCAAGACTCTCACTTCTAGCTACAGCGAGGGGGTGATCACCCTAATGCCCATGCCCTCCTTCCCCTTGATTAAGGATTTGAGCGTGAATACCGGAGAGTGGTTTTTTAGCATGACCAAGCGCGTGGAAAGTTGGGCACACCACCGCAAGGAGGTGGATATTACCCAGCCTGAAGAGCGCATAGACCCCGATGAAGCCCAAGCGGTGTTTGAGCTGGATCGCTGTATTGAATGTGGGTGTTGCATCGCTGCGTGCGGGACAAAACTCATGCGTGAAAATTTCATCGGGGCTGCTGGGCTAAACCGCGCGATGCGCTTTCTCATCGATTCGCATGACGAGCGCACCGATGAGGATTTTTACGAATTAGTGGGCGATGACGATGGGATCTTTGGGTGCATGAGTTTGATTGGTTGCCATGACACCTGCCCTAAAGAAATCCCTTTGCAAGAGAGTTTAGCCCAGCTAAGAAACCGCATGGTGAAGGTGGGTAGAGGGCGCTAGGGGGTTTTGTCTATTTGCCTTTGCGTCTTTATGGCCTTGTTTTGCTATGGGCGCTCTTGCTTGCTGGGTGCACCATTATCCGGCAACAAGGCCCCTATACCCGCTCTCAATTAGAACGCTATGACCCCAAACAAACCCCCATCGCCCGCGTTTACGCCACATCTTTAGCCAGCAAGCCCGCGCAGAGTTTGGGTTTTCTCCTGCAAGAGGGCGATCAAGCTCTCTTGCAACGCATCGCGCTCATCCGCATGGCCGTGCATAATATTGACATTCAAACCTACCTCTACAAGAATGACATCTCATCGCGGGCGATGATGTTTGAACTCTACAAAGCGGCCAATCGGGGGGTGAAAGTACGGCTTTTGATTGATGACAATGGCTTGGATTCGGACATGTCAGACATTGTCATGCTAGACACCCACCCTAATATTGATGTGAAAATCTTCAACCCCTACCGCACACGCAACCGGGGTTTGCGCATTTTTGAGATGTTGGCCGACTACGATCGCATTAAAAAGCGCATGCACAACAAGCTCTTCATCGTGGACAATATCGCCCTAGTCATTGGGGGGCGCAATATCGCCGATGTGTATTTTGACAATGACTTAGAAGAGAATTTCTTAGACATAGACGCGCTTTTTTTAGGCCCAGTGAGTTTGCAAGCCAAGCAAAGCTTTTTGCAATATTGGAATTTCCCTAGCTCCATCCCTGCCCACCTGCTCCCCAGCCATGCCAAATTGAAAAAGTACGCTAAAACCTACCAAAGCAGGCTCTCTAAAATGCTCTACCCCCCTAACCGGCACACCCATTACGAAGAGCATGTTTTAGAATTTATCCACGATTTCACCCATAAAAAGCAAATTGTCTATCAAGGTGTCGCCTCCTTTATTGCCGATAGCCCTGATAAGATCAACGCGCCCCACCCTAGCTCACCCATCAAGCAAGCCCTTAAGGCGATCTTGGCGCGCACCACCAACTCTCTTTACATCGCCTCCTCTTATTTGATCCCCGGGCCCGCGCTTTTAAAGTTGTTTACCCAAAAATTGCAAGAGGGCTTAGAACTCAATATTTTGACCAATTCGCTCGCTTCTACCGATGCGATTGTGGTCTATGGGGCATGGGAGCGCTATGCTAAAAAGTTAGTGGACGCGGGGGCTAATGTCTATGAAACCAAGAGTGATCTCTCCAAATACGCCCGCTACACGCGTAGGGGGCTCAAGCTGAAAATCCGCGGGCGACTTAAAAACTCTTTGCATAGCAAAACCTTGATCTTTGATGGGCATAAAACTTGGATTGGGAGCTTCAATTTAGACGCGCGTTCAGCGGGTATCAACACCGAATCCGTGGTGATCTTTGAAAACCAGCCTTTTGCGCTTTATCTGCAAGGGCTGATGCAAGAACAGATGCAAGAGAGTTGGCATTTGCTCGTGCTCAAACACGCCCTGCACCACAAACTCATGTGGGAGGGGGTAGAAAATGGGCATGTCATTCTCTATGACAAACCCCCTAACACCTCTTCGCTTTTGCGTTTTATTAAAAACTGGTCTAAAATTTTGCCCGAGAGTGAGTTATAACGCCATAGAAACTTTTTACCCGACATCTGCTAAAATGCGCCCTAAAATCATTAGGATCGCCATGCTAACTCTAGAAGAAGCTTTAAAACTCTCTGCTCAAGCCCTAGAAGAATACAAACACGAACTGACCCAAGAGGTGCTAAAAAAACCTGAGCTCAACGCCTATATCCGCCCCCCTAAGTCCAGCGGCGCGGGCGTGCCCATTTTGATCAAGGACAATATCAATGTGCAGGGTTGGGAGATCACTTGTGCTAGCCAAATTCTACAGGGCTATATCGCCCCCTACAACGCGACCGCCATTGAGCGCCTCCACCAACATGGCATGTGCGCCTTTGGGCTGGGCAATATGGACGAGTTTGCCATGGGGAGCACCAGCGAATCTAGCTGTTATGGACCTAGCAAGAATCCCAAAGACACCAACCATGTACCCGGGGGGAGCTCGGGGGGGTGTGCGAGCGCGGTCGCTGGGGGGGTAGCCATTGCGGCATTGGGGAGTGATACGGGCGGCTCGATTCGCCAGCCAGCGAGCTATTGTGGTTGTGTGGGGCTCAAACCCACTTACGGGCGGGTGAGTCGCTATGGTTTAGTGGCTTATAGTTCTAGTTTGGATCAGATCGGTCCCATTACCCAAAATGTGCGCGATAGCGCGCTTTTATTGGATGCCATTAGCGGGCATGATAGCAAAGACTCCACCAGTGTAGCCCTAGAACCTAGCCAAACTTTTAAACACCTAAACCCTAAGGCGCGGGTGCGTGTCGGGGTCTTGTATGAGAGTCTCAAGGACGCAGGCCCTGAAGTGCAAGAGGCTTATTGGCATTGTGCGCAGGTTTTAGAGAAAATGGGGCACACTCTAGTACCCCAAAGCATGGGCGATCACAAACACCACATCGCGGCTTACTACATTTTGAGCACCGCAGAGGCGAGCTCTAATCTGGCGCGCTTTGATGGGGTGCGCTATGGACGGCGTGTAGAGGGGCGCGATCTCAAAGAGCTCTACATTAAAACCCGCTCGCAAGGTTTTGGCGCAGAGGTCAAACGGCGGATCATGTTAGGCAATTTTGTACTGAGTAGCGGGTATTATGAAGCCTATTATCTCAAGGCGCTTAAAGCGCGCGCGCATATCGTGCACGAATACAAAAAACTCTTTGAGAGCGCAGATGTGATCCTAGCCCCCGTTGCGCCCTCAAGCGCACCCAAATTCAACGCGCATGCCAGCCCCCTAGAAATGTATTTGAGCGATATTTACACCGTGGGGGTGAATCTAGCCGGGTTGCCCGCGATTTCCCTGCCCGTTGCCTACCATGGCAATTTGCCCATTGGGATGCAACTCATCGGGCGCGCTTTTGAAGAACAGAGTATTTTAGATGTCGCCTATGGCTTAGAAGAAGTCTTAGAATTGAAAGGATAGGTATGCGACTCTTAAAAACAGCCCTCACCTTTGAAGATGTGTTGCTGGTGCCCGCTTATTCGGAGGTGTTGCCCAAAGAGGTCAGCGTGGCTTCTAAACTCAGTACCCATATTAACTTGAATATCCCCTTTGTGAGCGCGGCGATGGACACGGTAACCGAGTTTGACACCGCCATCGCGATGGCGCGCCTTGGGGGCATAGGGATCATTCATAAAAATATGGACATTGAGGCGCAAGTGCAACAAGTGCTTAAGGTCAAAAAGAGCGAGAGCGGGGTGATTCATGACCCTATTTACATCCATGCGGAGGCTTCTTTAGGGGAGGCTAAGGCGATTGCAGACAACTACAAAATTTCAGGTGTGCCCGTGATCGACTCGCATGGGGTCTTGATTGGGATTTTAACCAATAGAGACATGCGCTTTGAAACTAATTGGAGCAAGAAGGTGGGTGCGTTGATGACCAAAGCCCCCTTGATCACCGCCCCTGTGGGGGTGAGCTTGGATCAAGCCCAAGCCATCATGCATGAACATAAAATTGAAAAACTCCCTCTAGTGGACGCTCATAATGTACTCAAAGGGCTCATCACTATTAAAGACATCCAAAAGCGCATTGAATACCCCCATGCCAATAAGGACGCTTACGGGCGTTTGCGCGTGGGCGCAGCCATCGGGGCTAACCACATGGATCGCGCACGCGCCTTGGTCAAAGCGGGGGTAGATGTGTTGGTACTAGATAGCGCGCATGGGCATTCGCGCAATGTGATTAGCACTTTAGAGGCGATTAAAAAAGAGCTAGAAATAGATGTGGTGGTGGGCAATGTGGTAACCGCTCAAGCCACTAAAGACTTGATTAGCGCGGGGGCAGATGGGGTGAAGGTGGGCATTGGTCCGGGGAGTATTTGCACCACGCGTATTGTGGCTGGGGTGGGCATGCCCCAAATCAGCGCGATCGATGTGTGTTATCAAGAAGCCAAGCAACACAATATCCCCGTGATTGCCGATGGGGGGATCAAGTATTCAGGCGATGTGGCTAAGGCGTTGGCGGTGGGCGCCTCCTGTGTGATGGTGGGGAGTTTGATCGCTGGCACTTTAGAGTCCCCGGGGGACACTTTGATCTATCAGGGCAGGCAGTATAAGAGTTATCGGGGCATGGGGAGCATTGGGGCGATGAGTAGGGGGAGTTCGGATCGCTATTTTCAAGAGGGGCTAGCTTCTGAAAAACTTGTCCCTGAAGGCATTGAGGGGCGCGTGCCCTATCGGGGTAAAATTGCAGATATTCTCTACCAATTGGTGGGGGTTTGCGTTCTTCTATGGGCTATTTGGGCGCGCCAGACATCCCTACACTCACCCAAAACGCGCAATTTGTGCAAATCACCGCTGCGGGTTTGAGAGAGTCTCATGTGCACGATGTGGACATCACCAAAGAAGCCCCCAATTACCACACCTAAAAAGGAGAATTATGCAAGTGATCATCAATGGGCAATCAAGGCAGTTTGAAGGGGTGTTGAATATCCAAAGCCTCATAGAGCAGTTGGGGATTGATGCGCGGGTGTGTGCAATCGCGCGCAATAGTGTCGTGGTCAAAAAAGAGGACTGGGCACACACCATGCTAGAAGACAACGATCGTTTAGAGTGCTTGCAATTCATGGGGGGAGGGTGAATCTTGCGTCCTATCCCACCCTTTCTAGCGAGGCGATTTTCATCGCAGACGCACACCACAAGCCAGATAGCCCCGCTCTCCCCCTTTTTTTAGATCAGCTCTCAAAAACCCCCCCCAAGCAGGTTTTTTTGATGGGGGATATTTTTCATATTTTAGTGGGCAAGATAGCTAGCACACTAACACCCCACCGCGCCATTTTGGAGAAAATCCACGCATTGAGTAAAATAACCCAAGTTTTCTACTTTGAGGGCAATCACGATCTAGGCTTGGGTGCGCTAAAAGCATTCCAGCATGTGCGGATCTATCCTCGATCGCACCAACCCGCTTTTTTTCTCTATCAAGATCGTCTTTTCTCTCTAGCGCATGGGGATCTCTTTGTGGGGCGTGGGTATGAGTGCTATATCCGCTTTTTAAACCATGCTTGGACGCTTAAGGTGTTAGCTAGCCTAGATGCGCTCTTGCCCCGTGTATACCCGCATATCCAGCGGCGCATCGATGCCAAATACATTAGGGTTTTGGATGTAAAAGACTTTGCCCACTTCGCCCAAAAACGCCTAGCCCTTTATGCCCAGCACGCCCAAGACAAGGGCATAACCCAGTGGGGCGGGGTGATTGAGGGGCATTTCCACGCTGGGGCATGCTACCATGATACCCACACGCAGGGGTGTTATTGCGGTCTGCCCTGTTTTTATCGCACCCAAAGCGCGCTCACTCTACACACATGCATGTCTGAAATGTCGCAAATTAGGGTAGAATGCGCCCTAAGACTACTAAGGGTACGGCATGACGGAGCAAAGTCTAGACACGGCTTTAAATTTGGGCGAAATCGAGCTGGTAGATTTTCGCATTTTTGGCTTGCAGGGGGATCAGCCCTATGAGGGGATCTATGGGATCAATGTCTCCAAGGTGCAAGAGATTATCATGATGCCTGAAATCTTTGAGTTTCCTACCCACTTGGATTATGTCGTGGGGGTGTTTGATTTGCGATCTATTGTGATGCCTCTCATCGATCTCTCCGTGTGGCTGGGGATTGTGGAGGACACCGCGCGCATTGAGGAAAAGGTGGTGGTGATTACCGAATTTAGCAATGTCAAAATGGGCTTCATTGTGCACGAAGCCAAACGCATTAGGCGCATTAGCTGGAGTGATGTCAAACCTGCTGTTTTTAGCACGCACAGCAATGCCAGTAAGGATCGCATCACGGGTACGACCAAGATCGAGGGGGAAAAAACTCTCTTGATCTTGGATTTAGAGAGCATTTTGAATGATTTTGAATTGCATGTCGAGCACACTTCTAGAGACACGCTGAAAAAACAGCATGCGAAAAAATTTGAGGGAACGGTCTTATTCTTAGACGACAGCAAGGCCGCGCGCAAGATCATCAAAAACACCCTCACACAGCTAGGCTTTGATGTGGTGGAAGCGGTGGATGGGGAAGACGGATTGGCCAAGTTAGAGCAACTTTACGCCAAGCATGGGGAGAGTTTAAACCGCGTACTCAAGCTCATCGTTTCGGATGTGGAAATGCCCAAAATGGATGGCTATAACTTTTTCTCTAAAATCCAAGAGGACATGCGTTTTGCCGATATTCCCGTGTTGTTCAATTCTTCGATTTGCGATGATTACAGCGCGCAAAAGGCGTTGGATTTGGGTGTAAAAGGCTATTTGGTGAAGTTTGATGCCAATCGTTTTGCCGAAGAAGTGGGTAAAATTTTAGGCTAAATCCTGTATATATCGAATAAACTTAAGTAAAGGGGTTAGTATGGATGATATGCGCGAGATCATGGAAGACTTCTTGGTCGAAGCCTTTGAGATGAACGAACAACTCGACCAAGATTTGGTAGAATTAGAACACACTCCCCAAGATTTGGACTTGCTCAATCGCATTTTTAGGGTGGCGCACACCATTAAGGGCTCAAGCTCCTTTCTCAATCTAGACACCCTTACGCATTTGACCCACAACATGGAAGATGTGCTCAATCGCGCGCGCAAGAATGAGTTACAGATCACCCCAGATGTGATGGATGTGGTCTTGCGTTCAGTGGACATGATGAAAACCCTGCTCATCACGATTCGCAATACCGGATCTGATGCCAACGCTGGTTTAGACATCTCTGGCATTGTGAGGGAATTACAGGCCATCGCACAAAGCCATGGCGATCACGAGGCTAGCCCCCAAGAAGCCCCACCCCCACCCCCCCAAGAGAGCGCACC
>NZ_QXQT01000027.1 GCF_003660395.1 Helicobacter vulpis
AATTATTCCCATAGTGATGGCGTTCGATCAGAATTACTACTTACCAGCAGGGGTTGCCATGCACTCCATGCTCACCTATGCAGCGCGTGTTAGGGGGGGGACACCCCTATTTTATAAAATCCATTGTCTAGTTCAGGGTTTGGACACTGCGCACAAGGCCACACTCCAAAATGTACTGATGGCTTTTAAAGACTTTTCGAGTTTAGAATTTCACGATCTTGATTTGCTAATCGCGCCGACCACAGAACCACAGAACCACAGAACCACAGAACCACAGAACCACAGAACCACAGAACCACAGAACCACAGAACCACAGAAAACCCTATCTGACAAATTCAATATTTTATTGCAACATTTAAGGCCTTATATCCGCGAACGCTTTTCGCCACTTGTCATGGCGCGCTTTGTATTGCCCTCCTTGTTTCCGCAATATGAAAAGCTCATCGTGTGCGATGTGGATGTTGTGTTTACTAGGGATATGAGTGAGAGCTATTTTTCTATGAACACAGATGATCCTTATTATCTAGCCATTGTCAAAGAACCCACTGAGAATACCAGTAGTGCCAATGTTACAGAGTTGATCAAACTATACCAAATGGTTACTATCAACGCCGAAAAAGCCCCCATCCCTGAGCATTTCTTATCCCCTCAACAATGGCAAATCCTCTCTGAAAATGCCTTCTACATAGGATTTTCCGTTTTTAATCTCAAAGCTTGGCGTGAGGACAATCTTGAAGAACAGTGTATCGAGTTCTTTAGGCATAAAGGACACAGACTCTGCGCTCCAGAACAAGATACCTTGGTCTTGTTATGCCATGAACGCGCGCTGAAGCTGCCCCACATCTATGATGTCTGTTATGGTTCTTCCATCGTTCAAGACCCCAAAGAGGTGGTTATGTGGCATTTTAGTGGCGACATCAAGCCATGGGAGCCTCAAAATTTCTACTTCCACACAACTTCGCTTTGGATTCGCGCCTTGTTGCGTACCCCCCTTGCAACAACTTATTTTGAAAATTACGATCGCTGGTTGGCGGACAAAGACTCAAAAAAGTTATCCCCATACCTAGAGCCTCTCCTGACTAAGAAAGTTTTATGCGCGTACGTTCTCTATAAAGTTCAGAAAATCCTCAAGGGTTGGTATACAAAGCTTTACTTTTGGTGGAAGCTTAGGAAGACTTGACCCCTAATCAAAATCAATAGGAATATTGAGCAATCTGATGTCATCGGCAAAATCGAGTCCAGTGATGTCCCCGCACACATCGCGCAATACGAAGTCTTTGGGCAATAAATCCTTTCTAGTGTAACTCACTTCAAACAGATCAGAAAAAAATCTATCTTTTACATAGTAGACACAACCGCCGCTATAACGCAAGTGTACCGGTTGGTAGGCATGCTGGAATTTTTCCAAAATGGCTAGGTGTCTCTTAGATCGCGGGATAGATCGCGGGTCGCACCAGTGAAATTCCACAATCACCTGCGCAAAGTACTTTTCCAAGATAGCAAAATCCAGTTTCTCAAAGATTTCCCACTCCACCCCTTCAATATCCATTTGCAAGATATTGTGCGCGTTGGGATCAAAGGTGTAATCACTCATGATCTGCTCCATGGTGACAGTTTGTGAATCGCTCTTCATCCCCACAAACTTTTTATGAAAAAGGATATTCTTGTGTAGGTCGGGGCTTTGATCAATGCTCGCATCGTATTGCAAGACCAAGTAACCCCTGTTTGCCATGTCTAAATCCCATGGAGAATAACTCGAAACCCCTAGAGAAAGTGCTTTTGGCAATGTGTCAGATGAGGGGGGGGGGGGGGTACATGACATACCCACCATCGAGTTCTCCACCCACACGGATGAGATTTGTCAAAGCGGCCGGGCGTATCAAGTCCAAATAAGCGCGCACTATCTCTACACAGCTAGAGCGCGAGTCGACACACACATACATATTTGGATTTTGCATGAACGCATAGAGTATTTCCTTGTGTTCTGGATTGGACACGCAATCCTGAACAAGGGGAATCAAAGCCCTGCACTCTATGTTACGCAAGAGGCAGTTCATCTGATCTAACCTGTCCTCAAAATTAGCAGAAAGCTTTCTTCTTACCCACTTTAGCTTCCCCTTCAACCACTGCTTATAATCTACCATTGAAACGGCTCCTCACTTTGCGCAAAACACGCAATTATAACAAACTGCTTATATGGAGTCAAATCTACATATTAAAATAATCGTTTGCTTTGTGAATGTTGGGTATAGTAAGGGTTTTTGGAAAAAGGCGGGGTTATTTTTAATAAAATCCGTAGGATCAAGAAAGGGTGTAGTTGTATGAAGAAGTTGCTTAGAAAGATTTTTGGGGGATTGAAGCGCTACTTAGAGAATTGCCTAGTGCGCATTCTGCATGGGCAAATCCATGTCCTTCACGATCAACTCGAACGCTCTATGATGTTGCATGGTACAATCCTTGCGCTCCAGCACAAGCAACTCTATACCCATAGCCTCTCTGTAGGGGGGGGGGGGGGTAGACATCCGCAATTTTGAATTTAGCGTGTATTCGCAAAATGGTGAGGATGGAATCCTAGATTTGCTCATTGAGGTTTTGCAACTCGACTCTGCACATTCTGCATACCCCCGCGCTTTTGTAGAATTTGGCGTGCAAGATTATAGAGAATCCAATACCCGATATTTGCTCAAGAAACGCAATTTTACCGGGCTTGTCATGGATGCCAGCGCGCAGAATGTCGCCTTAATTCGAGAAAACCATATTGGCAAACACGATTTAGAGGCACAGCATACATTCATCACGCGTGAGAATATCGATGGCTTGATTGGGGCATGGCTATGCTCTAAAAAGTTGAGCAATATTGCGATCTTGAGCGTTGACATCGATGGCATGGATTATTTCATATGGGAGGCCATCACATGCGTACAGCCCGCCATTGTCGTTGTCGAGTTCAACGCAATTTTTGGGGGTGAACTCTGCGTGAGCGTACCCTATCGCGCTGATTTTCAAGTCGATTGGGCTAATAATAGCGGGTATTTTGGCGCAAGCCTCCAAGCGTTTATCACACTTGGAAAAGCAAAGGGGTATACTTTTGTGGGGTGCGAATCGTGTGGGGTGAATGCCTTTTTTATCCGCGCAGATTTGGAATCAAAATTTCCTTTCATGCTTGCTCCTTTGCAAGAGTATTGCGCAGGGTTCCACAATCGACAAAGCCTGCATAAAGACGGACACACCCGTTTTTTAAGTGGAGATGCGCGTTTGGAAGCCATCAAACATTTACCCCTCATCCCTATTCAATAGTTTGAAAAAATAGCTCAAAGCAAGCCTAAGCCTTTGCCCACCCACAACAGCCATAAAGACAGCCCCCAAAGCCAAAAAAAGCTATAGATGATGTGTGTGCCCATGGAGAGCCTAGCCAAGCCTAGCCCTAGCCAGAGTGCTGGAGAGAAGGGGGAGATAAAAGTACCCAAAGTCGCCCCAATGAGCATCACATACCCCACACTTTGGGCGGGTACCCCATGGGGGGCGGCCAAGTGCGCCACAAGGGGGAATAGGGTGAAGTAATAGCTATTGGTGTCTAAAAGCAATTTAAAGGGCACGCCCAAAGCCCCCACCACCCAATACAAATGGGGCAGTACAGAGGCGGGCAAGTAATCAGCCAAGTGTTTGGCGATGGCTTGCAACATCCCAGAGCCGCCTAAAATCCCAATATACATCCCGGCACTGAGCAAGATGAGCGCCATGGAAATGGCCTCTGGGGCGTATTCTTTGACCTTGGCCATGCGCGCTTTGGGGTTTGGGTAATTGAGCAGCAACACCACACAGAGCGCGATCAAAAAGCAGAGTTCAGGGGGTAAAATTTTGCCCACTACCGCCCCCAACGCCCCCAACGCCACGCATAAATTGGGGATAAAATGTCTGCTTGGGCCCAAATGGAGCGCGGGGGTGTCCTCAAGCCCTGAGGGGGGCGCGTTTTTCAAACGCCTCTGTTCTCTCCAACCCAAGCCCACCGCCAAAATGAGCACGCAAAGAAACCCCACACCCTGCAGGGGCAAGAGGGGGTGATAGAGCGCGCTAGTCTCTACCCCCAACACGCTGGCCACACGCCCCAAAGGGCCCCCCCATGGCAGCAGATTGGCCAAGCCCGCGCTAGCGGCCACAAGCAATAGCAAGAGATGGGGATTGAGTTGGAGGCGTTTGTAAATGGGCAAGAGCGGGGGGATCACCACCAAAAAGGTACTAGCCCCCGAGCCATCTAGATGCGCAAGCGTGGCGATCACGCAAGTGCCCACACAAATGGCAATGACATTCCCCCTAGAGAGGGTGATGATGGCATGGATTAAGGGGTTAAAGAGCCCCACATCGTTGAGAATCCCAAAAAAGAGAATAGCAAAGATGAACATGATCGCGATGTTAAAGACTTTGCCAACCCCCTGTCTAAAATAGGACACCAGCACTTGGGCGTGATCTTGCAGAGCGCGCCAAAGAGAATGGGTTTGGAGCATTTCTTGCAAAGCGTCTTGCAAAGGGGCTTGGATTTGCAGGGCTTTTAGCCCGGCTTGGTAGGCTTGGGTGATTTGCGCCGCGCTCACAGAGGGGCTTTTATTCTTTTTAGGCAAGGTCTGTCTAGCGGCGTGCCCAAAGCGCACAAGCGCATTCTCTGGCAGGGGGGCGGGGGTGATCTTGCTTAGAAAACTTTGGATATAGGTGTCTTGCAAGAGATAGGCGTAATTGTGCGGCACAACTCTATGCCCCAAGAGCGTGCTCACTCCCCAAAAACCCAGCAAGCCCACTAAGGGCACTAAAGTGAGCGCGACTAGGGGAGATAGACGCTCGCGCAAGAGTACATAAATGAGTGTGGCGATGATCGCACAGGCAAAGAAGACTAACACTAGAGATGTCCGGCTTTGAGCAGAATGCCTATTTGGCCTGCCGTATCACTGCTCTTATACCCATGTGCGCGCCTTTGATCAACGTTCACGCAGGATTGCAGAGCTCTTGACGATCACGCTATTGTAGTCCTTTTGGGGAGGACGGCGGTTTTTGATATAGTGCATGATCTTTTGCAAGGCTTCTAATTGTTCCTCAGACACGCTCAAGGTCTCTTCAATGATAAACCATGCCACGCCCTCCGTACAAGGGGGGGTGGTGAGCGAACCATTGAAGTGATAATAATTGATGCTAGGTGGCAATAAGTTTTCTAAATCCAAGTCGCTAGGGACTTGCTTATGCGCATACGCCTCTATCAACTGCGCGATCAAGTCATTGGGCTGGCCAACTTCAAAGCCAATCCCTAGCACTAGTAATAACCCATTGCTATCTTTATGCACCAGGTGCATACTCAGGGGTTGGCGTTGTTTGTGGATACTAAATTCCATGGGGGTATGGAAGTGCAGATTTACCAAATTATAGACATGATCGCGATAAATCACATGGTTTTTGGGGGAATTGAATTTAGCCACAAAAGTGTGGTGCGAATAGTCTAAAGAGGTGGGTTTGGCATCGGTTTGGTAAAAAACCCCCAAGTTCTCTTTATCTGGAGCGTTGTAGTAGTGCTCGATATCGATGGGGGATTGGTTTTTCCCACTCTTGCACAATTCATAATCCTTGTGTAAATACCCCCACTGCTGAGGCGCGCTGGGGTGTTGGTAACTCCAGTGATGCGACTCAGCCCCCCATAAGCCAACACTTAGAGACAGAGACAAAACGGCATAACGCCACATCAAAACTCCTTTAATCAATTTTTAAGATCGCCAAAAACGCCTCTTGGGGAAGATGCACTTTTCCAATGGCCTTCATGCGTTTTTTACCTTCTTTTTGCTTTTCTAAGAGCTTGCGCTTGCGCGTAATATCCCCCCCGTAGCACTTAGCTGTTACATTTTTACCTACAGACTTGATGGTCTCACGCGCGATGATTTTATTGCCAATACTGGCCTGTAGGGCGACTTCAAAGAGTTGTCTGGGGATGAGATTCTTCATGCTCTCCACTAAGGCCTTGCCCTTTTCATAGGCCTTACTTCTGTCCACAATGATGGAGAGCGCGTCCACCACCTCAGAGGCCACCCGAATGTCTAATTTGATCAGATCCCCCTCTTGATAGGGGGCAGCCTCGTAGTCAAAGCTAGCATAGCCCTTCGTGCAAGATTTGAGCTTGTCATAAAAATCCATCACGATCTCATTACTGGGGATCAAATACGTGAGCAACACCCGTTCTTGGTTCAAATACTCCATTTTTTCCTGCACCCCGCGCCTCTTATTGAGTAGATTGATGAGATTGCCCAAATAGGCACTGGGGGTGATGATATGGGCGCGTACAAAGGGTTCTTTAATACAGGCTATATTCCCCTCAGGGGGCAGTTGGCTAGGGTTTTGCACCCACACCACTGACCCATTTTGCAAATGCACCTCATAGAGCACCGTGGGCGCAGTGGCAATCAAGTCCAATTTAAACTCACGCTCCAAGCGTTCTTTAATCACCTCCATGTGCAACAAGCCCAAAAAACCCACCCGAAACCCAAAACCTAAAGCAGCGCTGCTCTCTGGTTCAAATTGCAAGGCTGCGTCATTGAGTTGGAGTTTATAAAGGGCTTCTCTCAAGGCTTCAAATTGATCGCTCTCAATGGGGTATAGTCCGGCAAAGACAAAGGGTTTAGCGGGCACAAAGCCCTCTATGGGGCTGGTGGTGGGGTTCTTAGCGTCTGTGATGGTGTCGCCCACTGCAATATCTGTGAGATTCTTAGAGCCCAACACCACAATGCCAATCTCCCCACATTCCAAGCTAGGGCTTTGGATTTTATGCAAGGGATGGGGGTAGTAGAGCCCTAACACGCTGTGGCGTTTTTGCGCGCCCATCACCAAGACCTCTTGGCCCACTTCCAGCCGCCCCTCTTTCAAACGCACTAAAGCCAGCGCACCTAAATAATTATCAAACCACGAATCGTAAATGAGTGCTTTGGTGGGGGCTTGCGAGTTGCCTGTGGGGGGGGGAATTGAGGTGATAATCTTCTCTAATAACTCCTTAATCCCTGTGGCGTTCTTAGCACTCACACAGCAAGCTTGCGTACAATCTAGAGCGATGGTCTCTTCAATATCCTCTTTGATCGCCTCCACATCGGCATTAGGGAGATCGATCTTATTGAGTACGGGGAGAATCTCTAGGTGATTTTCTAGAGCAATGTAAACATTGGCGATTGTTTGGGCTTGTACACCTTGGGTTGCGTCCACAACCAACAACGCTCCCTCGCACGCGTGCAAAGAACGCGAGACTTCGTAGCTAAAATCCACATGCCCGGGGGTATCTATGAGGTTTAAGATATAGTTGACACCCCTGAAGGGATATTGCAGGCGCACCGATTGGGCTTTGATGGTGATCCCGCGCTCTTTTTCAATATCCATTGTGTCTAGCACTTGGTGAGTCATTTCGCGCGCATCAAGGGCGTTACACGCGCTAATGAGACAATCAGCAAGGGTACTTTTGCCATGATCGATATGGGCGATAATCGAAAAATTGCGGATGTGTTCTTGCACGCACTCCCTTTTTGGTAAGCATTTTCAAACTCAAGATATGCAATAATAGCACATTGCGCGTAAAAGAAGAGAGATGAAAATAGCCCTAGACTGCCATTCTTTACTCTTAGATCATGTACTTAGGTCGTACCTACAGGACCTATTGTGCGCGCCAGAGAATTGCGATTTTATTTTGAGCGATCACCCCATTGAAAAACCCGTGAAGACGACCTTTTTAATCGGTTCTTTGGAAGGCGCGCATGTCAGTGTGCCTTTCACGCGTGAGAGTCTTCTAGAGTCCTTGCAAGAACTTTATGCGCAAAAAACCCAAGCACAGAGCCTAGAGAGCCGCGTGCAGGCCTTGTTGGGGGAATATACTCATAAACTCTTAAATTTGATCCAAGAGTATCACTCCTAATGCCCGTCTTGAGAATTTTAAGCGGGGCATGCAAAGGAATGGGTTTGTTATTGCCCCCTAAGCACATCAGCCGCCCCACTAAGGCTTTGGTACGTACTTCTCTATTCAATGTCTTGCGCCCTAGCATCGCTTCTAGCGCGTTTGTGGAAGTCTTTGGAGGGAGCGGGAGCGTGGGCTTAGAAGCCCTGAGCTGTGGAGCGCAAGAAGCGTTATTTTTTGAGCAAGACAAAGAAGTGTTTGCCCTTTTAAAAGAGAATATCCGTGCGTTCAGGCAACGTTACAAACAACCCCTCAAAGCGCGCGCGATCTTGGGCGATGGGCTGGCTTTACTCCCCCAAGCTGTTGCGCACTTGCACGCCCCCCAAATTATTTTTTATTTAGACCCTCCCTTTGGGATGGATTTGCAGCTTTGTTGGGACGCTTTGCAAGATTTGCCCCTGCCAAGTGGGGCATTGCTCATCTTTGAACACCACAGCCAAGCGGATATGCCTATAAAGCGGGCTAGCTTGAGTATAATCAAGCGGGCTAAGTTTGGACGTACCAGCTTGAGTTATTACACAGATTTAGAAAGGATTTGAATGGCAGAGGAAGAAAAAGCGCCTAAGAAAAGCAAGGCGATGTTATTTGTGGTGATGGGCGCGGTGTTGGTCATGTTGATTTTAGTGGGCGTGATCGTGATCTTGTTTATGGGTAAGGGTGCTGAACCAGCCCCCCAACCCAACGCACAGGGGAGTAAACCCATGCACAACGCTCCTATGAGTGGGAGTACAGAGGGAGGGAGTACTCTAATGGTGCGATCGTCTGATTATCTTTCCTTAGGCCCTCTTTATCCTTTAAGCGGCCCTTTTGTGGTGAATCTCATTAGCCAAAATGGGCGGCGTTATCTTAAAACCAGCATTTCTTTAGAGCTCAATGATCCCAAGCTCTTAGAAGAAGTGAAGGTCAAAGAAACCGCCATCAAGGACACCATTATAGAAATTCTCTCTTCTAAGTCCATGGAAGAAATCACCACTCTTAAGGGCAAGAACAAACTCAAGGAAGAAATCCGTAGCAATCTCAATAGCTTCCTCATCGATGGTTTTGTGAAGAACGTCTTTTTTACTGACTTTGTGATCCAGTGATTGGGATCGATCTTGTCTCCATTGCGCGCATTGACCAAGCCTTAGCGCGCCACCGGCAACGCTTTTTAAATAGATTTCTCTCTCCTAGCGAACAGGCCCTTTTTGTAAAACCCACTTCTTTAGCCGGAGCGTGGGCGGCTAAAGAGGCTTGCGCGAAAGCGTTGGGCGTGGGGATCGGGGCGCAACTGAGTTTTTTAGACATTCTTTTAAGCAAAAATGCCAGAGGCGCGCCATGCATCTGCCTAGTGCCTGAAAAAATGCGTGTTTTTGGTGTGGAAAGCCTGCATGTAAGCATTAGTCATGATGGGGGTTTTGCGCTGGCACTCGTCTTTGTGGTGCAAAACTCCAGGTAATTATTGACATAGTCGTAGTAGTAGGGGGCGTGAATATGTGAAAAAGTCCTTGTAAGCGCGTTGTATAGGCACTTGCACATGGGAATAAATAAGGCTGGACTTTTCACATGTTTTCACAAAAAAAGAAAGTCTAGGAGGTTTTTTAGGGCTTTTTAGGCAGATTTTGGCACATTTGTCTAGGGCATGTGAATTCATGTGAAAAACATGTGAAAAGTGGGCTTTTTCTTTGATCTATGATCGTTATATTTGCATGTTATAATCGCACAAAGGATCAACATGGCCTATATTTCTGAGACTTTGGCAGGAGCGCGTATTCTCATCACGGGGGGGGCGGGCTTTATAGGGAGTAATCTAGCCCTTTACTTCCAGCAGCACCACCCAAAAGCCCGAGTCATCGCGTTGGATAGATTTAGAGAACACACCCCCCCTAGCACGAGTTTAGGGCATTTTAAAAACTTAATTGGTTTTAGGGGGGAGGTGCTGGGTGCGGACATCACTTGCGATTTGGATCGCATCGCCAAATTAGACTTTGATTATCTCTTCCACCAAGCGGCTATTTCAGACACCACAAATACGAACCAAACCCTCGTGTTGCGCACTAATTACCAAGCTTTTTTAGACTTATTAGAAATCGCCCAAAGCAAGGGCGCGCGCGTGATCTACGCTTCATCAGCAGGAGTCTATGGCAATACCCCCGCGCCCAATGTAGTGGGGCAGGGCGAAGTACCAGAAAATGTCTATGGGTTTTCCAAATTATGCATGGACAAGCATGTCTTAGGTAGGTCTTGCAGGGCTATAGCCCCTATTGTGGGTCTGCGCTATTTCAATGTCTATGGCCCCGGGGAGTTTTATAAACACAAAAGTGCTTCTATGATCTTGCAGCTAGGGTTACAAGCCCTCAAGCATCAAGAAGTCAAGCTCTTTGAATTTGGAGAGCAACAACGCGATTTTGTCTATATTGAGGATGTGATTCAAGCCAATGTCAAGGCGATGTGCGCCTCGGCTAGTGGGGTTTATAATGTGGGCTATGGGGGTAGTCATAGTTATAATGAAATTGTGCGTCTTTTACAACAAGAGTTGGGCGACTTCAAGGTGCGTTATATCAAAAACCCCTATGCCTTTTTTCAAGAACACACTTGTGCGGACATCAGCCCTGCCCAGCAAGCACTAGATTACCAGCCCATGTATGATTTACAAAAGGGAATCGAGGCCTATGTACCCACTATCCGCGCATTGGCGCAATGCCCATGTTAGAGCTATTCTCTCAGCCCCAGAAAATTCCCCATATTGTGGTGGTTGGGGATATTATTGTAGATCACTACGTGTGGGGAACTAGCGAGCGTCTCTCCCCTGAAGCCCCCGTGCAAGTGGTGGAAGTGCGCGAGGAAAATTATCGTTTGGGCGGGGCGGGCAATGTGGCGGACAATTTAGTCGCGCTGGGAGCGCGCGTGAGTGTGTGTGGAGTGGTGGGGGCTGATGAAGCCCAAGCGTGGTTGCTCGCAAGATTAGCCCAACTCAATATCAACACCCAAGGGGTGTTGGTCGATCCAGCGCGCCCTACTTGTAAGAAAAGTCGGGTGATGATCTCCAAACAACAGGTCTTACGTGTGGATCGCGAAAGTCGGCACGCCATTAGCCCCATCTTAGAAGAGCAGATTTTAAAGATTGCCACCGTGTTATTGGAACAGGCGGACGCGCTGGTCCTCTCTGATTACAATAAGGGCATGTTGAGTGCGCGCCTGTGCCAAACCCTCATCGCGTTGGCTAACCAGGCCCATAAGCCCGTTTTATGCGATCCAAAAGGTAAGGATTATTCCAAGTACAGCCATGCTACTCTTATCACCCCCAATAAAAAGGAAGCCCAGATCGCCGCGGGGGTAGAAATCACAGAGGACACCAGTTTACAAAAGGTCCTAGAGCATTTCAAACAGGCTTTTCACATTGCCACGCCCCTGATCACACTTAGTGAGCAGGGCATGGCCTTTTTAGATCAAGATACTTTGGTCAAAATCCCCACTATCGCTAAAGAAGTCTATGATGTGAGCGGGGCCGGGGACAGTGTGATCGCCGCTTTGGCCTTTTATTTAGCACTGGGCTTTGATCTGCACCAATCTTGCACCTTTGCTAACGCCAGCGCGGCGGTGGTGGTGGGTAAGGTAGGGAGCGCGCATGCCACTTATGCCGAAGTGTTAGAGTTCTTGCAACGCCACTACCACCAAGGACAAAAGATCCTAGATAGCGCAACCCTAGCGCATATTCTGCATGGCGCACACAGCAAGCGTGTGGTTTTCACTAATGGGTGTTTTGATCTCTTGCACCGTGGGCATGTGTATTACTTGCAAGAGGCCAAGAAACTGGGGGATATCCTCGTTGTGGGGTTGAATAGCGATTCTTCTGTACGCGCGCTCAAAGGCCCCACACGCCCTATTCAAAGCCAAGCCGATCGCGCCTTTGTGCTGGCCGGTTTAGAATGCGTGGATTTTGTGGTGATCTTTGAAGAACAAACTCCCTTGGAATTGATCCGCATGGTAAAACCCCATATTCTAGTTAAGGGAGGGGATTATCAAGGTCAAGAAGTAGTGGGGCGGGATTTGGTGAATGAAGTGGTTTTAATAGAAACGCTAGAGGGTAGGTCTAGCACGCATCTTATTGAAAAAATCCAAGGACTTCCATGCAAGCTTTCATCCAACAAGAATTCTTAGCCCATATCCAAACTGCCCAAGACACTTTGGGCGCGCTAGGTCCTGAACTAGAGGGGGCAGCTCTCTTGCTCATAGAAACCCTAAGAGGGGGCAATAAGATTTTGATCTGTGGGAATGGGGGGAGTGCAGCGGATGCGCAACATTTTGCGGCCGAATTAACAGGGCGTTATAAAGCCCAAAGACAGGGCTTACCAGCCATCGCCCTCAGCACAGATACATCCGCGCTCACTGCCATCGCCAATGATTATGGCTATAGTAAGGTCTTTGCGCGTCAAGTGGAAGCGTTGGGGAAAGAGGGGGATTATTTGGTAGGGATTTCCACAAGTGGCAATTCAGATAACGTGTTATTAGCCTTGCAAAAGGCACGAGAGTTAGGGTTAGGTACTTTGGGCTTGAGTGGCAATCAGGGGGGTAAGATGCGCGCGCTGTGCGATTGCCACCTCATTGTACCCAGCAATGACACGCCTAGAATCCAAGAGATGCACATTCTGTTAATCCATCTGCTATGCGATCGCATCGAACGGACTTTTTGCACGCAGGAGTCTTGAACGGCGCCTATGCCCTCAAACCCCGACCCCCGCGTTTGTGGCCATCGTGGTAATTTTGCGCCCTTGTGATCAAAGCGACATCATAGAGCGTTCCTAAGTCCCGATCTAGGCAACATTCCAATAAAGAAGAATCGATATTCATGTCTAACCATCCTTGACTTAATGGCCCGGTTACGCCCAATTGCCCAAAGATGACAGAGTTATCTATTAATTCTGCACGGACCCAATGGCCACTTAGTTTTTCCCACTCTGCATAGGGGGGGTTTTTATAGGGTTTTAATTGACCAATAGGGGGAATGCATACAGCTCTTCAAGTGTCATTAATCCCCCTTAAAGAAAGGCACAATGGATCCTCAAAGCTAAGCAAGCGCTCAAAGCTCACCTATTTGGATCGTAATAAGCAGGCTTGTCTAAAAGCTCAATTTTAGCAATCTCGCGCGTTGGGAGGGTTGTTCTAGTGTCCGGGTGGTTTAAATCCAGCGTGATCGCGTCCTCCTCAATCCAATCTAGGGGGTTTTCAAATTCAAGGTGGACAGCACGCCCCATAAAGACCTTGCCATTTTCTAAAGTAACCTTAATGAATTTGCCCCAGTGCTCCCGCGCCCAATATTCTAAATCAATCATGATCATTCCTTTTTGTGTATGGCACCATATGAAACCCGTTTTTATTGAAATGGAGTTTGCTACGCTGTGTTTTTAATAGCCACTAATCCAGCTCTTCCTAGTCTTTATCCTTTTTAAAAAAAGGGCATTTGGGGTTAGGGGGTTCTAGGGGGATAATTTGCTTAATTTCGTGCATATACAAACCATAAGCCACACCCCCTGATAACAAGGTTATATCATCCCATGCGTACGCGTCAAAGCCATGAAATATCCCCTCGAGCACTATGTCCTCTCCTCCATCATCATCATAACAAATAACGCGTATTCTACGCCCGACATACTGCACATAATCTGTTAATTCAACCATGAATCACCTCCCAGATAAGGTACAATATGGATTTCTCCCTTGTCGTTAAAATGCACCTTGCTAAAGGGCGTTTTAATGGGTTCTGTGATGCTCAAATTTTTATGCGGCAACACCACCCTCTCAAAGCCGGGATGATGGATAATAGCCTGCTCCCTCCAATTTTGCCCCTTTTTGCTCAGTTTGTCCATTAGGATTTTTTTAAAGATTTGATTGCTTTAATTTCGGACGCTTTGAGGGAATACTTCATACCTTGATAAGTTACCCCGATTTCGTCCTCTTCGAGCTCCTCGTCTGGTTGGGGGTTGGCAGGGGCGCGATAGACATAATCGCGTCTAACATTCTCCCAAACATCCCCATCTTCAAAGGTAATTTTTAAGGGGCTAGGGTATTTACTCATGTCGGGTAGGTTTTTCATAACTCTTCCTCTGTGGGTACAATATGAATGCCTTTTTTATTCCAGTGTAACTTACTTTTAAATACCTTAGTAGATGCTTTGGACTGATCAAAGAAGGGCAACACCACCCCCTCAAAGCCGGGATGATGGATAATTCCATGCTTATCCCATGCGCTTTGGTCTTTATTTAGTCTGATCTCTAAACTATCTTTCACCCACCCCCTGATCTGCTCAATGGTGGGGGCGCTTTTATAGTAACTGCGCCCCTCTATATAGCCATCACCCAAGACATGGCGGGCTTGTTTGGGGTCTAAGGGCAACACATCTACAATGCGTTTTAGCGTGGTTAATACCCTTTGGCTAAAGGGATAGGGCTCTTCGTGGGCGGGGCGTTTTTTGAGTTGCTCAAAATGGAGTTTTTGGAGTCCCCACCCCTGTTTTAAAACCGGGGCTTGTTTGAA
>NZ_QXQT01000028.1 GCF_003660395.1 Helicobacter vulpis
GTTGAGACTGAGGGATTGCTGGGTGAGGTTGTGGGGTCTTGGGGACTTGTTGGGATTGGATTTGGGGTTGGGGGACTTGGGTTTCTAGAGGAGGTGGGGGGTTGAGCGTCTTCAAAGATCACATCAGAGTTGGTGTCTTTTAAAATAGGGGGGGGCATCGCCCCTACGCTTGTAAGAAGCAAACCCATTGCCAATAAAATTTTCATCGCCATTCCCTAGAGCAAGAAATTATAGCTAATGTAGTAGAGATTGTCGCTAGCAAAGTTGTAGGCAAAGGCATGACTCACCTTTAAGGGGGGAACTTTCATGGCAAGCTCAATACGATGTCTGATATTTAGAGTCATGGCCACTCCCAAATTGATCACCAAGCCAAAGCCATTTGGATTACGCACAGCGCTAGGATAATCCTTATAAGCGCTCCACCCCACACCCAGCCCCCCAAAAACGCCAATGGCGTATTTTTTATGCGTGTCAATGGATTTATCCATCACCAAATCCAAATTGAGACTTGCAATCTGATAGGTGCTAGATTGCTGGGGTTGGAGCACACTTCGATTCACGCCTCCCATATACTCCCCATACACGCGCAACCCGCCCACATCGCTTTTGATATATTTCTGATAGCCCACTTTCAAGCCGTACAAAAGGGGTAACCCCGCGCTTCTCACCCCATCCACTCTAATAAGCGTTTGTGCCAAGAGCAGGCCCACAAAGGGGCCGCTTTTGTGTTTGGCCACCTCTTGAACAAATTTTGCTAGTTCTGCCTCATACAATTGCCCTTTGAGCATGTAAATGCGAAATTCTTTTTCCGCGTCTGGGCTACGCTGTTGGCGCACATCCACCCCCCCCCAGCATGGGCCAAGCACCAACGCGCCCAAAAAGAGCCCCTGAAAAGCGCGCTTAAAAAACATATTGGTACCCTACATGCATCAATCCACCCCACCATGAAACATCTTTATTGGCCAATACTTTAAATTCCAACTCCACGCGGTTATGCCCAAAGATGCTAAAGGCGATCCCCGCATTGGCCATCATGCCAAAAAAAGCGTTGGTGCTTGTTCCTTGCGTGATCACCCCCAGCCCCACCCCCAATAAAAAGCCCATGGAAAGATAACGTTCTACTAAGGGCAAGGTGGGATCGATCATCAAGTCCGCGTTGATGGTCGCGCTTTGATAACCGACACGCCCGATATTAGATTGTTTGGGAATCGCCCCGATGTATTGGATGTAAATTCTACGCCCTATGAAATTAGGGCGCATGGTTTTAGCAAAGAGGGAGGGGCGGAAAGTTTGGTAGCCAAAGCGCACGCCAATTGTCCACAGATAATCCATTTGCCTGCCCCGGATAATGCCCTTTTGCATCGCCTCTTTGATCGCGCTATTGTAAAAAAAACCCGTGCTCAGTCCTAGCAATAATCCCGTCTTTTTCTCGGCTTCTTGAATGTCGTCAATCAACAGGGCGATTTCTTGATCTGTGTATTTTTCATAGAACTTGATGTACTTGTAGTACTTAGGATCAAGCGTCTTATAGTCTATCCCCCACAACCCCTGAAACATAAGCACAAAAGCCCCAAGCACTCCTTTAATTTTCAATACTAGCCCTAGTGAAAAATTTTAATCTTATCATAGCATTTTAAAGGTAAAATCTCTCAAAAAGTGTAGCGATGAAAAAAATCACTTTGGACACTCTACAACGCAAAAAGCACCCCCAAGAGGGGATCGATCCTAGCAAGATCAGCGCGATCACCGCTTACGATGCGCTCTTTGCAAGCCTATTTGACCCCCATGTAGATCTGATTTTAGTGGGCGATAGCTTGAATATGAGTTTTGCGGGCAAACCGGATACCTTGAGTGTGGGCATGGCAGAAATGCTCTATCACACTAAGGCGGTGTGTCGGGGTGTGCAACGTGCCTTTGTAGTAGCGGATATGCCCTATGGGAGCTACACCCATGAAAAACAAGCCCTCAAAAATGCTTTAAAATTCTACCAACAAACGCGTGCAGATGCGATCAAATTAGAGGGCGGACAGGCGCGTGCGCCCTTGATTGCAAGATTGGTACAAGAAGGCGTGGCGGTGGTGGGGCATATAGGGTTGTTGCCCCAAAGTGTGCGCGCGGTGGGGGGCTATAAGATTGTGGGCAAAACACCCACAAGCGCGCGCCAACTTTTAGAAGACGCTTTGAGCGTGCAGGAAGCAGGGGCTAGCTTGGTGGTGTTAGAAGGCGTGGTCGCATCTGTGGCTACAGAGATTAGCCAACGCTTAAAGATCCCCACCATAGGCATAGGGAGCGGGGCGGGGTGTGATGGACAGATTTTAGTCTTTAGCGATCTGCTAGGACTATTCAAGGCGTTTAAACCTAAATTTGTGCGCACCTATTTAGAGGGGGGCACTCTCATAGAAGAGGCGTTGCAACGCTATGTCCAAGACATCCAAACGGGGCATTTCCCCTCTGAGCAAGAGAGTTACTAATGCAACGACTCGTCAATGTGGAGGCACTAGACCTAGAAGAGCAAGAATCTTTAAGCCTACGCCCTAGCTTGTGGGAGGACTATATCGGGCAAGAACAGATTAAAAAATTATTGCAAGTCTCTATTAGCGCCACACGCAAACGCCAAGACACCCTAGATCATGTGCTTTTCTTTGGACCTCCGGGTTTGGGTAAAACCACTCTAAGCCATCTCATCGCTAAAGAGCTTAATGCCAATATCAAAGTTACCACCGCCCCCATGATTGAAAAGACCGGCGATTTAGCCGCCCTTTTAACCAATCTCAACCCTAAAGACATTCTCTTTATTGATGAAATCCACCGCTTGAGCCCGGCCATTGAAGAGGTGCTTTACCCGGCAATGGAGGATTTTAGGCTAGATATTATCATCGGCTCTAAAGCGGCTGCCCAAACCATTAAGATTGATCTAGCCCCTTTTACCCTCATAGGGGCGACCACGCGCGCCGGGTTGCTCTCTAACCCCTTGCGCGAGCGCTTTGGCATGCATTTTCGCATGCAGTTTTACAGCATAGAAGAACTAAGCACCATCATCACGCGCGCGAGCGCGCGCTTGCAAAAAGACATTGAGCCCCAAGCTAGCATGGAGATCGCGCGCCGATCTAGGGGCACGCCCCGCATCGCGCTAAGACTGCTAAGACGCGTGCGCGATTTTGCCGATCATGCCAATGAATCATGCATTTCTTTACAAACCACACTCTTTGCCCTAGAGGAGTTGGGCGTGAACGCGCATGGTTTTGACGCGCTGGATTTGCTCTATCTCAATCTCTTAGCCAACGCCAAAAACAAAGCCCTAGGGCTTAGTACCATTGCAGCCAGTTTGCATGAAGATGAAAGCACTATTGAAGAGGTGATTGAGCCCTTTTTATTGGCAAATGGGTATTTGGAGCGCACGGCTAAGGGGCGTATCGCCACGCTCAAGACTTACGAAACGCTCAAACTCAGCCGCCCCCGCTTGCTCTAAAAATTTAAAAAAATCGTAAGCATAGCATGCTATACTGCACCACTTAGTTTTTGCTAAGTTTTTTGGGGCTGAACAGGATTTCGACAAAGGTTGCATAGCGTGGGTTGCATGCCAAGTGTCTCTTGTAAAACGACACAAACAATAACCGTAAACAATCCTAATTACGCTCCTAACTACGCTAAAGCTGCGTAGCGAGCTGGAAGTCAGCAGGGTCGCTGGTGTCCTGTTGGCATTCCATCATTTTTAGCCAGATGCCTTTAAAAAGTGCTCGTTTTTTAAAGTAAGATTTAGAGCTAGGGGTCTTTATTTGAGCTAGAGAGGTGGCTTAAGAAGAACCCGACAATTTGTTCACTTCTCTAAGCATGTAGATGCCCACGGACGGATGTGATTTTTGGACTGGGGTTCGATTCCCCACAGCTCCACCATTTTACAATGTTTCCCCATAGCAAGAAGGATTGAGTACGCCAATGAGTCTGAAGCGATGTTTTGTAGTGTCTGTTTTGTGGATGCTGACTACAGCGTCTTCACTGATGGGTATTGATGTCCATGCGCTCGCCAATGCAGAGGCCAAGAGTGCGGAATTGGCAACGCAATTAGTCAGTGCCAGCAACAAAATTTTAGAGGAGGCCATTGACAAGGGCAGAGATTACCAAGAAGTCAAGCAATTGGATCGCGTTTATCAAGAAACACAAAATATCAAACTCATTTTGATTCCCAATAACCAAGCCAAAGAAGCCAAAAAAGAAGGATTTGGCGCGATGTTCAAAAAGGCCTTTGAACCCCCCATTGATTTAGACAAGGCCCTAGACTTGGTGGACGCGCTTCAAAAAGAACTCTCTCAAGCCAAATGGAAAACCGACCTTGCACCCCTGCTCAATCTTGCCGAGCAGCTCGAAGCCTCCCTGCACTCTGCCATGGATATCAAAGCCCAATGGCTCAACACCCGCAAGGCTAATTAAAGCCAATTATTAATATCCCCACTATAACGCACCGCTTTAGCGTCTTGGGATTTTTCAATTTTCTCCAAACTGGCTTGGATATTGGGGGGGAGGGGGTTTTCATCTGAATAGCTAAAATGCATGTGCGCGCTCACCACCCCGGGGGCGTTTTCGATCTCTCTATTGGCGCGCAATTCTGCCTGTGTGTCAGGAGCTTCGATCAAGGCGATGATCACCCCCTTTTCTTGATCAAAAGCGGGCACCTCCACACACTCCAAAGCCTCAATCGTTTTTAAACTTTGCTCAAAACTCTCCGGTTGGACTTTGACAATCACACTTGAAATATTCATGTTTTCCTTTCTACAAACAAGATAGCCTGACTAGGGCACACGGGTGCACACATGCCACAGCCCGTACAAGAAGCATGGATATGAGGGAAAAACATGCCCTCAAAGCTAATGGCGTTGTAGGGGCATGTGTCCTTGCACGCAAAGCACACCACACCTTGATAACTCAAACAGGTTTGAAAATCAATGAGCGCCCACGCCCCTATGACACTAGAGTGCTCCCTTTCTAACACCCCCGCGTGCTCTTGAGCACACACCTGCGCGCATTCCCCACAAAATGTGCAACCCCGTTCTTTAAAGTCTAAGTGAGGAAGTGCGCCTTCTTCTTTGATAATGATATGTTCAGGACAGGCTGAAACGCACCCTCCCACACAATCTAGGCATTCTTGCGCCCTTTGGGGGTTGAAATAGGGCAGGGGGATTACAAAAGCTTTAGGCTTTAAGCCCTTGAAAATCTCCCTAAAGGGTTTTTTAGGATTCATAGTCTTTGGAGGGTGTGCATGAGCTGATCTAGGCTCATTTTCTCTTGGGCTAAAACGCGTTCTAATTCTTCTGCAGAAGCGCGTATCCCACCTTGTTTTTCACATGCTAAGAGCGTTGCATAGAGCGCGCTAACTTCCTTGACACCCTTGAAATTAGGGCGGCGGCGCACCGAATAATAGCCTACGATCTCTCCCTTTACACCTAAGGATGCCGTTACAATGGCAAAGACCCAGTAGAAATTTCCATCTAGAGTTTTGTTCTTCACAAACACGCTTGCCTCCTGCTTTGTACTAATGCGCTCCCACAGGTATTTAAACGCCAATTTGGGCATGTCAGGATGTCTGATGATATTATGGGGTTTGCCCAGTAAATCCCTCTCATGCGCCCCCACAATCTTGACAAAGGGGTAGTTAGCATAGGTGATCACCCCCTTAGGATTGGTTTTGCTCACCAAGAACGCGTTCTCATCCACGAAACGCTCCATCAATCCCCCCCAATTTCTAAGCCCACAGGGCAGTGATCGCTGCCCAGAACATGCGCGTAAATATGCGCGCCTTTGAGCTGGGCTTGCAGGCCTTGAGAGACCAAGAAATAATCAATACGCCAACCGATATTGCGCGCCCGAGCTTGGCTCATATAGCTCCACCATGTGTACACTTCTGTTTGGTTGGGGTAAAAATGGCGGTAGGTGTCCAAAAATCCCAGTTGGAGTAATTGCCTAAAGGCATCGCGCTCGGGATCGCTAAAGCCCGCGTTATAGCGGTTACTCTGCGGGTTGGTCAAATCGATCTCATTGTGGGCGACATTCAAATCCCCGCACACAACCACCCCCTTATGCCTTGCCAAATTCTGCAAAAAATCCCTAAACGCGCTCTCCCATTGCAGGCGATAAGGCAGGCGCAGTAGCCTCCTTTGCGAATTAGGCGTATAGACATTGACCAAGTAAAAGTTCTCATACTCACAAGTGATCACGCGCCCCTCGTTGTCATGCTCTTCTAGCCCCAATCCATAGTGCACGCTCAAAGGCGCGTTTTTGCTCAAGGTCAACACCCCGCTATAGCCCTTCTTCTGTGCGCTATTCCAAAAAGCATGGTAGTTTTCAAAGGCAAAATCCGCCTGCTGTGGGTGCATTTTAGTCTCTTGCACACAGAAAATATCAGCCCCACTTTCTAGAAAAAACTCCCTAAAACCCTTTTGCATGCATGCCCTCAAGCCATTGACATTCCACGAAATTAAGCGCATCTAACACCTTTTAAGGGGATTATAACACTTTAAGTTAAATTTTAGGGACCTATGTAGTATAATTGTGCTTTTGGCTTGATAGCTCAGTCGGTAGAGCAGAAGACTGAAAATCTTCGTGTCGGTGGTTCGATTCCGCCTCAAGCCACCATTAGCGCGCAAAATCCCAAAAGAGTTTTAAAATTGTCGCCCCCACCACGCATAAAAAGACTCGGCGGATAAACTTGACTTCTTTAGCCATCACCAAATTAGAACCCACCCATGCCCCCAACATCTGCCCTGCCCCCATCAAGAGCCCTACAGACCAAATCACCTCCCCCCCCATTAAAAACACGCTCAAGCTCACAATATTGCTGGTGAAGTTGAATACTTTCGTGCGCGCGGTGGCTTTTTTCATGTTCAGCCCTAAGAGCGCGACCATGGCAAAAGTCCAAAACGAACCCGTACCCGGCCCAAAAAAGCCGTCATAAAATCCCAATCCTAACCCAAAAATCCCATAAAAAAGGGCGGGTTTGACCCTAGGATGGCTATCCCCTTCCCCCACTTTGGGAGCTAGCAAGGTGTACATAAAGATCAAAGATAAGAAAATAGGGATGAGCACGCGCAACATGTCCGCCTTGAGCCATAAAATCAAAGTCGTACCCAACGCCGCGCCCACCACCACGCACCCCACCCCAAAGGCGACTTCTCTTAGAGGCACCATGCCCTTTAAGCAGAAATTCAGCGCGGCGGTGAAACTCCCAAAGCTGCTTTGTAATTTATTGGTGGCTAGCACCATGTGGGGAGGGATCCCTAATGCCATCAAGGTGGGCACGGTGATAAGCCCCCCACCTCCAGCAATCGAATCCACCAGCCCTGCACTGAATGCCGCCACAAAAAAGATTCCATAGACATACCATTCTAACTCCATCGCACTCTCCCTAATAGACTCCCAACCGATTATAACAAAGCTCTATTGGAGAGATTAGCCTTAAGGGCAATCACGCCCTCAAATCGTTGCCTAGTTTGCACAGCACGCGGATACTTTGGCTGTGGCTGTCATAGACCCAGTGTTTATCAAAGGCATGTTTTGCTCCCGAGTTGCTATTGACATCGAGCAAATAAAAGCGGTTTTTATCTTGGCGTTTTTGGCGCATTTGTTGGGCAAGATTTGATCAAGCCCAACAAAATCCCCATCTGAGATCACTAAGAGGTCTGCCTTTTTATAGATTGTCTTTAATTTTAATTCGTTCTTTTTAGTGCTAATGGTTTCTACCACCACCACATAGCCATTAATCTGTTTGCCACTAATCAAAACCTCTTGATGGTATTTGTCTGTATCAACTACATGCCTATCTGCATTATTTACAATATCCTTATGATGGATAATGTCTTCTCTTGTTACTGCGGGCTGTTTGCTAATTTCTACTAAGTTTGATCCCTCTCCATGCCGTCTTTCAATATGCTTTAACGCATCGGCGTGGAAAACTTGGTTAAGGTAGGGGGTGAGCATGGGCAAAGCTCCTTAAGGGTGTATTCAGTTGGTTATCGTAGGATCGTTTGGTGGTGTGCACGATGCGTCTAAGTGGCACTAGTTCTTTGCAACTAGGGGGCGACGCTATCATTTGGATAGTCGTATTTGCACACCATCTTTAAAAATAGACTCTGTTTCTAGGTCCCCGTTTCCTTTGTACATGGTTTTGAGTTTTAGTGTGTTGTTTTTCTGGCTAATAATTTCCACCGCAATAAAATACCCATTAATTTGTTTGCCAACAACTAAAGCCTTTTGATGGTCCTTAGTGTCCTCTATGCGCATTAAATCAGCATTGTTTATAATTTCCGGATAATGCGCTATGTCCTCCCTTGTTATGGTAGCTTGCCCACTACTTTTAACTAAAGGCGCATTTGGCCCATGTCTTTTTTCAATGTGTTTTAACGCGTTTCCATCAAATAACATTTTAATCGGCTTATTAGGGTCAAAGTCCAAATGCTCTAATATTTGCGCATTGGTTAAATCCCCCATCCACACCTTACTATTAGTCCTTTTGACCTCCTCTAAAAACTCGGGTGTGATCTCTTCAGGCTTGGCTCTTCTTAAAGGCTTGTTAGGGTCTAGGAGGTCTTGGCTAGCCTCCCTTGGGGGCTCTTTCTCCACCACCTTAAAATCTTGTAACACCCACCTTCTAGGCTGGCTGGGGTCATTGTTGTTGCTCCAATCAATGCGGGCTTTAAAATCCCAATCTTTGCCATTGTAGGTCTGTGTTAAATTCAATGCGACACTATTGTCATCAAGACGACTAAGTTCGCCTTCTTTGAGCGTGCGATCAATGGCGTTAGCGATATGCGTGTTGCGCCACTTCTTAAAGTCTCTCTTAGCTCGTATTTCAGCCTCTGCTCCTACTGGGGTTAAAAACTCTTGGGGCTGGGTTTTAAAGGTCTCTAGCCCTTTAGATTCTTGGGCGATTCTGCCCGCATCCATGTATTTCTCCCCGCCATATTGGGTATATACATCAATGCCCCCAATTTCAGGGCGTGCATAAGCGTTTGCGATCTGCCCATCCAATCTTGTGCGCTCATACATCAAGGCCAATAAGCCCTCTTGCCCCTTGTTGGTGTAGCGGCTGTAATTCTTGCCCAAACTCTTATTAATGGGGTCTTTGGGCGCAATCTTGGGCAACTCTTCTAGCCCCTCTAGGCTTTGGGGCTGTTTGTAGTCCTTGGGCTTTTTAAGGGGGGGTTTGGCTTTAACCTCCTCTTGTTTGGCTTGGGCTTTTAAAAGCCCCTCATCTCTTGCCCTTTCTTCTTGAATAAATTGCCTTCTTGTTTTGGCTTTAACGCCATTGCCAAGCCGTGTGGCTGTTGTTTGTAGCCTGTCTAAGACCTCAGGGGTGATGCGTTCAAAATATTTTGTATCCGTGCTATTTTCAGCCCTAAAAAGAAAAATCTTATCCTCTATCTTTTTGACAAGAGACACAGCAAATTCATCTTGAAATATGGCATCGGGGTGTTCTAGAGTCTGTTTTAAATAGGGCGCTTCACCCTCTAAAAGGCCAAAGTAAAAATCTTTGCTACGCACTTTAAAGGGCTTTTCTTGGGCACTCTGCAGGGCTTCTAAGACTTCTTTGGGCATATTGGGGGTAAAGGGGTCATCGCCTTCTTTAAGGCCAAAGAGTTTTTTAAACGCCTCATGCTGATCGCTTAAAATATATTGTTGAGGGGTTTGTTCTTGGGCTTTAAGGGGGGATGTGCTATGCTTGTCTAAGTCCTTTTGGGCAAGATTGTTTCCATGCCCAACTAACGCCCTAGATTGGTCGGAAGTCTCTAGGGAAGGACTCCTAAGCTCATAGGCTGTGATGATCCAATGGTTTTCACCCTTTCCATCCCAACCCTGCGATAATCCCACTCTGAACTCCCTACCCTCTTTCTTTAAGATGATGGTTTTAACATCTTGCGCATTGATAACAAGCGTCCCTTCTTGCATAATTTCGCCTAGACCATTGATGAGTTTTTGTTGCGGGCTATTGCCATTGAATACATCAAAATCTTTTATGTGTTTCTGTATGACTTTGGACAACCCTATGCCTTTACGCTCCGCATCTCCCGCATAACCCCACACCAAATCAATATAGCCCAACCCCTCTTTATAAAACGCTCCGCTCACTTGCCCCCGTCTTTCTCTTAAAAGCTTGCTAACCGCCTCTTTGCCCTTAAGGGCAAATTCTTTAAAATTCTCTCCAAAAGCGGGGTTAGGTTTTAAAATGTCTTCTAAAAGCTTGTTTTTAAATCTAATGGCGTCTAAAATATCTTGCTTGTCTAAAGACGCGTTTCTGCCTGCGGCTAGGATTTCTTTAGCCGTGGCTGGGATATGTGTGTTGGGCTTATAGGGAAGTAAGGGGATTTGATTGTTAAGGGGGGGTTTGCTAACATCACTTAAAGGAGTAGCTATGTCAGTCTCTATCCCCTTGCCCCCGGTTAAAGATGTGGATTTTTGGTTTAATTTTGATTCGCGTAGATTGTATGCGTTGCCGGATGAAGAAATCCCCGGCTTTGAATTTGACTTTTCTAAAGGCTCTTGGATGTCCTTTAAATCTGTGCCTGATTTTTTTGCCAATACAGACATGGTAGATGACGCTTGTGGCGAAGTGAGCTTAAACGAAGTGAACAAACTGCTATCTAAGTCGGATTCTTGACCTATGGCCTTCATTTTGCGTTTAAACTCTCTTATGTCCTTGTTGCTTAGTTTACCCTCTAAATAAAGCCGCCGTTTCTCTTTATAAAGCGGGTCTAACTCTTTCTTCACCTCCCAACTCTTAGGCGTGTGCACCTGTATCTCACTAGGGATGCCCTCATAAGTAAAGTTAATATGCGCGCCTTGATAATTGTCTTGGGTTTTAATGAATCTAGGATTGATGTCCTCAATGCTGGGATTGGCTTGTAGACTCTCTAAGATGTGCTTAAATTGCGTGTCTATGCTTTCTTTAGGGGCAATAAATGCCCCTCTTAACAAGTCATCCACTCTTGTTAAATCCCCTTTGTAATACGCTAGCTTTTCTTCTATGCTCCCCACACTCTTAAGCACATTGCCACTCTCTAGAGTGCTGCTAGGCTGGCTTAATCCCTCTAAGAGTTGCTTAAAGCCCTGTTCTTGCTCTTGGGCTTGGGTGTAGAGGGTTTGGGCTTGATTCTTAAGTTCTGGGGTGGTAGGGTTGTCTTGGGCGGTAGGTAGTTTAGGACTATAACCGCCTTGATAATTGGTGAAATTGCGATCGCTGTAAAAATCAAAAATCTTTTTACCATCGTTAAATTCATCTACCACCACCCTTAAGGTTATGCCATCTGGCTCTTTAAGCACATAGGCATAGCGCAAGGCATCGCCTCTAAGCTCAAAGCTGGTTGCGTCCATTTCTCCATGCCGCAACACAAAGCCCATATTTAAGAGTTCTGCACTATTTAGTCCACCTGTTTTTTCTTCTCCAAAGTGTTTGATAAGGATTTTTCTAGCCCCTATTTTACGGCTACCCGTTTCTAAAGTGTAGAGCTCTTGTAAATCTTTGCCTTGTAGAGTAGTGGCGGGTATCTCACCACGAAATACCTTTAAAATCTCTTGTTGTTCAGAACTTAACGCGCTAGGATCTATTTTATTTAACTCTTCTTGGGCGTTGTTAGCTTTAGTCTGGGCTTGATTCTTAAGTTCTGGGGTGGTAGGGTTAGAATTGGAGCCGGTTGCGTCTAAGGGCGTACTTGAGCTTGACTCGAGCGTATTCCCGCTATCTTTGGATAGTCGTATGCCTGCTCCGCTGAAATCGCGGTTTTTCTCTAAAAGTCCGTTTTCTCTGTATAGCGTTTTGAGGTTTAAGGCGTTGTTTTTCTTGCTAACAATCTCCACCACCACGACATAGCCATCAATCTGCTTACCTGCTAGCAGGGTTGTGTGGTCTTTATATTTTTGCACCTCTATTAAGTCCGCGTTATTGACAATCTCTGGGTAGCTTTTAATATCCTCAATTGTTACTGCCGGCTGTTTGCTGATTTCTACTAAGTTTGACCCCTTACCATGCCTTTTTTCAATGTGTTTTAACGCGTCTCCATCAAAGAGCATTTTCACGGGTTTATTAGGGTCTAACTCCAAATGCTCCAAGATTTGCACATTGGTTAAGTCCCCCATCCACACCTTACCATTAGTCCTTTTGACCTCCTCTAAAAACTCCGGAGTGATCTCTTCAGGCTTGGCTCTTCTTAAAGGCTTGTTAGGGTCTAGGAGATCATCACTGCTTTGACAACGCCACCAAAGCCCTCATCAGAGAGATTGAGGGGGGCTTACCCCCAGATGATGGAGGTAAATCCTTTGAATATAAAACAGAGGGGACGAAAGATATTAAAGATTTAAGGACGGAGTTAAGGCAAAGTCTAGTCCCCATTTTAAACCAAGACATTAAGAACAAAGAAACGGGGGTAGTTGCGCGTCTTTCAACCAATGGAGTTAAAAAAATCTCTAGCGATAAGGCTTTAAATAAGAGTTTAGAAAATGGTTTTACAAAAGAAGAACATTTTAAAGTGGGAGCAGATATTAAAGCTCTTTTTGAGAATGCTAGATTGGGAGAAACACATGAGGATTATAAAGAGCGTTCAGGGGTAAAAGCAATACATAGATATTTTGCAGACATTAATATTAATGACAAAAAAGCGCAAGCTAAGATCACAGTAAGAGAGACAACAGATCAAGGACATAGAATCTATAGTTTGGAGTTAGAGGAGTTGAACCCCCTACCTTAAGGGCTGTAGCACACCTTACAACCTAGTAGGGGCGGACTAAACTCACTAAAGACAAGAGATGTGCACAGTTTGTATAAACCTTCCGGCGACTATTGTAAAGCCCGTGGGGGGAGCGTATAATAAAAACGCTTAATCTCAAATTAAACGCCAACGCCACCAAAGCCCTCATTAGAGAGATTGAGGGGGGCTTACCCCCAGATGATGGAGGAGGAGGAGGAGGGATACCTAACCCCCATTTGGGGGATAGTGGGGGTAAAGGGGGTAATGGGGGTCATGAACCCCCTAAGGGCAATGATGATGGAGGTTTAGAGGGGGCAAAGGGTGGAGGGCAAAGAAATTTAACACCCCAAGAGATTAAAGAAGCTATAGCGCAATGGGATTTAAGCCCTAAAGCCAACGCTAACGCCAAACAAAGGTTAGTGGTTTCTAGTGTGGATGCTACAGAAGCCCAAGAACTAGGGCAAGCACTTAAGTTTAAGGGCAAGAGAGAGCTTGTAAGAGAGATTGACGCACACCAAGTGTTACACACGCTCAAACAACATGGCGATGCGATTAAGGAAGCCAAACGGGGACAAATTGCGGTAACTTTAGAGGACATCGCCCATTACCAAGAGTATCTTAAAAGCCCCGATTTTAAACACATACAAGAAGAGAGTGGGCGTATTGTGTATGCCAAACAGATTAATGGCTACGCGGTAGTGATTGAGGAAGCCTTAAGCGGGCAAGATAAGTTAAGATTTTTTGATATGTGGAAGTTAAAGGGGCAACTCAATAAAGAAGTTCTGCTATCCCATAGCCAACGCCCTAACACGACTCCAAGCCTTGATCTTGAAGGCTATATGCCTAGCAGTGGAGCTAACCCTACCACCCCAGAACTTAAGAGTCAAGCCCAAACCCTCTACACCCAAGCCCAAGAGCAAGAACAGGGTTTTAAGCAACTCCTAGAGGGATTAAGCCAGCCTAGCAGCACTCTAGAGAGTGGCAATGTGCTTAAAAGCGCGCAGAGTCTAGAGCGTAAATTGCTGAGCAAGCAAGGAGATGTAAGTGCCATTAGCGACTTTTTAAGAGCGGCCATTAGAGTGGAGGATAGGGGACATCTTAATGCCCAATTGACCCATATTGAGGACAGCCTAAGAGCGCAGGGGATAGAGCCCATTATAGAGTTTCATCATAGAAGTAGCAAGTATAAGGGCTTGCATGTGCAATTTACTTATAAGGGCATCCCCAGCGAAATCCAGCTACACACTGATAGCAGTTGGGGGACTAAAAAAGAGCTAGACCCGATCTATCATATTATGCGAGACCCCCAAGAATTGGCAAAGCTAACGCCCCAAGAATTAGAAAATCTAAAGTTAAAAAGCCGTCAAATCGCTCAAGTTTTAGATTTAGATATAAGCGACTTCACTTCATACATGGTTAAATCTGATAGCGCCCAAAACTCAGAGAAATCCGTCTTGGTAAGAAAATCGCCCACAGAGGAGAAACCCACCCAAGAGCCTTTAGAAAAGTCAAATTCAAACGCGCCTTCTTTGGTGGATTTAGAAGTGCGGTCTAATGCGTACAACCGCCCCGATTCTGTGTTGCGTGAGAACGCTAATTTTTCAGGTGGCAAGGGGAATAATTTATCTTCAGGCAAGGAAAACATACAAACTCCTTTGCCTAACCCTAGCACAACCCCCCCTAAAAGTCAACCATCCCTTTTGCAGCAGGCCACAGAGTGGAGGGAACAGAGTGCGCAC
>NZ_QXQT01000029.1 GCF_003660395.1 Helicobacter vulpis
AAACCCACGCCTCCCCCACCTCCCCCAAAGCCTAGCCCGGCTAGGCCAGAGCAGGTGGCTAAAGTGTCCCCAAATATCCCCAAGAGTGTCCCTGCTAAAGTAGAACCCACGCCCCCGCCCCCCGCTCCAAACCCTACGCCCCAACAAGAAAGCCTAGTTGCCCCTACAGAGCCCCCCGTTGCGCCCAAAGAACCCAATGCGCTCTCTAGAAGAACACGCGGAATCCGCATTGTCAAGCGCACCGATCAAGAAGAGGCGGCTTTGGCTAGGGCGGCTCTAGCCTCTATGATGAGTCATAAGGAATCGGGTGAGAAAAAGGCTAAGAAACCCTCTAAACCCAAGAGTGCTGCCAAACCCAGCCCCAAGAGTCGCGCCCAAAGGTTGGATTTCTCACAAAATCGCGATTTTAACGATCTCTATGAAGACGAACAAGATGAAATCATGCTCTTTGATTTCCATGCTCAAGATTTGGAGATCAAAGAAGAAACCCCCCCTAAGGCAATCACCGATAAAGTCAAAATCCAGCGTAAAACCCCCTGGGTCAATGAAGGGGGGATTCGCCGCGCCACCAAGAAGAGACGGGTTTATCGCCCTGAAAGCACCCAAAAGAGCGTGCAAAATAACATCACCATCTCTGAGGAAGTGCGGGTTTATGAATTTGCCCAAAGCGCAAATCTCAACTTGGCAGATGTGATCAAGACCCTCTTTAATTTGGGCATGATGGTTACTAAAAACGACTTTTTAGACCGCGATGCGATTGAGATTTTAGCCGAAGAGTTTAAGCTAGAGGTGCAGATTGAGAGCGCACAGGTTTTCATCCCCGAAGAAGAAGAAACCAGCAGCACAGAAACATTGAGCGAGCGCCCCCCGGTGGTTACAATCATGGGGCATGTAGACCATGGCAAGACTTCTTTATTGGATAAGATTCGTAACCAGCGCGTGGCTGTGAGCGAAGCAGGTGGGATCACCCAGCACATCGGGGCTTACATGGTGCAAAAAGATGGCAGGTGGATCTCTTTTATTGACACCCCCGGGCATGAAGCCTTCAGACAGATGCGCGAACGCGGGGCGAAGGTAACCGACATCGCCATCATTGTGATCGCTGCTGATGATGGGGTCAAACCCCAAACCATTGAAGCGCTCAAGCAGGCTAAGGATGCCGGTGTGCAGATCATTGTGGCGATGAACAAGATTGATAAAGAAAACGCCAATGTGGACAAACTCAAAGCCGAATGCGCCGAGTTGGGTTTTAGCCCGCGCGATTGGGGCGGGGAGTTTGAATTTATCCCCATTTCGGCTAAGACGGGGCAGGGCATTGACACCCTCTTAGAAACCATTTTGATCCAAGCAGAGATCATGGAGCTTAGAGCCCCTGAAAAGGGGAGCGCGCGCGCGGTGGTGTTAGAGGGGAGTGTAGAAAAGGGACGGGGTGCGGTCGCCACCGTGATCGTGCAACAAGGCACGCTCAAAGTGGGCGATGCGGTGGTGGCAGATATTGCCTTTGGCAAGATTAGGACGATGACAGATGATCAAGGCAGCAGTGTTAAGGAGCTCAAACCCTCTTGTGTAGCGCTCATCACGGGCTTAAGCGAAGTGCCCATGGCAGGTTCAACTTTGATCGCCGTGGAGAATGAAAACACCGCGCGCTCCTTAGCGCACAAGAAGGCGACTTACCTACGCCAAAAAGCCTTGAGCAAGAGTACAAAGGTGCATATTGACGAGCTCGCCTCTATGGTCGCCACTAAAGAACTCACCCAAATCCCCGTGGTGCTCAAGGCGGACACACAGGGCTCTTTGGAGGCGATCAAGCATAGCTTGTTGGGCTTGAATAACGAAGAGGTGAGCGTGCAAATCATTGGCGCGGGAGTGGGAGGGATTAGCGAGAACGATCTTAGCTTGGTCGCCAATAACGCGCACGCGCTCGTGTTGGGCTTTAATATCCGCCCCACCGGCATTGTGCGCACGCGCGCCAAAGAATTGCGCGTGGAGATCAAAACCTATAGCGTGATCTACGCGCTCTTAGATGACATGAAAGCCCTAGTGGGCGGGTTGATGAGCCCGCTCATTCACGAAGAAGACACCGGGCAAGCCCAAGTGCGCGAAACCTTTGTGATCCCCAAAGTGGGCACGATTGCTGGGTGCATGGTGGTTGATGGGGTGATCAACAAGGGGATCAAGGTGCGCCTCATTAGAGAGGGCGTGGTGGTGCATGTGGGTAAGATCATTTCTCTCAAACGCTTTAAAGACGATGCCAACGAAGTTTCTAAGGGCTATGAATGCGGGATCATGCTGGAGCGTTATAACGATGTGCGCGTGGGCGATGTCTTTGAAAGCTTTAAAGAAGTCCAGCAGGCTAGGGTGCTCTGATGGAGAATATCCATGCCAAACGCCTTGATGCGGGTTTGTTAGAGTATCTGCAAGAAGCCTTGAGCGCGCTAGGCGATCCTAGATTGCACGCGCTCACGCTCACGCGCGCGCATTGTTCTAAGGGCAAGTACCACGCCCACATTTACCTAGATGGGCGTTTTTTGGATGCACAAGAAAGAAGCGCTATTTTCAAAGCTCTAAAAAAAGCCACGCCTTTACTCAGAGCGCATGTCTTACAGGTGAGCGGGTGGTTTAAATGTCCCCAATTGAGCTTTCATCTTGATGAATCCTTAGAACAAGAGGCGCGCCTAGAGAGTCTCTTTGCAACGATTGCCAAGGAGTCCAAGTGCTAGAGCATTTAGAACCCCTCTTAGAAAACACCCTACAGAGTATGGATTGCGCGCTTTATGATGTCGCTTTATTGAAAGAAAACCAGCGCGATATTTTGCGCATTAGCATTAAAGCCCTAAAAGGTCCCACAACCCTAGACACATGCCAAGAAGCTAGTTTGCTCATTTCGCCCTTGTTAGATGTGCATGCCAACATGCCCGGTGCCTACACCCTAGAGGTGAGCTCTATGGGCTTGGAGCGCGCTTTGAGCAAGTTGAGGCATTTTGCGCTCTCTATTGGGGATTTGGTGGAGGTACGCACTTTAGATAACCAACGCTTTAAGGGCGTGGTGCAGGAGGTGCAAGGGGATGTCATTGTCTTTAGACTAGAAGAAGAGATCAAACATGTACCCTTTGCCCAAATCAAAAAAGCTAAAAGCGTGTTTGAGTTTGAGAAAGTTAAATAGTAAGAATGCGGGGTTGCCTTGGGCAAGAGTGATCGGCGGTTTTGGTGGGTGTTGGGGGGGGTGTTTTAGGGGGGTCTTGGTGTGGGGGGGTTTGTACTTCTTTAAGGGGGGGCAGAAAAAAGGGGAGCAGAAAATAGAAGCAGATTCGTCTCTGTCTGTATATGACACCTCTGCTTACACTTCTGCATATTACAACAAAGCTAAAGAGGCTTATAAGGACAAAGACTACGCCCATGCCCTGCGATACTTTCAAAAAGCAGCGCAAACGGGGGATGGTGCTGCCTACTATAACTTGGGGCGCATGTATCAAAACGGTTTGGGTGTCCCCCAAGATTATGAAAAATCCATCCAATACTTTCAAGCCTACGCCAGAGCCCTCATGCGCCTTAAAAGGGCTTGTATTATGAGAGGAGAGCAGCATTGCGCAGCCGTGGAGAGAATGGCCAAGCGCGCGGAGTCAGACTTTGACTGACATGGAATCTCAAGCATGGTTGGTTGTATTGGAACTCCAGGGTTTAGCTTTTCTTAAGTATTGCTAAAGACACTTTTGGGGTAGCGTGGCCTAGCGCGCCTTGGGTAGAGACGTTGGAACCAGCATCCCTAAGCTGGATTAGTTTTTAGTTATAATGGGTCAAAAGGGAGAAGATGGCATGAAGAAATTAGCTAAGGACACGTTTAAGGCGGTGCTTGTGGGTCTGTGCTGTCTATCCAGCACGCAAGCCATCACTCCCAAAAATTTTAAAGCCATGAGTCTAGAAGATTCTGAAACCTATTTTGACATGGGCAATATGTACCATAGAGGCAATATGTATCATAGAGGCAAAAGGGTGGATAAAGATGAGGCCAAGGCCCTAGAGTATTATAAAAAAGCGGCCAGTTTGGGGAATGCTAAGGCCTTTTACAATTTAGGGTTGATGTATCTCTACGGAGAGGGGGTTTCTAGAGATTACCATAAAGCCCTAGAATACTCTCAAAGAGCAGCCGATTTAGGGCTTCCTGCTGCTTATAATAATGTAGGGGTGATTTATGAGGGTGGCGGGGGGATTACACGGAATTATCAAAAGTCTATGGAGTATTACAAAAAGAGCGCTAGCATGGGATACGCGCAGGCTTATAGCAATTTAGGAGTTATGTACTATGTGGGCAAGGGGGTGGCTAAGGATTATGCCAAGGCCTTAGAGTATTACAGAAAAGCCGCTAGTATGGGGGCCGCAACAGGTTATCTCAATATTGGGGTGGCGTATGAGGAGGGTAAGGGGGTGGCTAAAAATTACCAACAAGCTATAGGGTATTATAAAAAAGCCGCCAGCATGGGGGTTTCTGAAGCTTATGGGTTTTTGGGGGATTTGTATCGCAAGGGCTCAGGTGTTGCTAGAGATTATAAGAAAGCCTTTGAATATTATAAAAAAAGCGCTAACGCGGGGAATGCAGAGGCACTTAATGATTTAGGGGTGGCTTATGAAGAGGGCTGGGGGGTGGCTAAGGATTATGCCAAGGCCTTAGAGTATTACCAAAGAGCTGCGCGCTTGGGGAGTGCTAACGCCTATGATGGCTTAGGAGATTTGTACTACAAGGGGCTAGGGGTCCCTAAAGATTATAAAAAAGCTTTTGAATACTACCAAAGGGCTGCTGATATGGGGAATGCCCCTGCCTACCACCGCTTGGCGATCATGTATAAAAACGCCTTGGGCGTTCCCAAAAACCTTAAAAAGGCTTTGCAATACGTTAAAAAAGCCTGTCAGATGGGCTATCAAAAAGCCTGTGTTGGTCTTAAGAGCAAATGATGGGGGTTTTAGTGCTTTGGCGCGTGATGGGGGTGGGAGTCTTGGGTTTTTTGCTTGGGGCATGCGCACGCCCACCCTCTAAATTGGCTAGCCCAGTGCGCTTTGAGATCGCTTATCAAGGAAGCGCGGTCAAGACCTATTGGCGCAGACTGGGGGATAAAAATTCTAAAATGTTGGTGCTAGGGAGCAATCCTTGGTTTTTTTTGCTTTGGCGCGACACCTTCAGAACAGCTAAACCCACCACGCGCATGCTAGAGCCGGGTACTTATTATCTAAGCTCCTTTGAAGTGCAGGTGGGCGATCGTCTGCTTAAAAGCCAAACGACTCTGCCCAGATGGCGCGGGGGGTGGGACCACCAGCACAACCGCCCCTTATTTCTAGCCTTCCAAGTCAAGCCCCACACGCCCCTAAAACTTCCCCCGATTGAACTTGCTATCACACACATTCCAAGGGATAAAAAACACCATATCCAAGAGAGTTATAAAGTTCATTTTCTTTTTTACGATCAAGCAAGGGGTCCTGATCAAAGGCCCCCTTGCTACCCCCCCAAGCTTTTAGATTTTAAAAGCGTGCTTCAAGAGCAGGAGCTACCCAATTTTGGGCAGAGTGATCCCGCGTTGGTGTTGGTATTTGCCTTGCTTGTCTTTATAGGAGCGCGCACAAATAGCATCTGCTTGTAAGAAGATCACTTGGGCGATCCCCTCATTGGCATAGACTTTAGCGGGTAAGGAGGTGGTGTTGGAAATTTCAATGGTGATATGCCCCTCAAATTCGGGTTCAAAGGGAGTAACATTGACGATGATTCCACAGCGCGCGTAGGTGCTTTTACCCAAACAGATAGCCAACACATCTTTAGGCATTTTGATGTGTTCGACACTATGCGCCAGCGCAAAAGCGTTAGGGGGGATGAGTACAGACTCCTTAGTGTGCACCTTCTGCACCAAGTGCGGATCAAAATTTTTAGGATCGACCACCCCCCCCGCTTGGAATAACCAAAACTCTTCGCCTACGCGAATATCATAACCATAGCTACTCAATCCGTAGCTAATAATGCCCTGAGAGACTTGTTTGTCGCAAAAGGGGGTGATCATTTGGTGTTGCAAACTCATGCGTGCGATCCAAGTGTCTTCTTTCAAGCCCATGTCCATCCTTACTTAGTGCGAAATCATGTTATTATACTACAGCTGGTCTCAGCCATTCCAATCTAAAGACGATGCCTATGAATATTAGCGATATCCAGTCCCTCGTGTCTTGTTTTGATCAAAGTGGCGTGCATTACATGAAGCTCAAGATCGAAAATCTTGAACTCATTCTAGATAAGGGGAGTAAAAAAGCCCCCATCCCCCTAGAAACTCCCCCAGTGCAACCACCCCTCCCCACTCCTCTACTCCAATCTCCCACCGCTAGTGCCTGCGCGCTCAGCCCCACCACAGGGACATCTGGAGTGTGCGACAACACCAAGCAAGACTATATTCTCTCCCCCATGGTGGGTACTTTTTATCGTTGCCCAGCCCCCGGAGCTAGCCCCTATGTCAACCCAGGAGACACCATTAAAAAAGGGCAGACCATCGGGATTGTAGAAGCGATGAAAATCATGAACGAGATCGAAGCAGAATGCGACTGTCGAATCCTTTCTGTGGAAGTAGAAGACGCTAGCGCGGTGGAATATGGCACGCAGCTAGTCCGGATTGAAAAACTCTAAGAGTCTCCCATGCCAGAGAAAAAACATTTGCAACGCATCTTGATCGCCAATCGGGGTGAGATCGCCCTTAGAGCGATTCAAACCATTGAGTTATTAGGCAAGCAATCTATTGCGATCTACTCTAGCGCAGACAAGGACACCCACTATCTTGACACCGCCAGCGCAAAGGTATGTATTGGAGGCGAGAAATCCTCCCAAAGCTATTTGAATATCCCAGCCATCATTAGCGCGGCCGAACTGTTCGAAGCGGACGCGATTTTTCCGGGTTATGGTTTTTTGAGCGAAAACCAAAATTTTGTAGAAATTTGTAGCCACCATGGTTTGGAGTTCATTGGGCCCAGCGCGCAGGTAATGGCCCTAATGAGCGATAAATCCAAAGCCAAAGCGGTGATGAAAGAGGCGGGTGTACCCGTGATTGAAGGGAGTGAGGGGATTTTGCGTGGCTATGAAGAAGCCTTACGCGTGGCTAAGAAAATTGGCTTTCCCATTATCATTAAGGCAGCTAATGGGGGTGGGGGGCGGGGTATGCGCGTGGTGCATGACCCTAGTTTGCTTAAGAATCTCTACTTAGCTGCTGAAACGGAAGCTTTGAGCGCCTTTGGGGATGGAAGTGTTTACATTGAGAAATTTATTCAAAATCCTAAACACATTGAGGTGCAGATTTTTGCAGATAAACATGGTAATGTGGTGCACGTGGGCGAGAGGGATTGTTCCACCCAACGCCGCCAACAAAAGTTGATCGAAGAAACTCCAGCGGTGGTCTTGAGCGAGAGCACGCGCGCGCGCTTGCTAGAGACTGCCATTAGAGCAGCCAAGCACATCGCCTATGTGGGCGCAGGGACTTTCGAATTTTTGCTAGATAGCAATGGGGAAGACTTCTACTTCATGGAGATGAATACCCGTTTACAAGTGGAACACACCATTAGCGAAATGGTGAGCGGATTAAATTTCATTGAATGGATGATTCGCATTGCCCAAGGGGAAGCCCTACCCCCGCAAGAAAAAATCACATGTCAAGGGCATTCTATCGAGTGTCGAATCACGGCTGAAGATCCCAAAAATTTTTATCCTAGCGCAGGCAAGATCACCTCTTGGATTGCCCCGGGGGGCTTAGGAGTGCGCTTAGATACCCATGCCTATGCGGGCTATGTGGTACCTCCCTTCTACGATTCGATGATTGGCAAGCTCATCGTACATGCCCCCACACGCGATCAAGCGATCGTAAAGATGAAACGCGCCTTGAAGGAATTCAACATAGAGGGGATCAAGACAACCATTCCTTTCCATCTAGCGATGTTGGATAATCCAGATTTTAGGCAGAACAAAATCCACACCAAGTATTTGGAGCAACAAGGCTAGCAATGCAGGTGGGGATTCCTCTTTGTGCAGAACCTGCTAGATGAGTGCCCGCCTGCTACAAAATCTTACGTGAAATAGATAGGGATACTTGGAAACAGCGTACTTTTTAGATCGCCTGGAAACATGGTTGGATAATCGAGTCCGGCAATATCACCGCAGATGTCGCGCAACACAGTGCCTTCTGGCAGTAAATCCCTTCTGGCATAGCTCACCTCAATATTGTTTGTAAAAAACCTGTCTTTTACGTAGTGAATAGGCCCAAAAGCGCATGCATGGCAGTGCGCATGAATAGGTTGGAACGCCTGATGGAGTTTTTCTAAGACTGCTAGGTGCCTGTGTAATTGTGATGCGGCGCGTGGATCACACTCATGAAACTCCACGATAATCTGCGCGAAATACTTTTCAAGGGTAGGTAAATCAAGCTTTTCAAAAATATCCCACTCCGTGCCCTCAATATCAACCTGCAAGATATTATGCGCGCTGGGATCAAAGTGGTAATCCTGCATAATTTGTTCGAGAGTGATCGTCTGTTGGTCATTCTGTGTCCCAACAAACTTTTTATGAAAAATGATATTTTGATGTAGATCGGGGCTTTGATCAACACTAGCATCATACTGGAGGACCAAATAGCCCATGCGCGCCATTTCTAAATCCCATGGAGAATAACCGCCCACCCCTAAAGAGATAGCCTTTGGTTGCACATTGGGCTGTTGGGGGGGGGGGGTACATCACATACCCCCCATCAAGCGCACCCCCTACGCGGATAAGATTGCTCAATGCCACTGGACGTATGCGATTTAAGTAAGCATCCACCGCATCTACGCAACTCTTGCGAGAATCCACAACCACTTGTGCACCAAGTTGTACAAGCGCATAGAGCAACTCCCTATGCTCTTTGTTGCTCACGCAATCTTTGATGATATTAACCACATCCACCCTCTCCAGTTGGCTATTCACACGCCGCAACTGGTTTTCTATATCACCTAGCAGTTTGTGTTGTACCCGCTCGAAGGGACCTTTTAGTTTGCGTTTCACCCACCCAAGCGGGCGATCAAATCCACTAGCCATAAACACCTTTCCATTGCCTCACTTTTCCTAACAACCCCCCCACTGTCCGTACTCAAAAATTCTATCATGTTTTGCATGCCATTGTCTTAAATTGTTTGTATTTGGTTCTTGGGTTGCAATGCCTTTTAAAGGCTTGGTAGGCGCTTTTTTGCTCTAAAAGGGTTTTAAAAGAGGGGGGAGGGTAACATCAGAACAAGAGGGGCTGGGTGCTGTCGTCTTGCTCTAAATCGTCTTGCAGAGGTACGTTCTGGGTGGAGTAATAGAGCTCTCCATTGATCTTTTGGACAATCACCCCTTGGGGGATGGAAAAATGGCGCTTGAGCGCGGGGTTAATCTGTAGGGCATGGCGCATGAAATCTGCAAAGACGGGTGCGGCAACTATCCCTCCAGCCATGCCACGCCCGATACTGCTATTATCATCGCGCCCAAACCACACAATGGCTTGTAAATTGGGGCTAAAGCCACAAAACCACCCGTCTACATAATTATTAGAAGTGCCCGTCTTGCCCGCCACTTCCATGCCTGGCACCCGCGCGCGCGCGCCCGTGCCCCGTTCTACCACCTCTTTTAAGATAGAGAGAGTGAGCCACGCCTGTGCAGGGGTTAAAATGGGCTTGGGGGGGGTTGCTTGTAGGAGTTTAGCCTGTCCTTGGGAATCGATCACATCAGAAATAAGGGTAGGTTCTAAAAGCGTCCCGTAATTAGAAAATAAAGAATATTGCATGCTCGCCTCTAAGGGAGAAATTCCAAAACTTCCCAAAGAGATGGACATGTTCTTGGGTAAGTTAGAAAAACCAAAACCCTGCAGGCCCTCATAGATGGTGTCAAAACCCACCGTGTCCACTAGGTTGATCGTGGCTAGGTTGATGGAGTTAACCAGGGCTTTTTTCAACGTGATGAGACCGGAGAACTTGCGGTTGTAATTCTTGGGCCGCCAGCTTCTAGAGCCACCTGTGGTGAAGGTGCGCGCCACATCGGGGATCAAGGACGCGCTAGAAAGCCCATGTTCAAAGGCAATTTGATAAATAAAGGGCTTGATCGCGCTGCCAAATTGGCGTTTGGCCTGCGTGCTGCGGTTAAACGCGCTTTTGGTGTAGTCCACCCCCCCTACCATCGCTAGGATATGCCCGGTATGGGTGTCTGTAACCACGATTGCCCCATTTAAAGTGCTGTCGTGATTTTCGTGCAAACGCTCCAACGCGCTTTCATAACCGCGCACCAACGCCTCGCGGGCGAGATTTTGATAATCTAGGTCAATGAAGAGTTTGATGGTGTAGCCCCCGGTTTTCAAATCCGGTAAAAAGCCCAAGGTGCGCACCACTTCATCCACCACATAGGGGGCGACATTTTGGGTTGTGGTGGTGCGATAGACATGGGGCACTTGAGCCAACGCGCTTTGCATTTCCGTACTGGTGATCCAACCCAAATTAAACAAACGGCGGATGATGCTATTGGCGCGCGTGAGCGAAAAATCTAGATGCTTGGTGGGGTCATAAAAGGAAGGGGCGCGCGGGAGAGCCATGAGCATGGCGATTTCTTTGAGCGTGAGCGCCTTGAGAGGCTTTTTAAAATAGCCCAAAGAGGCGGTTTTCACCCCATAAAACCCATGCCCAAAGAATGTCTGATTCAAATAACGCTCTAAGATCGCTTCCTTGCTGATCTTTTGCTCTAATTTCAAGGCAAGTACGATTTCTTTGATCTTGCGATCCAAAGTCTTTTCACGCGTGAGGAGCATGTTTTTGACCAGCTGTTGGGTGAGTGTGCTCCCCCCCTCGCTGTATTTTTGATGGCGCAAATTCTTTAAAAAGGCGCGCATGATCGCATCCAAATTGATCCCATTGTGTTCAAAAAACAAGGTGTCTTCAACGGCCAGTAAAGCCTCAATCATCTTAGGAGGGATCTCGCTAAAGGGGGCGTAAATGCGGAATTCATTTTCATAGAGATTGGCGATCAAACGCCCCTTGGTGTCTAAAATCTTAGTAGCCAGCGCGGGTTTGTAGTGTACAATCTTTTGTACTTCTGTGCCCGCCTCGCCCCATAAAAATAAAATATAACCTCCCCCTACAACCCCTCCAATCAACACGGGCAAGATGAAGAGCACCCACAGAATTTTTTTTAGGATTTGCATAAGACTCCTAAAACTTTTTTGTATTGGCATCTTGAAGAATGTCTGAGGAAATTTGATCGATGCGATGCCCTACCTCTAGGGAAGTGTTTGCGATTTTCAAATTATGTTCTGTGTCCGCTTTGAAGGCTTCTAGGGCGCCATTGATACTTTCTACATGCTGGGCTTGGGCTTTGATGGATTGAGTGGTGTCGCTGATACTTTGGGCCAGCACATTGATATTGCTCTCAATTTCGCCCAAAGACTTTTGGGTGCGTTCGGCTAACTTGCGCACTTCATCGGCCACCACTGCAAAACCTCTGCCATGTTCGCCCGCGCGCGCGGCCTCAATGGCGGCATTGAGGGCAAGCAAATTGGTTTGATCGGCGATGTCCTTAATGATCTCTACGATGTTTTTGATGTCCTGACCTTGGGCGATCATCGCTTCACTTTGCACACTGACATCTTGGATCGCGCTCAGAATATTGGCAATGGATTGCGAGGTTACATTTAAGCTCTGGCTTTGTTGGCTCGCGCTCTCTTTTAAATTGTCCACACACCCTTTAAGGTGTTTGGATTCTTCGCCTAGCGCGTTGGCAAAACGCAAAGAAGTTTGCAACATCTCTTTAATCTCTGTACCCAGTGTGTCTAAAGTGCGCTCCATCTCTCCAGAAGGATTAGGGATGCCCTGAGAGAAATCTAGGGCTTGGTAGCGCGCAAAGGCTTGGTTGATATTTTGGATATGCAAACCGATGCGCTGTTGTAAAAAGGCGATCATCTCGTTGAAGAATTGCTTGAGCTGGACGAGGTCTTGGCTAGCGGGCGTGGCGGCGATCTCTTGACTGAAATTGCCTTGTTTGATCTCTTGAACCACTAAGGAAACATCGCGCATACAGGCTGAATCCATTTTGATGCGCTCTTGGATTTTGAGAATATTCTCATTGATAGAGTGTTGCATGATCCCAATTTCGTCATAATGCTTGACGGGCATGATAGCAACCTCTGTGGTGTTTTGCTGGCTGAGGAGATCAAAAAAGGCATGCAGGGTGTTTGACAGCGTGGCGATGGGCTGGGCGATGAGATAGCGCATCAAGAGCAAGGTGATCCCGGTGATGAGGACTACAATGAGAATTGAGGCGATGAAAATGATCGTGTAGATCTCATGGGTGGTCCTAGCAATATTGCTTTTGGCGATGTAGCGCGCCACCACCCATTTAAAATCTCCACTATCGCTTTTGACATTGACACACATTTTAAAGGGGGTTACCACTAAGATTCCATCTTCATCGGTACTCACAGTGTGGTAATCTAGCGGCCCTGATTTGTTGCTACGCACAAAGTCTTGCAATGCGCGCGCGCTGGGGCTGGTATTGACATCTACCAAAAAACGCCCTTGCACTTTGGGGTCCATTTTTGGGTTGCCTGAGGTCAGCACCAAACCATTTTGTTGTAACATAAAAGTGTCTTGATTCTTTCTAAAAGACAAGCTCAGTAAGGTGCTGGCATCAAAAAACGCGCTGACTACGCCAACCATCTTATTCCCCTTGAACAGAGGCAAGGCAAACTCAAATCCAAAGTACTTTTTATCCCCGATCGTTTCAAAAAAAACAGAACTTTTATGCACGTTGTGATCCGCGTTCACGCGATCGATAACGGGGTCCTGCAAATCTTCTTGTGTGGGGGTGGCAAATGTGGTGTCCTGTCTGTAAAAAACCTCTGTGATCCGGGGCGCGCTAGCGTAGCGAATCTTGACGCGCTTGACGCTTGGCGCGTCCACAAAGAAAAATTTCCGGATGTGTTTGAGCTTTTCTTCTTGTTGGGTGGGGTTAACATTGGCTAGGACTTTAGAAAAGTCCTCAAACCCGTTGAGCATGCGCCCCACCACGCGTTGCATGCGCGCAGCGACCTCCCCTGTACCCTCTGTCAGCTGGGCGATCGCGCGATCCTTAATGGCTGTTTGGACTTTCAATCCAATCAACCACCCCAAAATCCCCACAGAAACGATCACCACTCCACACACCGCCAAGGACATTTTAACCCCAATTTTGGCACGTTTTAACATGATGACTCCCTGATAATCCCTGATAATCCCTGATAATCCCTGATAATCCCTGATAATCCCTGATAATCCCTGATAATCCCTGATAATCCCTGATAATCCCTGATA
>NZ_QXQT01000002.1 GCF_003660395.1 Helicobacter vulpis
AGGGGGGAGAGGGGTTTTAGGGGGGCTTGGGGCATGGGTGGGGTAGAGCGCGCAGAGGGGCTCTAGGGCATCTAGATCTGCGAGGCTAATTTGCTGGGTTTGGTATTGGAGATAGGGTTGTTGGCTGGTGTATCCTAGTTTGAGCCCCCATGACAATTCTTGCGTGCTCTCCACCACAAAACCCCCATAGTGGGGCCCAAAGAGGGTTTCTAAACTCAAGGTGGGCTCTAACACAACCCCAATGCGATTGCCCAAGGCCATTTTCCAAAGCGCGTGGGCCACCCCTTGCGCGTTGAGGGCGTAAGCAGATAGGACAACGCCCTGCACGATGTGCGCATGCAAGGTGTGAAAAATGGCTTCTAAATCGCAGGGCAATCCGTGCGCGTCCAATGGCGGGCTGATGAGATAGAGATGGTGCCCAGGGGCTTTGAACTCTGGGCTAATAAGATGGGTGCTCTCTTGGGCGCAAAAGGCAAAGCAGATAAAACTAGGCGGGACGCTCAAATCTTCAAAACTCCCACTCATCGAATCTTTGCCCCCAATGCAGGCGATCTGCAGCCTCTGCTGGGCCAAAAATGCCCCCAACAACACCCCGGCCACCTGACCCCATTTATGCGCCTGTGTACCCAAGGATTGAAAATACTCTTGAAAACTCAAGTAGATGTCTGCAAACTCAGCCCCGCACGCGATGAGTTTGCACACGCTCTCCACCACCGCCATATACCCCCCTTTGATAGGGTCTTGTGCGCATGTGAAGGGGTCAAATCCAAAGGCCACGAGCGAACAAGTAGAGGTCTCTTCAAAGGGGATGGTGTGCGCCATGGCCTGAATGGGCGTGGCTTGATAACGCCCTCCAAGGGGCATAAAGATCGTGTTACTCCCAATAGTGGAGTCAAATTTTTCTACCAAACCCCGTTGGGACCCGTGGTTTAAATCTGTGGCTAAACGCTTTAAATCCTGTATAAAATTATAATGGGGTTTGGGGGGGGTGGGGGGGGTGGGGATATGCGCTTTGGCAAAACGGCGCGCTCCATGGCTGTGCAATAAAGACATCGGAATGCGCGCCATAAGACGATCATCAAAATACATTTCTAAGTGCTGCGAGGAGGTGATTTGGGCAATGGGGGTACTAAGTACCCCCTCACTCTCACAATAGGCTTGAAAGGTGGCTAAATCCTTGGCCTCTATCAACATGGCCATGCGCTCTTGTGATTCGCTCAAGGCCAAATCAAAGGGGCTTAAACCCGTGTACTTAGTGGGCATGGCATGCAAGTGGATACGCACCCCATTAGGGGCTAGCTCAGGGATGGCCACACTCACCCCCCCCGCGCCAAAATCATTACAGCGTTTGATGAGTTGGCAAAATTTTGGGTGGCGTATGAGTCGTTGGAGTTTGCGCTCTTGAGGGGCATCTCCTTTTTGTACCTGTGCCCCGCAAATCTCTAAAGACTGGGCGTGGTGGGCTTGTGAAGATCCGCTTGCTCCCCCCAGCCCATCGCGCCCTGTACGCCCACCTACTAGCACGATCACATCGCCTTCTTGTGCCTCTGCATAGCGCACATGATCTTGGGGGGCACAGCCCACCACCGCCCCTAGTTCTAGGTGTTTTGCCTTGTAGCCTGGGTGGTAGAGCTCTGCTACAAGCCCAGTGGCGATCCCAATTTGATTGCCATAAGCGCTAAAGCCCTCTGAAGCCCCTAGGGCTATTTTGCGTTGGGGGAGCTTGCCTGCTAGGGTGTCAGAAATGGGCTCAAGAGGGTTAGCGCACCCAGAAATGCGTATCCCCGCATAAACAAATCCGCGCGCAGAGAGCGGGTCGCGAATCGCCCCCCCGATACAGGTAGAAGCCCCTCCATAGGGTTCGATCTCTGTGGGGTGGTTGTGGGTTTCGTTTTTGAAAAAGAGATAGTAGGGTTTTGGGCCCTGGGGGGTGTTGCATTGGATAGCCAGAGTGCAGGCGTTGTTCTCCGCCCCCACCACCCACGCGCGCGCGCGATTCTTGGCTTTGAGCGATTTGGCCATGAGGGTGGAGAGATCCATCAAACTAATGGGCTTGTCATGCTGGAGTTCTTGGCGGGTGGCCATGTAGCGCGCTAAAATCTCTTGGGCTAGGGGGTATTCTGCGCTGATCTCTAGCTCTGTATGAAAAGTCGTGTGGCGGCAGTGATCTGACCAAAAGGTGTCTAAGATTTTGAGTTCTAAGAAATTGGGCTTGGGGAGGGTAGCAGCGATGTGATCCAAATCCGCGCGACAGAGGGCTAGATGGTGTTGGGCGATAAAGGCCTCTTTATTGGGGATCGCCTTGAGATCAAAGATGTCTTGGGGGGGGGGTGTGGGGGTGAGCGCGCGCGCACGGGCTAGGGGCAGGGCGACTTGGTGATTTTCTAGAGGGTTGATGAGGTAGTCGCGCACGCGTTGGACATCTGCAGAATTCAAGCACCCATAGAGTTTATAAATGCTGGCATGTTCTACTAGGGGAGTGGGCACTTGGGGGTTGAGCATTTGCAAACAGATCATGGCCGCATGGCTTCTTGGGCAAAACTGCCCCTTGAGAGTTTGGATCGCAAAGTGCGCGCCACAATCGCTAAGATCCAGATCTTCTAAGAGATCGTCCACTTGGGGTTGGCTAAAGACAATGTCGCGCGCGCGCGCCAAATCCTCAGGGGTGATATTCTCCACCAAATAGGCGTTGATGATCGCCACGCGCTCTAATTGTGGGAGGGCCAAGTGCGCGCGCAACTGGGCGCATAAATTTTGGGCTAAAACATCAAAACCCGCTTTCTTTTGCACATAGATAATCATAATTGCCCAATATCGTGGCGGTAGTAGCCATTTTTTAGAGAAATTTGGGCAATACGCGTGTAGCTCAACGCGCGCGCCTGCTGCAAAGTAGGGGCACTGCTGGTAATAGAGAGGACGCGCCCGCCCGCATTGCACAACCCCTGTGCGCTGTGCTTGACCCCTGCAAAGCAAATATCCAATTCTTTAGGATAACTTAAAACATGCCCGATTTCAAAATCTTGAGGGTAACCCTCAGAGGCAAGCACCACACAGCAGGCATGCAAGGGAGCAAAGCGCACTTCTTGTTTGGCAAGTTCTTGCCTAGCGCATGCTTGCATGATCGCTAATAAATCGCTTTGGAGCAGGGGGAGCAAGGTCTGGGCTTCTGGGTCGCCAAAGCGGCAATTATACTCTATCACTTTGACCCCCTGGGCTGTGAGCATGAGTCCAAAGTACAAACAGCCTCTAAAATCTAGCTTTTCTGCTTGGATACCCCTAAGAGTGGGTTCAAAAATCTTTTCTTGACACTCTTTGGCGATTTGGGGGGTGAAATAGGGATTGGGCGCGATGCAGCCCATCCCCCCGGTGTTGAGCCCTTGATTGCCCTCTAGCGCTCTTTTATAGTCCATAGCCGAGAGCATAGGTTTGAGAGTCAAGCCATCGCAAAAGGCCAAGACAGAGGCCTCTTTGCCCTCTAAGCATTCTTCTATGAGCACCCGACACCCGCTCTCCCCAAAGAGGTGATCCACCATTAAAGCCTTGAGATAGGCTAACCCCTCTTCTAGCCCAGAGATCACGCGTACCCCCTTGCCAAAGGCTAGTCCATCTGCCTTGATCACTACGGGAAAATGGCTTTTGGCTAAGAACGCGCTGGCCTCTTGCAAATCCTCAAAGGCGCGATGAGGCGCGGTGGGGATATGGTGGCGTTGCATAAACTCTTTGGCAAAAATCTTGCTCCCCTCTAGCTGCGCCCCGCTTTTTCTAGGCCCAAAGCATGCAAACCCGGCGTCTTCTAGCACATCTACTAAACCGGCTACTAAGGGATTGTCTGGAGCGACAATGATAAAGTCTAATTGTGTTTGCCGGGCGAAGGCAACAATGCCCTTTGTGTCGCTCACATGGAGATTGACACAGTGCGCGTCCATGCCCGCGTTGCCCGGAATGGCAAAGAGTTGGTGCTCAGGGGAGGCAATTTTTTTCAAAATGGCGTGTTCACGCCCCCCCGCGCCGATAATGGCTATTTTCATGCAATCTCCTAATGGTGAAATAGACGCAAAGAGGTGAAGGCCATGACCAACCCCATCGCATCGCAGGCTTCAATCACGCTTGTATCCTGTTTGCTCCCCCCGCTTTGGGCGACATAGCTCACCCCGCTTTGGGCCGCGCGCACAAGGCTATCGCTAAAAGGGAAAAAGGCATCGCTCCCCAAACTCACGCCCTTGATGTCTTTTAAGTAATCTGTGCGCTCTTGTGGGCTCAGGGGTTCAATGGGGTGGTGCAAATGGGTTAAATCTTGCTGTGTGAGCCCGTGGGTCAAATAAGCGTAGATGAGATTGTCCTTAGTGGGGCGGCTCAAATTCTCTTTAAAGGGGAGGGCTAGGACTTTAGGATGCAAGCGCAAATGCCATAAATCGGCTTTGTCCGCGGCGATTTTGGTGCAGTGGATGCGCGATTGTTGCCCGGCCCCCACCCCGATGGCCTGCCCCTGATAGGCCAAACAAATGGAGTTAGACTGGGTGTATTTGAGGGTGATCAAAGAGAGCAACAAGTCTTGTTTAGCATGGGGGGGGAGGTCTTGATGGCGTGTCACGATGCGATCTAAGAGCGCGGGGGTGATGGGCGCGTGGTTGCGTTCTTGTTGCAACATGATCCCAAAGACTTCGCGCGTCTCTAGGGGTGGGGGGGTGTAGTGTGGATCGATTTGCAAGATGAGATATTGCCCCTTCTTTTTTTGTTGGAGCAGGGCTAGCGCGTCTTTGGCAAAGCCTGGGGCGATGATCCCATCTGAAACCTCTTGAGCGAGCATGCGCGCGCAGGTGAGATCGCAGGGGGTACTCAAAGCCACAAAATCCCCAAAAGCGCTCAGGCGATCCGCCCCTCTGGCGCGCGCGTAGGCCGTGGCGATGGGGGAGGCGTTGAGTTGGGGGATATTGTGCAAAAAATAGGCTTGGATACGCGCTTCTTCTAGGGGCTGGGCCCACGCGCTAGAAATGGGGCTGGCGTGTTTAAAAGAGGCGGCACAGGGTTGGTTGCTGATCTCTTGGAGCTCCTTGACCAATTGGTAGGCATTCAGCGCGTCTAAGAAATTGATATAGCTAGGCGTGCCATTGAGCAATTTCAAGGGCAGGGGATCGGCGCTGAGTTTGGCGTGGGCTTGGTGGGGGTTGGTGCCGTATTTAAGGGGGATAGAGGGCATTAGATGTCCTTAGCGTTGAAAATGAGGGTTTGGACTTCATGGGTGTATGCATGCAAGGATTGCACGCAGAGCGCGATTTTGTAGGCGGGGTCTAAATGCTCCCAAATCTGGGTGCCAAATTCTTCTAAGGTGGGTGGGATGGCGATCTCTTTGGGTTCGCCACAAAAAGAGGGCAGGGGGGTGGCGTCATGGGCATAGGTGTGCAACAAATGCCCTCTACCGGGTAGACTTTCATAATCGTAGAAAAAACGCCCGCATGCTAGAGTGTCTGCGCCCTTAAGGGCTTTGATCAAACTCATCTGGTAGCTAAAATGCGAATCTTTGGGTTGGATTAGCGCGCTGATTCTAGGGGTGAAATGGGGCATATCTGGTTCAAAACTTTGGGTGTGCAGGGCTTGGTAAAAACTCTGCCCTGCGCTCAAAGCTTTAGAGATCACTTGGGTTTGGCTGCCATTGCTGATAATGATATAGGGGTGTTGGTGGATGATGGGGGGATAGAAAATCAAAGAGGTGTCCCCGGCATTATGGGGGTCTATCAAGGCGATTTGGATATTCTTGCCCTCTTGAGTTAAGCGGCGGTTTTGACTCTGCGCGCTGCGTCCCATTAAGAAATAAGCTAAGAAGAGATGAATGCCCTTTGGGGCTGTGCCTATTAAGATCCCACGCCCTAAGTAGCGTTGCGCGCCTAATACATGAGCAATTAGCATAAATGTACCCCCGCGCCCTCTTGGACTGTGCCTAATAGGTAGGCTTTTTCTCCCTTGGCATGCAAGAGCGCGATCGCTTCTTGGGCATGGCTGGGGGATAGCACACAGACCATGCCAATGCCCATGTTAAACACACCAAAGGCCTCTTGGGGCTCTAAAGACGCTTGGGTACATAGAAAATCAAAAATAGGGGGGGTGGGGAAGCTAGAGCGCGCAATTTTGGCCCCTAGCCCCTGGGGCAAGGCGCGCGGGATATTCTCAAAAAACCCTCCCCCAGTGATGTGGGCGATGGATTTAAGGGGGATGTGCTTTAAGAGTTGCAAAAGGGGTTGGACATAAATTTTTGTGGGCGTGAGGAGTATTTGGGCGAGGTTTTGCCCCTCAAGGGTGTAGGTGAGTGGGTCAATGCGTCGATCGCTTAAGATTTTGCGCACTAGAGAAAACCCATTGGAGTGCAGCCCGCTAGAAGCCAGCCCGATCAACACATCGCCCGCGCGCACATTCTGTATATTGAGCATTTTAGACTCCTCTACCACTCCCACGCAAAAGCCGGCTAGATCGTATTCGTCCTTAGCATAGAATCCGGGCATTTCAGCCGTCTCTCCCCCTAAGAGTTCGCAGTGGGCTAGGATACAGCCTTGCGCGATGCCCTTTACAATGCTCTCCACCTTGCTAGGTTGGTTTTTATCTAGGGCGATGTAGTCTAAAAAGAACAGGGGTTTAGCCCCCACGCACACAATGTCGTTCACGCACATCGCCACGCAATCTATTCCAATGCTCTCATGTTGATCGAGCAAAAAGGCAAATTTGAGTTTTGTACCCACGCCATCGGCCCCACTCACCAGAACAGGACGCGCCATGCCCTGGGTGTCCAGCGCAAAAAGCCCCCCAAATCCGCCAATTTGGTTGAGGGGTTGGATCTTCGTGCGCGCGATGTGTTTTTTAATGCGCTCTGTGGATTGATAACCGGCTTGGACATCTACACCGGCGCTTTTATAAGAGGTGTGCATGGCTTTCCTTTAGATGTGGGTGGGGGCTTTTAAAGTCGTGGGTTCTGTGGGGGTGGGGGTGGGATAGCCCCCCCCAAAGCAGGCCGCGCAAAATTGATGCCCCTCTAGCATAAAGGCGATGCCCTCTAGGGGCAAATAGGCCAGAGAATCCAAGTCTAGAAGTTTGGTGATTTGGGCTAAATTGTGCTGGTGGGCGATGAGGTGCTCTTGAGAATCCACATCCGTGCCATAATAGCAGGGGTTAATAAAGGGGGGTGAAGAGACGCGCATATGGATTTCTTTAACCCCCACAGCGCGCAAGAGCTTGACAATGCGCCGCGTGGTGTTGCCCCGCACAATGGAGTCGTCAATGAGCACAATGCGTTTACCCCGAATATTGGGAATCACCACATTGAGTTTTAGGCGCAATTTCTCAATGCGTTCTTGTTCTGGGGCGATAAAGGTGCGTGTGATATAGCGATTTTTGATAAAACCCACTGCGTAGGGGATCCCAGATTCTTTAGAATACCCCAAAGCCGCATCGATCCCTGAATCGGGCACTCCCACCACGACATCAGCGTCTGCGGGGTGCATCTTGGCAAGATAGGCCCCCGCTCTCAAACGCGCTAGGTGTACACTCTTGCCCTCTAACATAGAATCCGCGCGGGCAAAATAGATGTATTCAAAAGAGCAGATTTTGCGCGCCGCGCTAGGGACTCGCATGGACTTAATCCCCTGTGGGCTAAAAACGAGTATCTCGCCCGGGGCAATGTCGCGCGTGAAGCTAGCCCCTAGCGCGTCCAGCGCGCAACTCTCTGAAGCGACAATGTCAATCCCTTGAGCGGTTTTGCCATAGCATAGGGGGCGAAACCCAAAGGGATCGCGCACGGCGACAAGCTTATTAGGGGCCATCACCACCAAGCAATAGGCTCCCTGCAAAGAGGGCATGCACGCCTGTATGGCTTCTTCTAGGGTTGCACTCTCAAGGCGGTGTTTGGCGATGAGATAGAGGATCACCTCCGTATCGCTAGAAGTGTGAAAAATACAGCCCTGCAATTCTAATTCACGGCGCAAGGGCAGCGCGTTCACCAAATTACCATTGTGGGCAATGGCTAGGGATTCTTTAATGTGGTTGATGAGCATGGGTTGGGTGTTGATGCGGTTGTTCTCCCCAGTGGTGCAGTAACGCACATGCCCGATACAAACCTCCCCCTTGCCCAGCAAGGCTAGAGTGGACGCGTCAAAAACCTCGTTCACCAAGCCCGTATTTTTGTGGTAGGTGAAATGCCCCCCACAAGAGAGGGCGATCCCACAGCCCTCTTGACCTCTGTGTTGTAGGGCGCATAGCGCGCTGTAAGCCAGCGGGGCGAGGTGAGAAGTTTGGGGCGCAAAGGCCCCAAATACCCCGCATTCTTCTCGAATTTCTTGCATGCTAGGACCTAGTGAGAAACTTTTTGCAAGATCGTCTCATAGGCTTGACACAGCCCTCCTAAATCCTCTCTAAAGCGATCCTTGTCCAATTTTTGGCGCGTTGTGGCGTCCCAAAACCGACAGGTGTCCGGAGAAACCTCATCGCCTAGCACAATTTGCCCCTGGGCATCCTTGCCAAATTCTAGTTTGAAATCCACCAAAATCACCCCCTTAGATTTGAAATAAGCCCCTAAGAGATCGTTGATCTGCAAAGCAAGGGCGCGCAGGGTCTGCAGCTCTGCATGGCTGGCTAGCTTCAGAGCTAGGGCGTGATCGTCATTGATCAGAGGATCGCCCAACGCATCGTTTTTATAGCAAAACTCTAATACCGGGGTTTCAAAGGGTAACCCCTCTTGCAAACCCAAGCGTTTGGCAATGGAGCCGGCCGCAAGATTGCGCACAATCACTTCTAGGGCGAACATGGTGAGCTTTTTGACCCGGGTTTGGGTGGGGCTGAGCTCTTGGAGAAAATGCGTGCTAATGCCCTGTGTTTGGAGATATTGCATCAAGTAGTTGCTAATGCGGTTATTCAACGCGCCCTTGCCCTCTATAGTAGCTTTTTTGAGGCCATTGAAGGCGCTTGCTGCGTCCTTATAATCCACGATGTAGTGCTGGGGATTGGAGGTGGCATAGATTTTCTTGGCCTTACCCTCATAGAGCAAATGGCATGGACTCTCAAGCATGGGATTCCTTATAAAATTGAGATGAAAGGGCGCGATCGTCTTGGAGGATTTTAGCCTCATTGTCGCGGCGCATTTGTTGTAATTTCTTGGCGAGTACGCCCTCATGCAGGGCTAAAATCTCTAGGGCAAGCAAAACGGCGTTTTGTGCGGCGTTGATCCCCACGCAGGCAACCGGTACCCCGCTTGGCATCTGTACGCTGGAGAGCAGAGAATCCAACCCGCCCAAATCCTTTGTGAGAATGGGCAGGGCGATCACGGGTAAAATACTCAAAGAGGCGATCACCCCGGCCAAATGCGCGGCTTTGCCTGCAGCCGCGATGAACACCCCAAAATCGCCATGGGACGCTTGCAAGACAAATTCATGGAGGGCGTGGGGGGTGCGGTGCGCTGAGAGTACATGGACTTCAAAGGGCGCTTGAAAATCCTGCAAGATCGCAATCCCGGGTCTAAGCACCTCTAAATCGCTAGAGCTTCCCATTAGCAGGGCAATTTTTTTCATCAAAGACCTTTAAACTGGTGTGTGTCGCCGCGCGCTCATGCGATGAGTCTTCCTACCAACATCCCCTCTTGATAAGTGTGGCAGATGGCGCGGTAATGTCCGTGTTGTACCTTGTCTAGCGCGCTCTCATTGATGAGAATCTCCCCATCAATTTCTAAACCCCATCGCCTATCGCGCGCGCGCAAAAAGAGCCCATCCTCACTCAAGCCCTCTACAATGACTTCAATGGGTTGGTGCAAGAGTTTTTGCATGGACGCTTGGACCTGCTTTTGCACGCAGGCGTTGATGGTGTCTAGGCGTTGGTTGACCACCCTATCAGGCAAAGAGGGCATGTGATAGGCGCGCGTGTTCTCTTCTGGGCTAAAGGCAAAGAGATTGATGCGATCAAAGCTAAAGCTTTCTAAAAACTCTTGCAAGATCGCCATGTCCTCTTCGCTCTCACCTGGATGCCCTAGCAATAGCGTGGTGCGCAAAAAGCTCTCCGGGATACTTTTCATGTGGGTCAAGAGTTTTAGATGGGCTTGGGTATTGGAGTTGCGGCGCATGGTTTTGAGCATGGCATTGGAGATATGCTGGATGGGCATGTCAAAGTAATTGGCAAAAATGCGCGAATGTGCGATGGTGTCTATGAGGGCTAGGGTGGTGGTGCTAGGATAGAGATAGAAGATGCGCGCGCTCTCTATGGCTTGCTGGGCATCAATGGCTTTAATGAGAGAAATGAGCCCGTCTTTAACCCCCTGATCGCGCAGATAAGAGCTCGAATCCTGGGCGATAAAGCTAATATCGCTAAAGCCCTGTTTGGCAAGATCTTCTACTTCTTTCAAAATCTGGGCAATTTGCTTGCTTTGCAAAGCTCCCTTGAAGCTAGGGATCGCACAAAAACTGCATTGTTGGTTACACCCCTCTGAGAGCTTGACATAGGCATGCACCTTAGAGCCCGTGATGACGCGCGCATTTTGCGCCCCTGCCAAAAACACGCTAGAAGAAAACGCGCTCTGCTTGGCTTTGATGAGTTGATCGATGCGATCATAATCCCCCACGCCTGTAAAAATGTCTATTTCGGGCAATTGCGCTTGCAACTCTTCTTGATAGCGTTGAGTCAAACACCCACTAGCCACCACCAACGCGCCCTCTTTGCGCGCGCTAATGGCTTCTAACAAAACCTGTATGCTCTCCTGTTTGGCAGAAGTGATAAACCCACAGGTGTTCACGATGATCACATCGGCTTGGCTAATCTCTTGGGTGAGCTCATAATGGGCTAGTTTGCCCAACATCACCTCACTATCCACCAAATTTTTAGAACAGCCCAAAGAGATCAAATAGAGTTTAGGGCGCAAGAGAACCTCCTTGTAAATCCACTTCCCAAAAAAAATCAATCCAAGAGCGCGCTTCTTTGAGCACGAAATCGGCTTGAAAACGCGCGCTTCTTTGAGCAAAGAGCACCGCGCTTTTAAAGCACACCTGCGGGTATTGTGCTTGCAAGACCTCCATCACGCCCTTAAAACTCTTCCCGCTGTCCACAATCTCATCTACAATGAGCACCTGTTGGTGCTGGGGTTTCAAGCAGGGTACATGCGCGATCTCTAGTGCGCCCTGTGTGCGCTCTGCGCTATAAGAACTCGCGTTGATCCCATAGACCGCCTTAATATCCCAATACAGCCCTAGAAAGTGCGCCAAAGTCATGCCCCCTCTTAAAATCGCGATAATGGCTTGGGGCTTGAATTGCTCTTCTACTTGTTTGGCTAGGGCTAACACATCTTGCTTAAAATCGCTATAGCCATAATACTGAGTCATGATCCTCCCTAGTAGTAATGCTGCATAAAGGCGCGCATTGCTTCGCCCTCAAAACGCGCCCGCAAGCCCAAATCCACCAAACTCTGTTCTAGGGCGTTGAGCACCCATGCGATCTCGTGTACGGCAATGATCCCCATATGGTTAATGCGCAAGAGCAAGTCTTTGAGATGATCCTGCCCCCCTGCCACCACCACGCCATAGGTTTTCAAGCGCTTTCTGATCTCTAGGGCGCGTTCATGGTAAATCGTGCTCATGCTCAATGCCGGATTCTTGGGGTAAATTGACAAGCCTAACGCTTTGAGCGCGTGCGCGCTAGCTAGCGCGCGCTGGGCGGTGTTGGCAAAGAGGGCTTTAAAGCCCCCCAATTCAGCAACGCATGTAAAGTAAGTTTGCAACGCCATCACATGCGAAATGCCTGCGGTAAAAGCGGTGGTGTTGTGTTGCTGTTTTTGCAATTCTAAGGCTAGGTTGAAATAATACCCATGGGGGCGCAGTTGGCAAAGAGCATGCGCGCTCAGACCCATAAAGCTCAAACCCACCGGCAACATAAACGCCTTTTGACTCCCCCCAATCAACACATCTACATGGGAGACTTCTAAGGGTTCTACGCCTAAGGCGGTGATCGCATCCACAATCACTAGAAAATTAGGATCATGCCCCTTGAGAGCCGCGCTAATCTCCTCAAAATCCAAACGCAAACCCCCAGAAGATTCGCACACCTGCAAGGCGATCGCCTCTAAACTGGGGTGCGCTTGCACGAAAGCCAACACCTCTTGGGCGCTAATGGGGGTGTCCCAAGGGCTTTTGATCTCTAGGTAGTTGATGTGGTGCGCCTGAGCGATTTTAACAAAGCGTTCTCCAAATTTGCCATTATTGAGCACTAAGAGCTTGGGTTCATGGCTATGGGCGCTCACAAAGGTACATAAACTCGCCTCCATCGCGCCCGTCCCGCTGCTCACCAAACTAACCACCTCTTGCATGCCCATCATCTCTTTGAGTTGCGCGCGCACTTGCCCAAAGGCTTGTTCAAATTCCTGAGTGCGGTGGTGTGGGGCGGGCTGGCTTAGAGTACGCGCAATTTGGGGCGCAATGGGGGTAGGGCCGGGGGTGAATAGTAGGGGTTGCAAAATGTCCTCTCGTGTCAAAATAAACCAAATTATACTACAAAAGGGTGTATAATGCGCCAAAAAGGCATGCCATGCGCGCTCTGTTCCTTGTTCTGTTGTTGGGCTCATGGGGCATGGGGGCTTCTTTACAAGAAATTAAGGACACGATTCACAAAATGGCGATTCACCAAGCGGACATGCACCGCAATATCGCCATTTTGAACGATCGGCTTGGTAACCTTGTCTTGGACATCCGCGCCCATAGGGCAAAGTTAGACCCCAATACCAGCGCGCAAGTGGTGGAGATTTTCAAAGAAAACGCAGTGTTATTTAGGGTCTTGCAAGATTATTACGCACACAACGATGCGCTATTTGACTACCTAGCGGGGGTGTTACAGGGCTATAGGAGCATCGCTGCAGACATGGCAGGTAGCACGCCCTTGCAAAAATTCATGCCCTTGATGAATCAAATTCTCTCCCAGCTCCAAACTATGGTGGTGTTGGAAAAACACTTGGATACCCTCACCAACTAGACTTAGGCCCTTGTTGTTGCAACATCTGTAGCAAGTTAGAAACCCCGCCCTTGGCGCTGAGTTTTTTGGCCAATTGGGCGGCTTGTTCAAAACGCTTTAAAATGCGGTTGATCTCAGCCACTTCCAAGCCCGCCCCCTGTGCGATGCGCTTTTTACGGCTGCCATTGAGCAAATGGGGGTCTTGGCGCTCTTTGGCGGTCATAGAAGAAAGCATGGCTTTAATCTTCTTAAGCTCGGTGGAGTTTTCTAAATCTGTCCCTTTGAGCGCGCTCGCCACATTGCCCAGCCCCGGGATCATAGAAACAAGCGCGCTGAGCGAGCCTAATTTCTTGATTTTCTCCACCTGTGCGACAAAGTCATTTAAGGTAAACTGCCCCTTTTTGAGCTTTTTAGACAAGTCCTTAGCTTCTTTGGGGTCTAGTACACTCGCGGTTTTCTCCGCTAAAGTGATAATATCCCCCGCTCCCATCAATCTATTGGTGATGCGCTCGGGCACAAAGACATCTAAATCCGGGATTTTCTCCCCATGCCCGATGAAGCGCAAGGGGAGTTTGAGCTGGTAGGCGATGCCTAAAGCGACCCCACCCTTGCTATCGCTATCAAATTTGCTCAAAATCACCCCGCTAATGCCTATCTGCTCGTGAAAAGTGCTTGCAGATCGCACTCCATCCTGCCCACTGAGCGCATCTGCGACATAGAAGACCTCATGGGGCTGGAGTAATTCTTTTAAGGCTTTGAGTTCCTCCATCAAGGGCTTATCAATGGCTAAACGCCCCGCGCTATCTACAATCATCACATCAAATTGCCCCTCTAGCGCACGCGCTAAGGCCCCCTTAGCAATATGCAACACCCCCCCCTCTTGGTGAAACACTTCTACCTCCACCTGCGCGCCCAACACCTGTAATTGCTCCACAGCGGCTAGGCGTTCTAAATCGCATGCCACTAACAAGACCTTCTTTTGGCGGGTCTTGAGATAGTGGGCGAGCTTGCCACAGGTGGTGGTTTTACCCCCCCCTTGCAAGCCACACATCAGCACGATCGTAGGGGGTTTAGAAGCATAGACAAACCCGCTACCACTCCCAGGCACGCTCAAAATTTCTAGCAAACCCTCTTGCAGGGAGTCTAAAAATTGCTGTTTGCCAATGCCCTTGTTTAGAGTTTTCTCTTTGATCTGGGCGATGAGTTCTTTAACGACCTTGTGGTGTACATCGTTGCGTAAGAGCGATTTTTTCAGTGCGTCTAGGGCTTTTTCTAGTGCCTGTTGATCGTCTTGAAAACGGATTTTATTGAGGGCATTTTTAAACGATTCGCTTAACGCTTCAAACATGATCATCCTTTGCGCTCTCTAAAAGTGTGAGCTCGTTTTGTATTTGGGATTCTTTTTGGGCGATCTCTTGGGCGCGCGCGCGCAAATTCTCTAGCAACACCTGAGGGGCTTTGGCTAAAAATTGTGGGTTGTCCAAATTGAGTTTGGCTTTTTCTTTCTCTAACTTGCCCAATTGCGCTTTGAGGCGCTCTTGCAACGCGCGCACATCCACTCCCTTTAAGCTCACATGCACGCTCACCCATTGCCCCACATCGCTCAGAGCCCCCTGGGGTTTGTTTTGCACCATCGCCACACAATCGATCTTAGTGAGTTTGGCGATGAAGCCCAGGGCTTGCGAGTCTAAAGAGAGCGGGCTTTGTATAAAGCCCTTTGGCAGGCGCGCGATGCCCAACAAGACTTTCAAACGCCTAAAAGCCGTGCAGCCCTCTTTGATGGCTTCAAACACCTTTTCTAACTCCAAATCGCGTTCTGTATTCTTAGGATAGGGGGCTAGCATGATGGAGGGGGCGTTTTCTAAAGAAGTGCCCTCTAGGTGGTGGTAAAGGTATTCGCTCACAAAGGGCATGAAAGGGTGTAGGAGCTTGAGCGCGTCCTTAAAGACAGCCATAAGCGCGTGGATGGTAGCGCTTTGCTGATCTGCTTTGAGAAACTCTAACATCCAATCGCAGAACTCCCCCCATAAAAAGCGATACAGCAGGCGGGCTGCATCGTTGAAACGATAACTTTCTAGGGCTTGGCGCACTTCTTTGGTGGTGGCATGTAATCTAGAGCGCGCATAAGCCCCTAACATGCTCTCCCCGGCTTGTGTGCCCAATTCTTGGGCGCGCTTGGAGAGTAGGAGCGTGGCGTTGTAGAGTTTGTGGGTGAAGTGGCGCGCTTGCTCAATGCTTTCTTTAGAAAGGAGCAGATCGCGCCCCTGCACACTGAGCATGGCTAAGGCAAAGCGCAAACTATCCACCCCATCTTTAGCGATGATCTCTAGGGGGTCGAGCACATTTCCCTTACTCTTGCTCATCTTCTCACCCTTTTCATCGCGCACTAAGGCGTGCAGATAAATATCTCTAAAGGGCAAAGCCCCCAACAAGCTCTCCCCGGCTAAGAGCATGCGCGCCACCCAGAAAAACAAGATGTCAAACCCGGTAACCAACACGCTATTAGGGTAAAAATCTTGCAAATCGCGCGCGCTAAAGAGTTCTTCGGGCATGCCCTCTTGCCCCCAACCCAGAGTGCTAAAGGGCCACAACGCCGAGCTAAACCAAGTGTCTAGCACATCGGGGTCTTGGCTCAAGTGCAAATTGCCACATTGGGGGCAGTGGGTGGGATCGTCAATGCTGACAAATTGATGGTGGTTAGCGCAAGTAAAAACGGGGATGCGATGCCCCCACCAAAGTTGGCGGCTAATACACCAATCGCGCAACTGCTCCATCCACGCGTTGTAATTATTGCGCCAAGTGGAGGGGAAAAACTGCGCTAAACCCGCCTTGACTTTCTCAATCGCGCCCTGCGCCACCTCTTTTTTGACAAACCATTGTTTAGAGATATAGGGTTCGATGGTGTTGTTGCAACGATAACACTTGCCCACTTGGTGGGTGTGCGCTTCAATTTTTTCTATAAAGCCTTGCGCCTGCAACGCCTCTACAATGGCTGGGCGCGCTTTTAGGCGTTCTTGCCCGGCAAACTCTAGCGCATGCGTGTTCAAAATGCCATGGGTATCAAAGATCACCAAGGGTTCTAAATGGTGGCGTTTGCCCACTTCATAGTCATTAAAATCATGTGCGGGGGTTACTTTAACACAGCCTGTCCCAAAGTTAGGATCCACATAGGCATCGCCAATAATGGGGATAGAACGCCCGCTCAAGGGCAAAATTGCATGCTGCCCGATGAGGTGCTGGTAGCGCGAATCTTCTGGATGCACCATCAAGGCGACATCTCCAAAAAAGGTTTCTGGGCGCGTGGTCGCCACCACCACCACCCCACCCCGCTCTAAGCCATAGCGCAGATAATAGAGTTTGCCCTCTTCTTGGGCGTATTCTACTTCAATATCCGCTAGCGCGCCATCTTTAGTACACCAGTTGACCATGTAGAAATCCTGTACAATCAAGCCGCGTTCATACCATTCTTTAAACGCCGCGCGTACAGCCCTCTGCAAGCCCGTGTCCATGGTGAAGCGCAAGCGACTCCATGCACAACTCAAGCCTAACTCTTGCATTTGCGCGCTGATTTGGTGCGCGCAAGCTTGCTTCCACTCCCAAACCTTTTGCACAAACGCCTCACGCCCGATCTGCTCTTTGTGTACACCCTGAGCCAAGAGCTGTTTTTCTACGACATTTTGGGTGGCGATCCCGGCGTGATCTAATCCGGGTTGGTAGAGTACGCGATAGCCATCCATGCGCTTATAACGCGCTAAGATGTCTTGTAAACTCAAGGTGAGGGCATGCCCGATGTGCAAACGCCCGGTGATATTGGGCGGGGGCATCATCAGTACAAAGGGTTGCCCCTGTGCGCCCACTTCAAAATAACCCCGCTCTTTACACAACTGGTAATAACGCTTCTCTAAGCGCAGATCAAAGGGAGGGAAGTCCATTAGGATCCTTGTTGGTAAATCTCTTGGAGTTGCCACAACACGCTGAGGCGATGGGGCAGATAGCTTTTATGCCAACTCTTAGCGTCTAAAAAATTGAGATAATGTTGGGCGACCTGCGCTTGAAAGGCAGACGAATTAGGCATTTTGGCTAGGATCACATGGTAGGGCTTGTGCGCGCCTAGCGATTCAAAGCCCTCATAGAGCGCGTTAAAATCGGCGTTCTCCAAGCGCAAAAACGCGCCCACGTCCAATAACATTTCTTTGCTTTGGGCTTCTAAAGAGCCCTGGGCGTAGGCGAGCACAAAGAGAAATTCTACTAATTTCAAGCGTTTCTTATACTCCCCATGCGCGGCCTCTAAGAATTGCATACATAGGTTTTCTAGATCGGGTTTATTAGGGGTGTTGTAGAACTCTTGTAATTTCTCCAAAGCGATCCCGCTATTTTGGCTTAAATCCGTTAAAAACAGGGCGATCAAGGCTTCTTTAAGAGGGCTACTGGGCATGTTGGCTGTGGCACGCCCTAGCAAGAGTGTTACCACCCCCGATTCGCTCTCTTTTAAGCTCTCTTCAGGGTTGGGTAGGGGGTAGAGATCCAAGGTCTCTATAGGTTCTGCATTGGGCGTGGGGGCGTGTAGAGGGTTTTTTAGATACTCTTGCAAGGTGTAGTACAAGTAGAGCAAAATCACCGCCACTGCCACTACTAAAATCACTTCTATCATCGCTTCACTTTAAAAGAATTTATGATCTGGTCGTTTGTGTTTTTCGCGTTGTTCTTTATAATCGCGCTCGGTCGCCGCTTGCGAAATGCGCTTTTTCTCGGCACGCTCTTTGTTCTTGAGTTCGCGCTTGCGCTCGTAATTGCGTTGCAATTGCTGGATATAATCCTCGCGCTTTTCTGGGGATTGGAAGGTGATAGGCTTGAGCAACAAGAGCACTAACACAAAAACAAAGATGAGCAAGGAAAGCTCTGCGGATTCTTCACCATTGATGCCATACCAGCCCATACCAAGAGCCATTGCAAAGAGAATCTTGAGCCCTAATTGCAACGCGCCCCCTTATAAAAAATTAAAGGGTTGTTGGTGCTCATGCAAGCCTAAAACTTGTGCATTGTCTTCACCCATACCCAGCAAAGTTAATTGGGGCAGATAGAGCACGCTGGTGTTGTCGTGATCCCGGCTATACGCCTTAGAAGCCCTTTTGGCCATGGTGTCTAGCATGTGGAACTGGCTGACTGAAGTGGTGAGCAAAAAGTCCGCACCCAAGTCAATGGCTTCATAGCGCAACGCACCAAAGCGCTCTAGGGCTAGGGGAGCGTTGGTGTCTAATAGGTGGGTGATACTTTGTTTGGCAAATAAAGGAGTGTGGCAAGCCAAGCCCAAAGATTGGAAGAGCGCGTGGTAATTGCAATCTTCACAAGCAAAGAGCACGCTAGAAAAACCCGTAAAAACACTACTGAGCGTGGGGATATTCTCCAACAAATAGGCGTTTAAATAGACTAAGGAGGCTTGCTGGTACTCTAAATGATAGGGGGCTAGGTGTTGGTTGACCTTTTCTCTGAGCGTCTCCTCTGTCAAGAGCTCTTGAGCATAGAGCGCGTTGGCATAGGCATCTTGATCGCATAAGAGCAAGGGCACGCCCATTTTTTGCGCCAAAGCCATGTTGTAGGCGTTCGCGCTTAAAAATTTCTCCAAATCTCCCAAACGCCCCCAATACCCCCCATCAAAACAACATTCTGCCTCCAACACACGCAAATTCAAGCGCGCTAACAACGCCTTAGCGCTCTGCAATAGGGGCGCGCTATTGTAGGTTTTTTCATAGCCGTTGAAGAGCAAAAAATCCCCTTGAACTTGAGAGGTTTGAGGGGTTTTGAGTTGATACTTGCTCTCTAAATTTTTGCCAATATGCGCCCATATATTGTTGGCAATGGGGCAATTAGAAGCCTGAATGAGCCATTTTTGCAAGTCATAAATTTCTTGCTCAATGCGATCGCTGGGCGGGTAGAGGTAGGGTTTGGGGCTGACAAAGTTCATCACGCCGTATTTGCTATCAGCAATGCTTTGCAAGAGGTCTTTAGAGCGGTGGGGGTAACGCCCCATCAACCACTTGACATACAAAAAGAAACCATCGCCATAATAGCCCTCATGGTAGCTAGGTTGGACAAAATTAATATTGGTGTATCTGGCTAATTCATGGCGTTCTTCTTGGGTGAGAAAGGGCGCGCTGTGTAAAAAGCGTTGGTAATCTTTCAAGATCGCCTCCTCGTCCATACACAAGTCATGGCGGGCGTATTTCAAGCTCAAGGGCTCGAGCACCCACTCCTTGCCAAATTGTGCGATCAAGTCTAGCACTCTAGCGTCTTCAAAAACCGCCACTTGGTTAAGGCGCACGCCCAAGTGCATGCGATCGTAGCTAAAATCTTGCAAAGGGATATGTGCCAGCACATCGCTTAGATGCCAATCTAGGGCGTATTCCACTTGGGCTAGCTGGTAGGAAGGATTATAATCCTTGCGCGCATCAAATCTAAAAACCTTGATCTGCAGCTTTAAAACACTCATTCTTTACCTTGTAAGGCGCGTAGGGCTTTTTGATTTCTAGGATCAGCTAGAAAGGCATCCTTAGAATCTTGGATTTGCGCTTGTCCATCATCGCCAAAAATGCTTGTCGCGTCCGAGCGGTTGAAGAGCACCACATTGGAGTCGTTTTTATCTTTTACGATGATCTGTACAATGCCTTCTAGGGCAATGCTCACCGTGGTTTCAATATTGTCCCCCAAGCCCGCTTCAAAGCTAATTTCTTGGCGCAAACGCCGAATTTTCAAACTCTCAAAGGTGTACCCGGCCAGCACAAAGAGCACGAAATTTCCAAAACTCTCGAACAAATCGGGGGGCAAAAGGGGTTCAAAGCGTACCTTAGAGAGATCGCAAAACACGCTGAAGTTCACGCGGTGGCCGTGCAGGAAATAGAGATGATCCAAGCAATGCTGGTTAGCCATGGCATTGTAGCGACCGCTCAAGTCTCTCAAAGCAACGCCTCAAATTCAGATAACATTTTTTCCACCTCGCCCATGCCAATTCTCCAAAACTCTTTGTCTTGAATGTCTAGCCCAAACATGCCCACCAGCTCTTCAGGGCTTTGGCTACCCCCCTTGCTCAAAAAATTCGTGTAGGTCTCTACAAATGCCTTGCGCTCGGCTGGGGTGTTTTGCTGGCGGTAGAGCCCAAACAACGCCAACACCAGCAATTGCCCATAGCTATAGGCGTAACAATAAAAGGGGGAGTGGATGAAATGGGGGATATAGCTCCACCAGCGCGCGTAATTCTTGGTGAGCTTCACACTCTTACCAAACATCTTGGCGTTTTCTTCCTGCCAAATGGTGTCAAAATCCTGCGCCTTGAGCTCCTCTTGCGTGGCGTGGATGCGGCGCTCAAAATTGGTCATCACAACCTGCCTAAACATGGTTGAAAACATGTCCTCTAGTTTGCCCGCGTAAATGTCCTTGAGCTCCTTCTTGTCTAGATTCTGCTTCAGGCTTTCAAATAATAGCATCTCTCCAAAGACGGAGGCAGTTTCAGAAGTGGTTAGAGGGGTGTTGGTGTTGAAATAGCCCACCTCTTTACTCAATTCTTGATGAATCATGTGCCCAAATTCATGCGCAATTGTGAAGACAGAGCGGCGGTTGTTGGTGAAGTTGAGCAACACGAAGGGGTGCGCGCTGGGCACGGTGCTAGCGCTAAATGCCCCGCCCTGCTTGCCGCTCCTAGGGTGCGAATCCACCCAGCCATGCGCGAGAGCATTTTCCACAATGGCGGCAAATTTAGGTGAAAAGTTCTTATAAGCCTTGAGCACTTGATCAAGAGCTTCTTGGTAGGTTACAGGGCTTTCTTTGGTGTCTAGAGGGGCGTAGCGATCGTAGTCTTTGAGTTTATGGCCTAAAATTTTGGATTTGATTTTGTAGTAGCGTTGCACTAAAGCTTGGTTGTCATTGACAATCTCTAGCATGCTATCCACGCTCACTTGAGAGATTTGGTTAGAAAGGTGGCGGAAACTCTCCGGACTTTCATAGTGGCGCAATTTATTGGCGATGTGCAGACCTTTGCGCACCATATTGAGCACATAAGTGAGCACCAACTCATTTTTCTTAAGAGCCTTGGTCAAAGCTTTTTGGGCTTTTTTGCGCAATTTGCGATCTGGGTTGTGCAACTCTGAAAGAATTTCCTCCTCGCTGATGATCTTGTCTTGGAAGGGGATTTTCAACGCAGTCAACGCCTTGTCAAAAAGATTAGAAAACGCGTCCACGCCCACGCTAGAAGTGGCTAGCAAAATCTTTTCTTCAGGTAGGCTCAAAATATGAGACTTTTCTTTCAAGAGCAGGCGCAAAGTGTAAGCGTACTTGGGAGTGGCTTGGATCAACTCTTCTTGTTTAGCGCTATCCAAAGCACAGAATTCATTGTCCACGAATAGGAGATGTTGTGCGATGTCGTTGCACAACATCTCGTATTTGGAATACAAATCGCTTTTATCCGTGTCGCTTGCAAAGACCAAAGACACATAGGCCATCGCCCTAGAAATGCCCTCGCTCAGTTCCTCATAATCCTCCATCGCTTTTTTAAAACCGCCCGCTTCCAGCTGGCTGAAAGCACTGGCGTATTTCTTCTCATAAGCTCTAACTCTCTTGTCTAAACTAGCGATGTGCTTGTCTAAATCGTCCAAGTCTTTAAACAGCGCGCCTAAATCCCAGCGGTGCTCTAGAGTGCTTGGAGTTTTGGGGTCTTGTGTGGAAGGTTTCTTACTTGTCTTGGTTGGACTCATCGGCATTCCTTTTTTGGGTGGTTTAGAGCTATTCTAACATGATTTGCCATACTTGGGCTAATTTTTAGAAGCTTCCTTATGAAAAATGAAATTGGCTAGGGAATCTAAGTATTTGAGCATAAAGGGCGTGGCAAGCATAGAGAAGATGATCATAAGAACCAAGAATTGCTGGATATCTTGGGGGAGGACATGGATAATGCCTTTCTTGTGCAAGAAAGCTAGCAGTCCTTGGTGTTTTTGCAAAGTTAGGACATCTTGCTTGCTAGCTGTTAAGAAAACTACCAATGCAAATTCTCCAATCTGGGCTAGAGATAGGGCTGTTTTGATAGAACTCTTGGTGTCCCTAAAGAAGCGCAAGAGAAAGTACAAGATTGCAATCTTGAGCACCATCGCGATACTGAGCAAGAGCACCACGGCAAAGAAATTTTCAAACAAGAATTTCAGATTAATTTGCATCCCCACGGTAACAAAGAACAGCCCCAAAAAGATATTTTTTAAGGGGGCAAATTCGTCCTGCACTTTGACGCGGTAACGCGACTTAGAAATCGCCATGCCCGCTACAAACGCCCCTAGCGACATTGAAAAGCCAAAAAAGTGGCTCAAACTCGCCGCGCCAAAAACAATGAGCAAGATTGTTGCCATGAATAACTCAGGCAGGCGACTCTCAGCAGCCAAACTGAGTATTTTAGTGGCGGCTTGTTTGCCGGGTAATAGCAGGATAGAGAGAATGATCCCCGCAGAGATCGCCGTTTTGATCAAAAGCTTGACAAAGTTTGCGTGCGCATCCCCCATGAGCATCAAGATCAAGAGCATGGGGATGGCAGCGATGTCTTGAAAGATCAAAATCCCCACCACGATCTTGCCCACTGGGGTGTTGAGCTGCTTGCTCTCTTCAAAGAATTTGAGCACGATGGCAGTTGAGGAGAGAGAAAAACCCATGCTCACCACCAGCGAAAAGCCCCATGAAGAACCCATCACATAGTACCCAAAAACCATGAATATGAGAGAAGTAACCACCACCTGCAACCCCCCAAACACCAGCACTTCCTGCTTCATGGTCTTGAGTTTGTCAAAATTGAACTCCAGCCCAATCATGAACATTAAAAAGACAATTCCAAAATCCGCAATTTCAGAGAGAGATTCAAAATCCTCAATATGAAAAATCGCCACAATAATGAGCCCTGTGAGGATATAGCCAATGATGATGGGCATGTCTATGCGCTTGAGCAAGAGACCACTGACCACACTCAAACCCAAGCTCGCAACAATTACATATAGGGGGTGTATTTCCATAGGTTATCCATTAAAGCAATGCTTAAAAACTCGCATTATATAATAAACCGACAAATAGGGAGAGTATGTGTGGAAAAGACAATCGCTTTGGCTAGTGTTTATGAGCTACAGGGGTTAAAATCCCAAGCGTTGGAGATTTATAAGAATGTCCTAGAAAAAGACCCTCGAAATAAAGAGGCTTTGCAGGGTTGCAAGCGTTTGACTCAAACCCCAACTACCCCCTGTACCCCGCGCGCGCAACTCCAGCAATACGCGCCCTTGCAACGCTTTGAGATGCAAAAAATGCAAAAATTATTTATCCAAGCCGAACAACCCGCGCAATTGCGCGCTATCGAACAATGGTTAATGCAATGGAACTAAGAAGTATTGTCTCTCAAACTCTGGATGAAATCGGTCAAAAAGAGCCCGCAACACCCAGCCCTAAGCCTCTTCCTGCGCGTGTATCCCAAGAGGAACAGGCTTTTCTAAGGGATTTGGAACAAAAAACCCTCCTCTTATTTGAAGGGCTTAGAGCGCACCAAATTAAAGATTTGCCCACTAAATTAGACTTGGTACTCAATTATTTGCAGTACCAACTTTACGTAGTACAAGAACGCCTCAAAACCTACCAGCAAGACTAAGAAAAATAGCTAGGAGGCTGGCTTTTAAAGGCGTTTTTTTGCACCCTTGAGACAATGCTTGCCACCAAATCGGGCGCATACCCTAGATCGCACAGCACTCTAGGCTCGATGTGTGTAGGGCGATCCCAACGCGCGCTGATCTCTGCTAAGAGGGGGTCAATGAGCGCGTAGCTAAAGCCTAAATCTAGTTCATCGCTCTGCCCGCTATAGAGATCCGCGCTGGGGGGTTTGTTTAAAATATTTGCAGGGATTTCTAGGGCACGGGCTAGGGTGTAAACCTGGCTTTTAAACAGGTGGGCAATGGGGTTAATTAGCCATGCCAAATCCCCAAAAAGCGTGCCATAGCCTAGCATGATCTCACTCTTATTGCTTGTACCCACCACTAACGCCTCAATCTCCATAGAAAAATCATAGAGCAAGTTCATGCGCATGCGCGCGCAGAAATTGCCCAGCCGTCCTAAACTCGCGTTAGGGTTATTGGCTTTAAATAACGCTTCATAAGGCGCAATGGGGCGTTGTGTATAGGGGATATTAAAATGCTTACACAGCGCGATCGCATCTTGTAGCGCGCTAGAGGGGTGGCTTGCGGGCATTAAAAGGGCGTGCGTGGGCAGGACTTTTTGGCACAACACCCCCACTAGCGCGCTATCCACCCCCCCGCTCATCCCCACTAAAAAGCGCTTAAAGCCCCTTTGTGCGCTTTGGGTTTGTAAAAACAAAAGGAGTTGATCTAGGGTGTTTTTCATCTAAAACTCCGGCAAAAATTTAGCGCATCTGGGATTGGGGGTGGCATCTCCAGAGGCTGCACCATACAATAGGGGACTACAACCCAAGTAATAAACCTTGCCCTTGCGATCTTGGATGGTAAAACTCCCGCCCGCATCAATGTCAAAGGTGTATTTCTGCCCCTCTAAGACAAAACTCCCCGTGATGTAGCAGGGGAATTGCTCGTAGTCTATATAGGGTGAGCTCTCATAGGTTTCACTTCTCTTAAAAAACTTTTTTAAGCTCTTGGGGCTAAAGTGCCATGCCAAACACCGCTTGGCAAATTCTTCTCCCTCTCTAGCGATGATTTCTTTTCTGTCTTGCTCGTTGTGTCCTACTTTCACCGGATGAATCACAATCTTTTGAATTTGATCAAAACTCTTTGTCCATAGCCCGCAGTCCTCCCCCAAAACGTGATAACATTCTTTAACTCGAGCTGAATCTAGGGCGTGTGTAAAAGAGCCTGCCAAAATACCACAGATGAATATCTTAATAGCATGCATTTAAAAATCCGGCAAAAATTTAGCGCATTTGGGATTAGAAACAATGTCCCCAGAGTCATTATACCGCTCAAGGTTACAACCCAAGTAATAAGTCTTGCGCTTGGAATCGTGAATCTCAAAATACCCGCCCCCATTAATCTCAAAGGTGTATTTTTGCCCCTCTAGCATAAAACTCCCCGTGATGTGGCAAGGGAAATAGTCATAGTCATGACGGGGTGAGCTATCCTCATAGGTTTCACTTCTCTTAAAAAACTCTTTTAAGCTCTTGGGGTTAAAGCGCCATGCCAAACACCCCTTAATCTCTTCGCTTCCCTGCTCCGCTTTAATTTGCTCTTGAGTAAGCTCTATTTTTGCCGGATGAATCACAATCTTTTGAATCTGATCAAAGCCTTTGGTCCATAACCCGCAGTCCTTGCCCAAAACCTCATAGCATTCTTTAACTCGAGCTGAATCTAGGGCGTGGAGCACAGACATCAGCATCCCCATGAGCAACACCCCTGCAAGTTTCTTTGTTTTTAAGAGTTTTTGCATGCCATCGCTTCTTGCACGCTGGCTAGGTCCTTATCCCCCCGCCCGCTTAAATTGACAACCATTAGAGTCTCTTGCGTGCAAGTTTGGGCGATTTTTAAGGCGTAGGCTAGCGCGTGCGCGCTCTCCAAAGCCGGGATAATTCCCTCTTCTTGGCACAGACACACAAAAGCATCCAAAGCTTCTTGATCGCTAATTGCCACATACTCCGCCCGCCCGCTGCTCTTCAAATAACTATGCTCTGGTCCTACGCCTGGATAATCCAGCCCTGCGCTCAAGCTATGACTTTCACAAATCTGCCCCTGTACGTCTTGCAAAATATAGGTTTTGCTTCCATGCAAAATCCCCACACTCCCTCGACACAACACCGCGCCATGCTTAGAAGTCTCCAACCCTAAACCACCCGGCTCCACGCCAATAAGGCGTACCTGTAAGTCTGGCAAAAAGCCAGAGAACATGCCAATGGCATTAGACCCCCCACCCACACACGCGATCACCATGTCGGGCAATCTGCCCTCCTTTTCTAGAATCTGCGCCCTAGTTTCTGTGCCGATCACGCTCTGAAAGTGTTTGACCATGCGCGGGTAAGGATGTGGGCCTGCGGCCGTGCCTAATAAATAATGCGTGTTAGGATAGGAACTTGCCCAATCGCGTAAGGCTTGGTTGATCGCGCTTTTGAGTGTCGCACACCCGCTGTGTACTCCCACCACCTCAGCCCCCATCAAGCGCATGCGAAACACATTTTGTTCTTGGCGTTGCATGTCTTTTGCCCCCATATACACCACGCACTCTAACCCCAATAGCGCGCACGCGATTGCGCTGGCCACCCCGTGTTGCCCGGCACCCGTCTCGGCGATAATGCGCTTCTTGCCCATATTTTTTGCCAGCAATGCCTGCCCTAGGGCTTGGTTGGTCTTGTGTGCCCCGCCATGGATGAGGTCCTCGCGCTTTAGATAGAGTTTCACCTTGGGGTTTTTCACAATATTTTTCACTGGAGTGAGCGCGCTAGGACGCCCCACAAAATCGCGCAAAAGAGTCTTAAAACTCTCTTGAAAGGCGCGATCGCCTACACATTCTTCGAACGCTTCGCCCAATTCCTGCAGTGCGGGGACAAGGATTTCTGGCACAAAACAGCCCCCAAACTCCCCAAAGTATGCCTGTGATTCTGACATTCAATACTCTCTTAACATGTGGGATATTTCTAAGATTTTGATCCGACTCTTTTTACCCGGAGAATCCTCTACCCCCGAATTGACATCCAAGCCCAACGCGCCAACGTTTAAAGCATCTTTAAGATTATGCGCCCCAATCCCCCCAGCTAGCATAAAGGGCTTGGCTTGCGTGTCTAAAATCTCCCAAGCAAAGCACACTCCATTGCCCCCCGCCCGCACGCCCTTGCTATCATAAAGAATTAAGTCCGCGCCATTGTCTACATTCGTATCTAGGGTACGCGCGCTTGGGTCCACACTGTGCACCTGCCAAATGGCGCAATCCAAACAAGCTTTGAGCAAACTAATTTGTTGCGCGTCATAATTTCCATGGAGTTGCACCACGCTCAAGCCCAAGAGCTGGGCAGTATGGATGATCACGCTAATATGCGCGTCTACAAAGACACCCACAAATTTTAAACCACGTACCTTGCGCACCAATTTAAGGGCTTTTTTGGGTGTGATATAACGGGGTGAAATGGGGCAAAAGATCAAGCCCCCATAGAGGAAATGGGCTTTGTAGGCGCGTTTTGCGTCCTTTAAGCGGGTTAACCCACAGAGCTTATGCGCCCCATAAATAAGTTGTACACACGCTTGGTGTAAATCAGGCGCGCCCATCAACGCGCTCCCCACTAAAAAACCATGCACCTTAGGGGCTAGCGCTTTGATTTGGGCATGTGTGCTAAAGCCAGATTCGCTCACCACCACATGCCCCTCGGGAATGAGAGCGCGCAGGGTGTTCGTGGTGTTTAGATCCACCTTGAGAGTGTGTAGATCGCGATTGTTGATCCCAATGATTTGCGCGCCCAATTCTAGGGCTCTTTGCACTTCCTTAGTGTTGCTCACTTCGCACAACACGGCCATGTTTAGGGTGTGCGCTAGGGTAGCAAGTTGGTGGTATTGCGCATCTTCTAGTGCACTTAACATGAGCAAAATCGCGTCTGCACCCATGTGTCTAGCCAACTTGACTTGAAAGGGAGTGAGGATGAAATCCTTACACAAAATTGGTTTGTCTGTGCGCTCAGAGACAAAATGCAAATATTGGTAAGAACCCTTGAAATACGCCATATCAGTGAGTACGGAAATGCAAGTGGCAAATCGATTATAAACTTTGACAATTTCTTCTAAGTGGAATGCCGCGCGGATCAAACCTTTAGAGGGTGAAGCCTTTTTACATTCCAAAATAAAACTGGTGCGTTGCTCTAAAAGGGCCTGTTTAAAATCTCGATGGCTTAAGGAAATCTGCGTGGGCAAATTGTACATTTTTTCCAACAGCGCGATCTCTTGGGGCTTGTGCGCCAATATCTCTTGCAAATTAGGCATGGCTGGCCTTGATAATTTTTTGTAGATGTCGATACGCCTGCGCGCTTTCTAAATGGGCTAGGACCATTGCAACCCCTTCTTTAAAACTAGCCGCCTTACCGGCCAAGTAGAGCAAGGGCGCGCTATTGATCGCGATGCTGGCTTTATGAGCCTGCGTTGCGCGCCCTTGCAAAATGTCCAAACAGATTCGCGCGCTGTTCTCTAAGTGATCGCTGCACAACGCTTCTAGGGGATAAGAATTTAGCCCAAAATCCTTAGGGCTCAAGCGGTATTGTTGGATTTGTTTATCCTGTAAGGCGCATACTACACTTTCCCCATGCAAGGCGATCTCATCCAATCCCTCCCCATGCACCACCAACGCGCGCTCTATGCCCAACTTGCTCAAAGCGCGCGCCATGGGCAAGCATAACTTAGGATCATAAACTCCTAAGAGCTGGGCTTTTGGGGCTAAAGGGTTGATGAGCGGCCCGATGAGATTAAAGATCGTGCGGGTTTTGAGCTCTTGGCGCACCTTAGTCGCATGGGCAAAGTGAGGGTAAAACAAGGGCGCGAAGAGAAAAGTAAAATTGGTCTTTTGTAAACAAACTAGGGCTTTTTTCAAATCCATGCCAATATTCACACCCAAAAACTCGAGCAAATCCGCGCTCCCCCCCGCCCTAGAGCTGCTCTTATTGCCATGTTTAGCCATGGGTACCCCCATAGAGGCACACACCAGCGCGCTAATGGTGCTGACATTAAGAGTGTTGGCCCCATCACCCCCCGTGCCACAATTATCATAACATAGTGTTACGGGTTGCTTGGGTTGTAACTGCAAACAAAAGCGCGCCGCGCTGGTGATCTCGCGTGCGCTCTCAGGTTTCATCTTTAAAGCGATCAACACCGCGCTCAATTGTACCGCGCTCAATTCTCCTTGTATGATGGCACTAAAAAGTTCCCTGATCTGCGCGTCCGTGAGACTTCTTTTTTGATAGAGCCGCTCAAATACGGCCTTTAAACCAGATTGCATGCTCAAAAACTCCTGCTAGATGCAACATTGTAATACAAGAGAGCAAATAAGCGTCATCCCAAGTTAAACTTCCCTTTATCTGAAGCGCGTTAGAATACCCCCCGCCTTTCATCAATTCACACACGCCCCGCCTTAAAGTGATCAAGCAGGGGGCGTGGCGGCAAACTTTAAGGAGACATCTATGATCACCATGAAAGATTTATTAGAGTGTGGGGTGCATTTCGGGCATCAGACAAGGCGTTGGAATCCTAAAACCGCGCGTTTTATCTTTGGGGTGCGCAAGAATATCCACATCATTGATTTACAAAAAACTTTGCGCTACTTTCGCTATACCTACAATGTGGTGCGCGATGCCAGCGCAGAGGGCAAGACTATCATGTTTGTAGGCACTAAAAAACAGGCTAGCGATGCGCTCAAAGAGTATGCGATGCAAGTCAATGTGCCCTATGTGAATTACCGCTGGTTAGGGGGTATGCTCACCAATTTTAGCACCATTAGAAAATCCGTGCGCAAGCTAGAAATCATGGAGGACATGGAGACTAGCGGGCAGATAGACCTGCTCACCAAAAAAGAAAAGCTAATGATCTTGCGCAAGAAAGAGAAGCTTGAAAAGTATTTAGGCGGAGTGCGCCACATGAAGCAAATGCCTGATATGATGTTTGTGGTAGATGTGGTGAAAGAAAAAATCGCGGTGGCTGAGGCTAGGCGACTAGGCATCCCCATTGTCGCCCCCCTAGACACCAATTGCGACCCGGATTTAGTGGATTACCCCATCCCGGGCAATGACGATGCGATTCGCTCGATTCGTCTGTTCTGTAAAGAGATGGCAGAGGCGATCACAGAAGGGCGCGAATTGGTGGGCAGACCCCAAGAAAATCTTGAAGAGGTTGAACATGTGAGCGCGCAAGAGCGTCAAGAGGTGTTAGAAGAGGTGTATCAAGAAGGAGAACAAGATGAGTCAAATTAGTGCCGCGCAGGTAAAGCAATTGCGCGAAATGACGGACGCGCCCATGATGGATTGCAAAAAGGCGTTGGTAGAGTGTGGGGGGGATTTGGACAAAGCCATCGAACACCTGCGCCAAAAAGGCTTGAGCAAGGCGGTTAAAAAAGCCGATCGCGTGGCCTCTGAAGGCGTGATCGCTCTAGAAGTGGATGCCCAACAAGCCACCATGCTAGAAATCAATAGCGAAACGGATTTTGTGGCTAAAAACGATCACTTCAAGGCGTTGGTGTCTAAAAGTTTAGAGGTGGCTAAGACACAGGGGGTAGAAAGTGTAGAGGCGTTGTACCAAGCCCCTGTAGAGGGGCAGACCTATGAAGCCTATCTGCACAGCGCGATCGCCAAAATTGGTGAAAATATTGTGCTGAGGCGTTTAGCCCAGCTCAAAGCAGGGGGGCATGAAGCCTTGAATGGGTATTTGCACGCCAACCACCGGGTGGGCGCGATCGTTAAAATCGCCCACACAAACCCAGCTCATGCTCATAAACTCAAAGAATTAGCCCGCCAGATTGCCATGCATGCCGCAGCGATGAAGCCAGTTGTGCTAGATTATCATGCCTTTAGCCCTGAATTTATCACACAAGAGAAGTTAGCTTTAGTCGCAGAGCTAGAAAAAGAAAACGAGGAGCTCAAACGGCTGGGCAAACCTCTAAAACACATCCCCACCTATGTCAGTCGCGTTGAGCTCACCCCTGCTGTGTTGCAAGCTCAAGAAGAGGCGTACAAACAAGAGTTAAAAGAGCAGGGCAAGCCGGAGAAAATCTTTGATAAGATCATCCCGGGCAAGATGGAGCGTTTTATCGCGGATAACACCCTTTTAGATCAACGCTTGACTTTACTAGGGCAGTTTTTTGTCATGGACGATAAAAAGACCATCGCACAGGTGTTAGAAGAAAGGGGCGCAGAGCTAGAGGACACTCTGAGCATTAGCGCCTATGTGCGCTTTGAGGTGGGCGAAGGCATTGAAAAGAAACAAGAGGACTTTGCTGCCGAAGTGGCAGCACAGATTAGCTAATGGATCGCTATCTTTTTACCTCTGAATCGGTTACAGAGGGACACCCGGACAAAATGGCAGATCAAATCAGCGATGCCATCTTGGACTACATCATTGAGCGTGACCCGCACGCACGCGTGGCATGCGAAACCCTCTTAGCCAATGGCTTTTGCGTGATCACTGGTGAGCTTAAAACCCGCGTCTATGCCCCTATGCAAGAGATCGCCAGAGGCGTGGTGCGCGACATTGGCTACACGGACGCGCTCTATGGCTTTGATTACCGCAGCGCTGCCGTGCTCAATGGGATTGGCGAACAAAGCCCAGACATCAATCAGGGCGTGGATCGCCCCGATGGCGAGGTGGGGGCAGGCGATCAAGGCTTGATGTTTGGCTATGCATGCGATGAGACCCCCTCTTACATGCCCCTAGCCATTGATTTAGCCCATGCCATCACGCGCGCGCTAGCCCAAGCTAGAAAGAGCGCGGTCTTGCCTTTTTTACGCCCGGATGGCAAGGCGCAGGTTACTATCCAATACGAGGGGCACAAACCCGTAGGGATCAATACCATCGTGGTTTCTACCCAGCACTCCCCTGAGATCGATCAAAAACGCCTTAGAGAAGCCGTCATTGAAGAGATTGTCTATAAGGTGTTGCCTAAAGAGTTTCTCAACGACAATATCACTTACCACATCAACCCCACGGGTAAATTTGTGATCGGCGGACCACAGGGCGATGCGGGTTTGACGGGGCGTAAGATCATCGTAGACACCTATGGGGGGAGTTGCCCGCATGGCGGGGGGGCGTTTAGCGGCAAAGACCCCTCTAAGGTGGATCGCAGCGCGGCGTATATGGCACGCTACATCGCCAAAAACTTGGTGGCAAGTGGGGTGTGCCATAGAGCCACCGTGCAACTCGCCTATGCGATTGGGGTGGTAGAACCCGTGTCTGTCTATGTCAACGCGCATGGCACAAGCGCGTACAGCCCTGAACAGCTAGAGGCTTGCGTGCGCGCCCTTTTCAAACTCACGCCCAAGGGGATCATGCAAAGTCTCAATCTCTTACGCCCCATTTATCGCCAGACCGCCACTTATGGGCATTTTGGACGCGAGGGCTTTAGCTGGGAGAACACAGACAAGGTAGAGGCGATTATAGAGTATTTTAAAGCCAAGTCTTTAAAGGCATGATTTAGGGGATTGCTTTGGATTCTCAAACATGCTAGGGCTTTTACAAACATTTTGGGTTGTCTGTGTCCTTAAAATATGTCAATGGCGGGGTGATGAAAGCAAATGCTAAGAATCACCTAGACGCTTACTACACTAAACCCGCCATCGCCAAAGAGCTGTTTAACGCCACTCAAGAAATCATTGCTAAACACGAAAACCTAGACAAATACACTTGGCTAGAGCCCAGCGTGGGGGAGGGATGTTTTTACGATCTCTTACCCGAAGCTAAAATTGGGATTGACATCAACCCCACTAAAGAGGGCGTGATTTGTGCCAACTTTTTAGAGTGGGAGCTGCCCCAAAAGCCCCTAATCGTGATTGGCAACCCCCCCTTTGGGCATCGGGGGGTTTTAGCCCTAGAGTTCATCAAGCACGCCAAGAGTGCGGAGTTTGTGGCCTTTATCTTGCCCATGTTTTTTGCCAGTCTAGGCAAGGGGTCGGTGCGCTACCGGGTGCAAGATTTGTATTTATTGCATGAACAAAGCCTGCCTAAGAACTCTTTTTATTTGGCTCATGGCAAGGAAAAGCAAGTACGCTGTGTGTTTCAGATTTGGAGCAAGAATCACAAAAACCCCAAGAGCGAGTTTAATTGGTACCGCCACAAGAAAGGCGAACCCTTTAGCCATTTACTCAAAGTTGTAACGGTGTCCTTAGCCAAAAATAGAGAGTGTGGCAAGGCGTGGATTTTTGAGAAAAAAGCCAATTTTTATCTCTCCAGCACCTTTTTTAAACAGACTGCCGTTGTGCCTGAGTTTGCGCAAGTGAATTACAAAAGCGGAATCGCTATCATCTACCACGAAAACGCCCCTAAGGACAAGTTAGACGCGCTCTTTTTAAACGCCAATTGGTGTCAATACAGCTCTTTAGCTACGAATGGTTGCAGGCATATTGGCAAGGCGCACATTTACCAGCTTTTAAAAGATAAAGGGTTTAGTGAAAATGAACATGCATGAGATTTTACTAACGCTCATTGAGCGTAAATACCAAGAGATTAAGGAAAAACAGCAAACCGGCATGTTTGAAGGGGAAATTCAACGATAATCCTTGCAAAATAGAAAAAACAGATCTATACGGATTTAGTGGTGGAGACCACATTTTTGTTTCGTGTAAGGACAAAATAGCAGTGGGTGATCCAAAAGCAGCTAAATATGCCAAAGACCATGAAAACGAAGAGAGGGACTATAACCTATTGAAAAACAACTGCCATGGTTTCACTGCGGAGTGTTTTACAAGAAACGAGCAAAATGAGGTTCGTATTAGCAAACCTGACGATGTTGGGGAAAATCTAGGCATGGACTGCTGGCGGTGGTGGAAGTATAAGTAGCCTTAAACACCCACGCCTTAACTTGTGCGTGGGCGATAGGCTAATAAGGGTGAAATTTTACAAAGGAGCAAGATGGGTATTTTGGATTTTATGGCGGGGCTGGTGGGCGTATCCGCGCAAAATGCGAGTCGCAACACCCCACAGAGTATCATCATTGATGAGGAAACCGCCAAACATGTCAGGGGGAGCGGGGACTCTAAAGCGAGCGATTTTGGCTACTCTTCTTGGATTTTCTATTACAAAAAAATACGCTACCCCAACAAAGACAAAGAGGAGCTTGAAAATAAGGTTCTCCCATGCTGTCAATATTGGTGTTCTAGAGATGCCGATCGGGGGGCGCATGTGAAAATTGAGGAGCTGTATGGAGGGAAGTGGTGGATTGTGCCGGTGTGCTCTAGCCATAACCCCCGTACTGATGAGGAATTTAATGTCAAGGCAAACACCATAGCTATTAGACACCCTAAAAAATGATTTTTGAAGCTCAATAGAGAATCTCCTAGTAGCGGTGTGGAAATCATGCCCACACTCTGCTAAGAGTTTATAGCACGGGGTGCGTTAGCAAGAACCTTCTAATTGCACAACTCTATTCCAAGTGGCGATCACCGAGTCCGGATTGAGCGAGAGGGAGCTAATGCCCTGCTTGACTAGAAACTCTGCCACCTCAATGTAATCGCTGGGGGCTTGCCCGCAAATCCCACAATACTTGCCATGCCTTTGGCACGCCTCAATGGCGCGCTTGAACATCTCCAACATCACCGGATTGCGCTCATCAAAGACATGGCTGACCAACTGCCCGTCCCGATCCACGCCCAAAGTGAGCTGGGTTAGATCGTTGGAGCCAATGGAGAAACCATCAAAGAGAGACAAGAAGTCATCAGCCAAGATCACATTCACGGGCAATTCGCACATGATATAAATATCTAGCCCATTTTTGCCCGACTCTAGCCCATTTTTGCGTAAAATTTCTAAGACTTTTTTAGCCTCCTCAATGGTGCGCAAGAAGGGGATCATAATTTTCATATTGGTTAGTCCCATCTTTTCACGCACCATGCACAAGGCTTCACACTCCCAAGCAAAGGCTTCCTTATAAAGGTCTGAATAATAACGACTCGCCCCCCTAAAACCTAGCATGGGGTTTTCTTCATGGGGTTCATACGCGCTCCCCCCCAGCATGCGCATGTATTCATTGGATTTAAAATCGCTGGTGCGCACAATCACCGGTTTAGGATAAAAGGCAGCGCTAATCATCCCCATCCCCTCGGCAATCTTTTTGACAAAAAAGTCCTTAGGGCTTGCATACCCGGCGATCAAATTCTCTAGCTGATCGCGCTCAGGCACGCTTTTATTGTGGTGTAAATCCACTAAAGCTAGGGGGTGGGCTTTGATTTGGTTGAGCATGATGAGCTCCATGCGCGCCAACCCCACGCCGTGATTGGGTAATTGAGAGAATTTAAACGCCTTCTCTGGATTGCCAATGTTAAGATAGATTTTAGTCTTGGGTTCTTGCAGCGCGTCTAAAGCGATACGCTCCACTTCAAAGGCATGCGCGCCCGCGTAAATATAGCCCGTCTCCCCTTGCGCACAAGAAATCGTAACCTCCATGCCCGTATAAAGCGATTCGGTCGCCCCAATCGCCCCCACAATGGTGGGCACGCCAATCTCTCTAGCCACAATGGCGGCATGGCAGGTGCGCCCGCCCCGATTGGTAACTACCGCGCTTGCTTTTTTCATGATGGGCTCCCAATCTGGGTCGGTGTTGTCGGTTACTAAAATCTCGCCCTCTTTGAAAATATTCATGTGATCGAGACTATTGATCACGCGTACCTTGCCTATGCCGATCTTGCCCCCGATGGCTTTGCCCGTGAGCAAGACCTCTTTGGGCGCATTGCTTTTAAAATGGTATTTTTCATACACCTTAGCGCTTTGTTTGAGACTTTGGCTCTGCACGGTCTCAGGGCGCGCTTGCACGATGAAGATCTCCCCACTATCCCCATCTTTTGCCCATTCAATGTCCATAGGGCGGTACTGCCCGGCTTCTTTGGTGTAGTGCTCTTCAATGATAGCCGCATCGCGCGCGAGGTTCAAAATATCGCTATCGCTCAAAGAAAAGCTAGCTTGTTCTTTAGGGGTGGTGGGGATGGTTTTGGTGGGGTGTTCGCTCCCCCGACTCGCATACACAATCTTTTTGACTTTATCGCCCAGTTGGCGCTTAATAATGGGTTCTTTGCCTTGCGCTAGAGTGGGCTTAAAGACATAAAACTCGTCCGGATTGACCAACCCCCCCACCACGCTCTCCCCCAAGCCCCAAGAAGAAGTGATAAAGACCGCGTCTTTAAAGCCGGTTTCCGTGTCAATAGAAAACATCACCCCCGCGCTCGCCTTGTCCGCGCGCACCATTTTTTGCACCCCCACACTCAAAGCCACCTTCAAGTGATCAAACCCCCTAGAAGCGCGGTAACTAATGGCGCGATCGGTAAAAAGCGAGGCTAGGCATGCCTTGATGTAGTGAATCAATTCTGTTTTGCCCTTCACATTTAAATAGGTGTCTTGTTGCCCGGCAAAGGAGGCATCGGGGAGATCCTCCGCAGTGGCAGAAGAGCGCACCGCGACATCGGCTTCACGCATGCCATATTCATCACTGAGCATTTTGTACGCCTGTAAAATCTCATCGCGCAAATCAGCAGGGAGGGGCGTGCCAAAGATGAGATCGCGAATCTGTTTGGAGCGCATTTTGAGCACATCTAATTCGGTCGCGTCCACGCCCTCCAAGAGGGCTACAATCTGTTCTTTAATCCCCCCTTTTTCTAAGAGATACCAATAGGCATCGCTGGTGATGGCAAAGCCATTAGGTACTTTAATGCCACTGGGCACGAGTTCTTGAAACATTTCCCCAATGCTGGCATTCTTGCCCCCAACTAAGGCGACATCTCTGTTATTGATCTCTTTGTAAAGTTTGATGTAGCGCATAAGACCCCTTTGTGGTGTGATGTAGAAATTATAACATGGGCGTATCTAGCCTAAGCTCTACCATGCCCCTAATAGCGTTGGTGGCATAAATTTTATCTGCCCGCTTCAAGTCCTCTAAACTCAACTCTTTAGGGGTGCAACGCCCCGCCTCAACCAAGCGTGTAACTCCTACTCCCTTTAATAACCCTGTGCCAAATTTGGGGGTATAGAGTTGCCCTTCTAACTCTAAAATAAGATTGCTGCGCGCCCCCTCTGTAAGCTTCCCTTCAGAGGTGTAGTACAACACATCAAAACAAAGCCCCTCTTGGATTTGCGCGCGCGCACTCTCATACCACGGGGTGTAGGTGGTTTTATGGGTTAAAAAATCATTATGGGGGTCTAAAGGTTTAGGAGCTAAGAGGAGTTTAGTACTTTTTGGGGGTTCTAGGGGGCTGTATTCTAGGCTATGACTGCCATCTTTATGCCACTCTAGGCGTAAAATCCCATCTTGGGTAGGTTGGTAGTGTTCTAGCCAACGATCATAGGTGAAGTTAAAATAACGCGCGCTATTTTTTAGACGCTGGGCGTGTAAATCTCTATGGCAAATTTCTAAGTGGCGCACGAGCATGGTTTCAATGAGGCTAAACTCCATTTTAGGCAGAATAAAGAAACTCTTTAAATAACACTCTTGGTATTCAGATTCTAGCTGGCTAGCCTGTGTTACACCACTGCCCACGCACAAAGTGTAGGTTTGACTCTGCGCGGGCGCACACATGGTGCGGATAGGCACATTAAAGAGGGCTTGGTGTGCGTCCACTACCCCAATCGCCCCACAATACACGCCCCGATCATGCTTTTCTAAATCCTCAATCAAACGCATGCTTTTTTGTTTAGGTTCGCCAGTTACAGAGCTAGAGGGGAAGATCGCCTGCAAAAGGGGGAGAAGTTGGGGGTTTTTAAGCGTGCCCACTAAAGTAGAAGTCATCTGAAAGAGGGTTGGGTGCGCCTCTACTTCGCAAAGTTTGGTAACTTCTATGTTGTGCGCGATTTGAGCGAGTTCTTGGGCGAATAAATCCACCACCATCGTATTTTCATGGCGGTTTTTAGGATCGCTTTGTAAAAACTCCCGGTTGTGTGCGTCTTGTTCAGGAGTAATACCGCGCGCGATTGTGCCTTTCATAGGTTTAACGCGGATGCTTTGTTTGCCATAATCCACATCAAAGAAAAGCTCGGGCGAAAAACTTAAGATAGTTTCAAAGGGGCTTGGTAAAAAAGCGCAATAAGGGGTGTGTTGGTTGCGCAAAACTTGCTCAAAAATGGCGCGGGGGGTGGTGTGGGTTTTAAGGTGCAGGGGCAAAGTCAAGTTCACCTGCGCACATTCGCCATCTTCAAAGGATTTTTGAATCGCCTTGAATTGTGCGGCATAGGTGTTAAAGTCTATAGGTGTGTCAATTTGGGGGTAAAAAACCATGTTTTCTAGGGGCTTGGGGGTGTAGGTTTGCCTCTTGGCAAACTGGGTAAAGTAGGCGATGGGGGTGGTGCTTTTAGAGGCGCTTAGAGCGTGGTAATGCACATAACCTACAAAATAGCCGCTATGGCGTTGTGTGTCTATTTGGGCGAGCAAGTCCTGCAACTGCTTGCTATCAAAGGCACTTAAACTTTGCAAGGGGCTATGGTAATAAAACTCCCCAAAAATGGCTTCTTGCATCTCAATCCTTGTAGATGGCATGAAATTTTTCTAGTAAAAAGGCGGGGTTATAACCCATTTTGGCTTGGCGCAAACCCTCAATGCCTAAATCCTCTTCGCGATTGACTAGGGGGCAGTCTTTAAAAGCATGGGCTAGGAGTTGTTGGTTGATCATCTGATAAGCCCCGCGCACGCGTGGGTCGGCTTTTTCAATGTGAATCACCGCCATCTGTGCGCTGATTCTCTCCCCAAAACTCAAGCCCACGATGCGCCCTTCTACCACGATCACGCCCCCCTGTAATTGCAGCTCCTCAAAGACTTCTAGCGCGTTTAAAATCCCCTGATGTTCGTATTCTAAGGCTTCATCCACCTGCCCTAAGGCGCGCCATTCACGCAGGGCGCTCACAATCTGATCGCGATTGTGCGCGCTGATAGGCTCATAGGTGAAATGGGGATATTCCTTTAAAAAGGCGTTGAGATGATTCTTTTTTTTGTGAAACTTCTTGCCTTGTAGGGCGATGAGTTCGGCGGTGTGGTAGATATAATCAAAGCGATCCCGCTGAGGCTCAATGTCAAAGGCATCAGGCAAGAAACTCTCTAATTGCGCCCTCTGCTCTGTTTGCAAGGCTCTAAACTCTAAAACTTCGTGATGGGCTTTGGTGTGGGCTAAAAGCTCTGTAATTGCCCCCTTCTTATCCCCCGCCCCAATGGGGTAGAAATAAAAAGGGGGTTGTTTGGGGTATTGTGTGCGAATCACCACACAGCCACACACGAGGGCTAGGCGAATATCCCTAGTGCTTTGCCACAAATACAAATTGGTAAAATTCACATCCGACACGCTCAAGCTATCCTCTTGTAAATGCGTGTCTAGCAGCCCTTTTAGCTCTAAACTCAAGGGTTTAAACTCCACTTTTTCTCCGTGTAGTAGAATAAGCACCCAAGCATAGAGGCGCTAAAGGGGTGGGTAATTCTAGGTCTGCGTTGGCTTCTAGTAAGCACCCTAGTGGCGTGGCTGAAAAGTAGGGGTCCTTGCAAATCTTTAAAAGGGCTTGTACTTCTTGTTGCGCTGTGGGGGCAAACCACCACGCCTTGCGTGTGGGGTTGTTTTGTGCTAAAAAGCCAAAACGCCCCACCAACAAGCACCACACATTAGCGATTCTAAAGCTATGCGCGATTTCTAGGCGTTGTTGTGCAATATGCCCCGCTAAAGCTTTGAGCCCTTGCGCGTACGCGTGGCTAGCGCGCACCTCTAAAAGCCCATAATCCACGCCCTTGAGCAAAATCGCCTCAAAAAGCACTAGGGGATTGTAGAGTTTTAATTTAAACTTCTGCCCTAAAAGTCTTCTAGCCGTGCTGGTGTGGGCGCTAACCCCCACTTGTTCAGGATGGATTAGCCCCCTTGAGATGCCTAAAATCTCTGTATAAACGCTCTCTAATTGCCCCCCCACTTGGGCGTAAATTTGGGCTTCTCTAGCGGGGTTGTAGATGGGTAAGTTTTGGGCGCGCTTGTGTTGGGCAATACGCCTAGCCACCTCAAAGCGTTTGGTGAGCAGAGCGCTAATTTGGGCATCCAGCGCGTCAATTTGGGCGCGTTGACTCTCTAGGCTGCTCTCCTGCAAACAGGCGCGCTCATCTGCCACAAGGCTAGAAAACTCTTCTCTAGCCCTAATCACTTTGAGCACCCCCCCCTCTAGGGCGAGTTCTAAAATCTTAGGGCGGCTATTGTAATGGCTAGCCATGCTCGCCCCATAAGCCCCCACCTGCTTGAAGAGTAAAATATCCCCTTTTGCCACTCCTCTTAAAGCCACTCCCTTTAAAAAGCAATCCGTGCTCTCACACACTGGACCCACGATGTCATAGATCGCCTCTGTGCCCTCTTGGGCGTTAAGCACCTCTATAGAGTGGCGCGCTCCATAAAGCGCGGGCGCAAAAAATCATTCATCCCCGCGTCCACCACCACAAAGTTTTTCTTAGCCCCGGGCTTGACATACTGCACTTGGGTTACCAACACTCCACTATCTGCTACAATCCTGCGCCCGGGCTCACAGATTAAGGTTAAGTCTAGTTTTTGCGCCGCGCTTTTAAGGGGCTGGGCGTAATCTAGGATACTAATAGCACCCCTCCCCTCATCCACGCCTAACCCCCCGCCCATGTCTAAAAACTTGAGTTCTACCCCGCTAGCGATCAAAAAACGCGCTAAGGCGCTCATCTTTTGGCTCGCCTCTTTGATCGGTTCTAACTCAATGAGTTGGGAGCCAATATGACAATGCAAGCCCACCGGTTCTAAAAAGGGGGATTGTTTGGCAAACATGAACATTTGCACGGCTTCTTTTTCCTCCACCCCAAATTTATTTTCCCATAGACCGGTGGAGATGTGGGGGTGGGTTTGCGCGTCAATATTAGGATTGATGCGCACGCTGATTCGTGCGGGGGTGTTGCTCTCTGTAGCGATGCGCTCGATGAGTCGCAATTCCTCAAAGGACTCCACATTCAAGAATAAAATCTTGCTCTCTAGGGCTTCTATAATCTCGCTCTCTAGCTTGCCCACCCCGCTAAAGATGATCTTATAGGGGGGGATGCCCGCTAAAAGCGCCTTGCGCACCTCATAGATAGAAACACAATCCCCCCCCGCCCCCAAGCGCGCCAAATGGGCTAACAAGCTCAAATTAGAATTGGCTTTCAAGGCGTAACAGATGAGGGATTTAGCCCCGCTAAAGGCGTTTTTAAAGTCTAAAAACGCTGTTTTGATTTGATCAAAATCGTAGAGATAAAAGGGGGTGGGGTGTGTCGCCACAATGGGCGCGATGTCTAAATTCAAGAGATTTTCTTTGCTTCTAACGCCTTGAGCGCGTGCGCTTCCCCAATTTCAAAGGCTTTTTTATTCAGCTCTGCCACTTTAGCGGGCACTTTGGCAACCATCGTTTCAATCACTTGGGCGCGATCCACGCAATCCATGAGGGTGATAGTGATGGCTAGGGCAACCACAGATTGGGTGATGATATTGCCCACCTCATCTTTGGCGATGCTGATAATGGGGATTTTATAGAGTTTAAACTTGGCTTCATCCTCTGGGGTGGGGTGTACTAAGTTGGGATCAACCACCACCACGCCCCCCTCTTTGACATCGCCTTTAAAAAGGTTGTAGCTGCTTTGCGCCACAGAGAGCATAAAATCAATCTCTCCCTCTTTGGCATAGGGGTAAATGATCTGTGCAGCGCTCAAAATAATGTCCACTTTAGTAGGGCCGCCCCTCACTTGGCTCGTGTAGGTAGAAGTCTTTGTGCCAAAGCCCCCGCTAGCGATCTTAGCTTCGGCTAAAATCTCCCCCGCCAACAAGACCCCCTGCCCGCCCACGCCTGTAAAACGCAATTCTAAACTCATGGCTAGCTCCTCTCTTTCTTAGAAGCTTTGGCGATCACGCCTTCATAAGCCTGACAATACTCCATTTTAGAAGTGTCTTGTTTGAGTACACCAGTGGGGTACTTGCCCTCCCTCTCCTCAGGGCTTAACGCCTCGTATTGGCGTTTGCTCACCAAGCGGGATTGAATCCATGCCAAAGTTTGAGCCGCTTCGCCCATTTTGTTTTTGCGCCCCAAATTGATATGGCAATTGCTATGCACATCCACAAAGCTAAAGCCCTTATGGCTAAAGCCCTCCGCTAGCGTGCGCTCCAATCTTTTAGGGTCTAACACACTCTCGCGCGCGACAAAGCTCGCCCCGGCTGCCATCGTGACTTCACAGGGGTCAAAGTGGTTATCAATATTGCCACTTTGGGCGGTAACCGTCCACATCCCATTAGGGGTGGTGGGGGAGGTTTGCGAATTGGTGAGCCCATAGATGAAGTTATTGACCAAGACCAAGTTCAGATCAATATTGCGCCTGCAGGCATGGATGGTGTGGTTGCCGCCAATGGCAAAGCTATCCCCATCTCCAGAAACCACGATGACATGTTTTTTAGAGTTGGCTAACTTGATCCCAGTGGCGTAAGCCAACGCGCGCCCATGTGTGGTGTGCACGGTGTTGCAATTCACATACGAGCTCATCCGCCCGCTACACCCAATCCCACTCACCAAGCACACATCGTCCATATTCCAGCCCAAGCTATCAATGGCGCGGATAATGCACTTCAAGATCACCCCATCCCCACAGCCCCAACACCATAGCGTGGGGGTTTTATCCACACGCAAATACTCATCATAATTAAACGCCATTTATAGCTCCTTTATTTTGCGCGCGATCTGTCTGGGGGTAAAAGGTCTGCCATCGGCTTGTAGCAACGCCTCCACTCTGCGCCCCATAGCATGCTCAATTTCTAAAACATACTGCCCCTTATTGAGCTCGACCATGAGGATTTTCTCAAACCTTTTACCCAATTCTTCTAGCTGTTTGCGCGGGCTAGGCCACAGAGTGAGCGGGCGAAAAAAGCCAATTTTTTTAGCATACCCTTGTGCTTTTAAATCCCTTAGGGCTTCTTTGATAGCCAGCGCGCTAGAACCATAGCCAATAATAAGCACCTCTGCGTCCTCTAAATCCATCTCTTCATTTTTACTAAGAATGTCTAATTTAGAGTCAATCTTGTGAAAGAGTCGCTCGATGAGCGCGCCCCCAATTTGGGCGTCTTCGGTGGGGAAGCCAATGGGTCCATGGTGTAGCCCCGTGATGTGGTAGCGGTATCCCTTAAAAAAGGGGTTGAGAATGGCTGACTCGTCCATGGGCACGCCATAAGGTTGGTAATCCTTAGGGTCGCCCTCAAAGACGCGCCGATTCACTATGCCCTCTTGCACCTCCTGTAAATCGGGTAATTGCACCCTGCCATACATGTGTCCAACGGTCTCATCTAAAAGCAAGAAGACCGGAGTCATGAGCATTTCTGCCAAATTGAAAGCGCGGATCGTTTCGCTATAGATTTCTTCTAAATTGCCCGGAGCCAAAGTTACGGATTTAAAATCCCCATGAGAGGGGTGTTTTAAAAAATTCACATCCCCTTGAGCGACCCTTGTGGGCATCCCTGTGGAGGGACCTGAGCGCATGACATCTACGATCACAAGGGGGGTTTCTGTCATGAACGCATAGCCGATCTGTTCTACTTTGAGAGAAATCCCCGGCCCCGAACTAGCTGTCATCGCCTTCACCCCGCTCATGCTAGCCCCTAGCGACACACACACCCCCCCAATCTCATCCTCCATTTGGATAAAATGCCCCCCGTGGGCGGGCAAGAGTTTGCTCATCGCATGCATGATGTCTGAGCTAGGCGTGATAGGATAGCCTCCAAAGAAGCGACAACCCGCCTCAATGGCGGCTTTAGCGACTAAATCATTGCCATCAGAAATCACCTCCCTCATTGACCCCTCCCCTGCGCAATCGATTCTTCTAAAAGCATGTAATGATTAGCCCGCACTCTCACGCCTCTCTCTTCTGCCTCTTTGGACACTTTAGCAAATTTAAACTCTTTCTTCTCCGCGACATAAATGGCAAAGTCCGGACACCCCAGTTCGCATTTACAACACCCAATGCAACTTTCTGGGTAAGCCACCTTAGCGACCTTGCCTAGAATATGATCCAAGCGCACACCCATGCCAAGCACCCCAGCCGGACACACCGACACGCATAAATCGCAACCCTTACAACGCGCCTCATTCACCCAAACGGGCACGCCTTGGGGGGCTACCATCTTAGACATCAACACTCCTTGATACACAGACAGATTTGGAGGCTCGATCTTAGCATTTTAATGTTAAAGATTGGTAAGGTTAAGAACTAAATTCAGATTGGCTCTCCACATTCTGCAGCCAAATAAAGACTTCTACCACGCTAGAATACAACTCAGGGGGGATGGGGGTGTCTAGGCGCACATCTAACAAGGATTGTACCAACGCCTCATTGCAAAACAAGGGTACATCAAAGGCCTTGGCTTTCTCTATGATGGCGCGTGCAATCTCCCCCACCCCACTAGCCACCACCTTAGGCGCGCTATCCCGCCCCACATTGTAAGCCAACGCGACCGCTTTAGGGAGCGCCATCAATACCCCATTACGATCGCATCCACATCGCGCCAACTTAAGGCAGAGCGGGGCGTTTTGCCCAAGAGATGCGCCACAGAGCGTACCAAGAGATCGCTTTCTAAATTCACCCGCCGCCCTTTTTTGTAGCTAGAAAATAGGGTATTTTCAAAGGTGTAGGGGATGATGCTCAGGCTAAAGCTCTGGGTGTCCAGCGCGCTAAGGGTGAGGCTCACACCATCTAGGGCAATCGAACCCTTGGGGATACAGAGTTGCAAAAAATGCCTAGGGGCTTGGACTTGCACACAAACCTGATTGGCATCGGGTTTGATGGCTGCGATCGTGCCAATCCCATCTACATGCCCTTGTACAAAATGCCCATCAAGGCGATCGTTTAACTTTAAAGCCGGCTCAATGTGCACGCGCGCATGGGGGGAGTAGTTTTCTAGGGCGATTTGGGTTTGGGTGTGCGCGCTGAGCTCTAAGGCAAAGCCCCCCTTAAAAAGCCCAATCACGGTCAAACACGCTCCATTGACCGCGATGCTATCGCCCAGCTTGGGACAATAAGGGCTTAAAATCTCTAAGACATTATGGCTAAAAGCTTTGATAAGGGCAATCTGGTGGATGACTCCGCTAAACATAGAGTTTCCTTAATAGAGATTTAATGCATATCTTTTAGGATTATAATATAATTTCGTAGAATGAGTTCTAGTGTTTAGAGGGGAGGGCCATCTCCATAGCTTTAAGGGTATTTCCAATAGGGTGCGCGTAGGCGGTAGAAATGAGCCTAGTGGCCTTTAGATACATGGTAGATCGCAAGGAGATGATCAGAGCTATAACAAGCCGGCAAGCGCGGTATGCGCGAAGCCGTTGCGCAGTAGTTGCGGTAATACCCGGCGCAACGGGGTTAAACATTCTGTTCAACCCCGGCATGTATCAAAAAGGCGTTTTTGGCGATGCAAAAGATAGCTTTGTATCCATTGAGAACATCATCCTTACGATCAAGGAGAAACAATGGCATTAAAACCTTTGGTTTTAGAAAAGAGGGTATTTACTTTTAGAGACGGACAACGCGTAGGACTCAACGAACCCACATTGCTCCCTGCAAAAGAAGTCAACGGCTCAATGACGAGATCGCCCGTATCTCACCGCCAAAAAACCCTTACCACTGACTCAGAAACCATCTATCTTAGAAACAATGATATTCCTTTAGTTATTTAACCACTAATTGTGAAAAAGTTTGATTGATTGGCATAATTTCAACGCTGTTGATATTGACATGCAATGGTTGTTTGTAAATCCACAGCACAATATTTGCAATATCTTGTGGCTTGAGAGTTGTTTTGTTCTCATAGACAGCTTTAGCTTTTTCTCTATTACCTTTAAAGCGCACCAAACTAAAATCTGTTTCACTGCAAAGACCTGGCTCTATATTGCTTACTCTAATTTTAGTCCCAATTAAATCCGCTCTTAAGTTTAAAGAAAATTGTTTTACAAAGGCTTTGCTAGCGCCATAGACATTGCCTCCAAGGTAGGGATAAGTTCCTGCAATAGAACCGATATTAATGATGGTTCCGGCATCGTTTTTAACCATTGAGGGCAATACAAGGCGGGTTATGCGTAATAACCCATTGATATTGGTTTCTACCATAGTTTCCCAATCGCTTAAATCGCATTCAAATGCTTTTTCTAAGCCTAAAGCTAATCCGGCGTTATTGATTAAACAATCAAGTTGTTTTGTTGTAGAGAAAATCTTATTGATCGCCTGTTGTGTGGCATTTTTATCTTGAATATCAAAGCATAATGGGATAAAACTCTCGCGATAGCCATTTTGCAATTCTTCCAAAAGTTCTATGCGCCGACCTGTCCCAAAGACAATAAAGTTCTCTTCTAAGAAAGCTTTAGCAATTGCTAATCCAAGTCCAGAAGTCGTACCAGTAACCAAAATATACTTTTTCATAGCCCGTTTTTTCCTTGTTTGCTAAATAAGAATTGCTTTTATTGTATCAGAATAAAGAAAATATTACTAAGGGTGTTACTAAAAAGAATAATATGAATAAGGCAACTCTGTGAATAATTGTGTTATATGAAGAGGCTTTAAGATACGTTGAAGCGCATAAGTTGGTTGAGAAATATGCATTGCTGTGTGATGAATTCCACAAAAACGATTTTATAGTAACAAATTTGGAGATAGATACAGTGCTTCCAAAAACTCTTATTGATAATGGTTTTGTGGACAACAATAAGATTAGGCAATCGGTTTTAAGGGCTCATGTCGATAAACATTGCATCTGGAATATATCCTGTTGTGTACGAAGGTGAAAACAATGGTCAGTTAATTCGAAATGTATGTCCCACGATAAAGGCGCAAGAGCATATTAGTTCTCATGGTTCTCAATATGATTTTTTCCCGTGTTGATAATCAAAATTTACCAATTACTGGAGAATGTTGTGATGACAATATTGGTAAATGTCCAAATTCATTAAGTTTATTGGCGTTAAGGAGTCAAGAAAATGTATACACAAGTACCATACTGTTAGATGATATTTTAAGCTTATTGGATGCCAGTACCATTGACGTACTTCAAAGGCCAATTTTTGTAGTTAGGTGTCCAGGTTCATTTGAATGTGACAATATTTTCGTGAATAATTTACCATTGCTATGCGAGTTAGGCGGAAAGTTTTATTCTCGTTTTGATTACCATAATATATCAACAAAAGATAGTAGGGGAGTGGTGGCATTGGAAAAGTTTAAGAGTGTTTCTTTGGAAGAAAAATTATGGAAAAGATTTTTACTCGAGCCGGGTCAAGTTATAGTGTTTAATAATCAAAGAACGCTTCATACTAGAAATAAATTTTCTCCCAAATTAAATGGTGAAGATAGTGTGGTTATCGAGATTATTTGGGGTTTTTGAAAAGCCAGTTTCTACGATGTTTGTGTCAAAAAAATGTGGGCATCATCTTAAAATAAAGGCCTAATTTTGGTTTATGTTGAAAGTAGTTTGATTTCTGATTTCTTGTGGATTGGTATATTATTGTTGGTTGTTGCCTCATTTGTAGCTGGTTATATCGACTCGATATCTGGGGGAGCTGGTTTAATATTGATTCCGGCCTTTATGCTGGTTGGCTTACCACCTCAACTAGCTTTGGAACAAGAAAAATTAGTTAGCACTATAGGCACATTAGCTGCAATAAGAAACTTTGTTAAAAAATAATTCTATCGTATGGAAAATAGCGTTTTATGGAATAATTGCATCTCTTGTTGGAGCTTTTGTAGGAGCAAAAGCCATACTCATTTTGGATTCAGGTTATTTCTCATGTTATTGTTTGTTTTCTTCCGATAGGTCTTTTGATTGCGTTTGTAAAAGGAAGATTTAACCCTAGAGATCAAAGCCAAGAAAATATTTCTATTTCTATACCTAGAACATTGAGTTGTTGTTTTGTTGTTGGTTTTTACGATGGTTTTTTTGGTCCTGGGACTGGTAGCTTGTTTATTATTATCTTAGTTTTATTTAACCGATTAAATTTATTGCAATCATCAGCTACATCAAAAATTTTTAATTTCTCATCAAACATTGGAGCTTTTATTGTTTTTCTTATAGGTGGTCATATGAACTTTTTAATTGGCGTTCCTATGATTATTGCAAGTTTGCTAGGCAATCATTTTGGCAGTGTTCATGCAATAAAAACAAGTGGTTTGATTGTTAGAAAGGTGTTATTTATTACAGTTTTGTTAATGATAATTACTTTGATAGTTCAATTTATAAAAAATAATGCAGTTTAAGCCATTGAGATTTCCATATTGCATAGCTTATAACTTCTCCCGTTTTCTAGTTTTTGATTGCATTCCCTGATCTTTCTATCCAGCTGTGTTGTTTTTGTATGAAGGTCTCTTGTTTTTTTTGTTCCACTCGCTTTAAAAGTCGTTCATTCTTTGCGCACAGCAAACCCCTTAAAATAGATTGGCATCCTCGCTGGACAAGCCGGCAAGCACGGTATGCGTGAAGTCGTTGCGCAACCCGGCTATGGGGATGGCAAAGACCAGCGTATATGGATTGCGTGGGTGGGTTTTATTTTTGCCCAAATAGAGCGCATTTTAAAGCCGGGTGGGTATTTCTTTAGCTTCATTGATTGGCGCATGTTGCCCGCCCTTTCTGATAGTATCCAGTTGGCAGACTTGGCCTGGCGGGGTATCATTGTGTGGGATAAGGGTCGTTCTGCTAGACCCTTTCCTAATGGCTTTAAACAACAATGCGACAAGCCGGACTTAAGCAGAATGCTTAAGTCCGTTGCGCAGCTATGGTTATATATCCGTGTACGGCGCAACGGGACGCAGTATTCTACTGCGCCCCGGCTAGCCCAAAAGCCCCTAGAGGTGCTCAAGCATTGTTTAGAAGTCTTGCCTAGGGGCTCAGTGGTGTTAGATTGTTTTTGTGGCTCAGGGAGCACAGGGGTGGCATGCGCGCAATTGGACTTAGATTTTATTGGGGCGAGCCGGCAAGAAACAGACGAGCCGGGGTAAATCAGAATGATTTGCCCCGTTTACGAGCACAAGCTTAAGCCCGTTTGCGAGGGCAGAAGAGTGCGGAGTATGCTAAGATCGCGAAAGAAAATTTAGCAAAAGCACTAGATAGGGGGTTGTTTAATGAGCTTTAAGCGTGTGGGCTTAAGAAGGCTTGTTTTATTTTTGGCTTTTGCGTGGGTTTTAGGGGGCTTGTTCGTTTTGCCCGCAAACATCTTTTATTGGTCAAAGGAGACAATAATGTTAGATCAGTGGGTTTTTTCTGTGATTGTGTTTGGGGTAGGTTTTGCGTGCATATGGTTTTTTTCCAAGCATTAGGCGGGCTAAGATGTTCATGCGCACGCAGGTGAGCGTCTTGTCAAGTCTAGGGCTTTTTTTTGAGCGCGTGCGCGCCTAGGGTGCTCTATAAAGATGTCTATGTGCCCACGCCCTGTAACATTGCCAAGCCCACTAGACCGCCTAAGGATTTAGGGTTATTGGAGTATGTGAAAGCACTCTTGATCTACACCGAGGGGCTAGAAAAAGATTTGGAGTTTTGCAGCAGACCCCCGCGTGTTAACACGCCAAAAGGCGAGCCGGTGCAAGTAGAATACTTACTCCGTTTGCGAGTGGAGCGCGCAAGTTAGCCAAGCAAGATTTACGCCCCTTAAAACCCGCGCGTTAACCCGTCATAAGAGAGCATAAATCTAGCCGGGGGGGGGGGGGGTAGAATACTCTCTCCGTTGCACGCTAATGGTTTTATAACAACAGAGGCAAGCGTGCCGCTTGCCCGGCGCAACGGTCTAAGCGTCCCGCTTAAGCCGGCTAGTGTTGTATAGGCAGTAACCCTTTAGAAAAGTTGGCTAGGGGGCTAGATCACTTAGTGCGTAATGGGGAGCTTAAAACAAGCCCCACAGGCATTAAAACCATTGTTGTACCCACAAAAGAAGGGGAATTTAGAGTAGGCCTGCTCAGGGGTGGTCTGGCAAGGGGGACAATACATGGGTGATCACGGCCTATGAGTACAAACGCCCCCTGTAGAGACTTTCGGCCAATCTACAGGCCCTAAAGATGTTTCTAAAGGGTCTGAGCATGGGCATCTTGCCCAGAAGGACTTAGACAAGGATAGCACACCCCCCTTAAAGAGAATCCAAAGGTACAAGAACTCTTGACAAAGGCTTATGACAAGTGGGATCGAGGCGAGGTTAGACCTGAGCAGATGGGGTTACAAGAAGCCATCCAAGAGCTCTTAGGCGGGGCAGTTTATAAGCCCCAGTTTAACAACGATGTCAAGGCGTTTTTAAAACATAGCTATGGGCATAGTGATTTAAAATTTGTGCTAGATAGATACCGCGTTGATGCTTATGGCGATGGCATCCACGCCCAGATACAGGGCACCCCCTATTTAATAGACAACCCAGACTATATCACTCAGGGTAAAGATGGCAATTTGATGTTTCTTAAAGAAGTGAGCCCCGATCATTATATGGGAGTGGGGTTAGATATGGGCTTAGGACGCAGAGGCACGCACAATAAGGGGGCTTGGGGGTTACTCAATAGAAAGGGGAGAAAACCTATTGAGGGAGCGCTTAAGCCCACGCAGAAGGGCTATAGCCAAGAGCAGTTGGCACAATTTGATGAGGGAAGGGCTTGGGGGTGTTTGTTTGCCCCCCAATTTTATCTCTGTGTAACCCTCTATTTTACAAAGTACCCATTATCAAACGCCAAGCACTCACACCATGTGTTAAAAACTGCTTAAGAATCAGAGACACTCCCCCAATAGCGGTAAAAGTGCCAATGTTTGAGGCCTAAATCCCCATTTTTTACTCTAAATATGAAAAATTCCCATCGCTGTCTATCTCTCCCCGTTTGCCAACACAAGGGTTTTGAAATGCCCTCATGCGTTTTAAATAGCTCGCCCCTCCGTCCATCCAAAGACCCATTGCCTCATCATCTTTTAAATATCCGCTTTTTGCCAATGAGATTGCAAACCTAGACTGCATGAAATGTTGTGCTATCTTTTGATAGTCGGTACTGAGACAACCTTTATAGCGTTCAACTTCTTCTATCCCACGCCCCACTTGCCTGCTAATTTTTTCAGCTGTGCTTAAATGGATTAAAAGTTCGGGCAACACCACATAATGCCTGCAGGTGAGTGCCACAAATTTTAATAATTTAATGTGCTCACCTAATTTATCCATTACAGACATTGCCTGTGTCGCCATTAATTTACAATCATCATTGTCGTTTGGGTATCTAGACTGCAAACCTATCTCTGAAGAGTAAAAAAGGCACTCAGAACCTATTTTGGATAACATAAGAGCACAACGCCCACTGCCTAACTTTGCGCCTTTTTCAAAATATATACACGCATCTTTTCGGCTGTCCCTACCAACTAAAATTCCTAATTTTTCGTATGCATCCGCATAACCCAAATCAATGGCTTTTTGGTGGAGTTGCACGATTTGGGTATATATTTCGCCACCATCGGCTATATCATCGTTGTAAGAATAATACCAATGATACCAATACAAGGTTTCTCCCCACAAAGCGTAAGCTTCCTCATCGCCTTTTTCAGCCTGTATCTTTAACAGCTCAAGAGCTTGTTCATAGTATTGTCTTGTAATTTTTTCATCTTTATTGAAGACAGGCAATCGTGCCCCCTAAAGATGTGGATGCATTTTGGCATTATCACATCTTAGATACACAGAAGTGCGCTCAGGATTGTCAAGAGATTTTTGGCTACTTCTTGCACCACTTCCCTTATTTTGGCATGCGTGGGGACCAAGACGCGCAAAACCTCCAAGATTCTTGGAATAGTACATGCCAAAAATACCTTGCACGCTTTGGCATGCCCTCTGCACTCGTGCAAAAAAAGTTTGGCGCGCTACGAGCAGATGTCCTAACTGCGGTAGATCTAATGAAGGTGTATTTCTGGAAGCACAAACTAGCTAGGGCGGTCTAGATTCTACTGTGCATGGGGGTTTAGTTATAGGATAAGGGGGATGATAGCATAGATAGACTAACATGCCAGCCAAACCCTAAAAGGGCTACCATGCAATGGCTTCAAAACGCTATCACCCATGGCATCGTGGCAAAGCTACCCCTCTATTATTGGCAGGGGCTGGCTATCTTACGTGTTTGTGATTTTTATCTCCCTGTCTACACAGATTTTACAAGCTGGGCATGCGCCTTAGGGTGAATGGGGTTTTATTATCCGCTTTGGGGGCATTATGAGGGCAAGGGGTTGCAACTAGCATGATTTTGGGCATAGATGAAGCAGGGCGAGGGTGTTGGTGTGGAAGCTTGTTTGTGGCGGGGGTGGTTTGCACGCAGAGTGTGGCTAACGCGTTTGTGCGCTTAGGACTCAAAGAGAGTAAACAACTCAGTAGAACCAAGCGCTTCACATTTGCCACACAAATCACCCAAGATCAGCGCATCCAAAGCGTGGTGGTGGCTAAAAGCGCGTTAGAAATCGATAGCAAGGGCTTGCGCGTGTGCATGCAAGAAGCCATCACACAGATCATTTTGCAGTTACCTACAACCAAGCATGTACGCCTAGATGGCAACACGCTTTTTAAGCTTGCATTTGAACACTTAGAGAGTTTTCAAGCCATCATTAAGGGAGATGATCAAATCTCCCAAATTGCGATGGCTTCCATCTTGGCTAAGGCGCATAAGGATAGAGAAATGCTAGAGTTAGATCAATCCTACCCTCATTATGGTTTTGCCAAACATTGTGGTTATGGCACGCGCGCGCATGCCCTAGCCATTGCCAAGCACGGACTTATTGACGCGCATCGCAAGAGCTTTAAAATACCCAAGTCTCATTAGGTGGACGCGCACGTTTTGAGATAAGCTTTTACATTCTCAATGGTGCCCGCGACAAGTTTTTTAATGGTGTCGCCATAACCCCACGCGATGTGGGGGGTGAGCAAAAGTTTATGTTGGATACTGGGGTCTAAAAAGGGGTGATTGGCGCGCATGGGTTCTTGTTCAAACACATCGGTACCGTAATAGAAATCTTGGGTTTTGAGTGCATGGGCGCACTCTTCCTCGTGTACAATCCCCCCACGCCCCACATTGATCAAGATCGCTTTCTCTTTTAAAAGGGGCAAATTAGAGGCGTTGATGAGATTATGGGTCTGTGCGTTGAGCGGGGCATGGATAGTGATCACATCGCTAGTTTTGAGCAGGGCATCTAGGGACCTTTGGGGGTGGGTGTCATCCTGATTGCGCCCACTTGTGGAGGTGTAGCTCACATGCGCGCCAAAACTACTAGCAATGCGGGCGACACTCTTGCCAATAGCACCCAGCCCAATAATCCCCCATTGCTTATTTTCCAGAGCGTATAGATCCTTGTTGAAATGGGTGAAAAGCTGGCTTGTGCAATACTCCCCGCTTTTGCAATAGCGATCGTAATAGGGCATGTTGGATAGAAATGTAAAGACCAGCGCGAAGGTGTGCATGGTAACGCTGTGGGTGGCATACCCCTCTACATTCTTGATTTGGATACCCAATTCTTGCGCACAGGCGTGATCAATAATGTTAGTCCCCGTGGCGGTTACACAGATGAGCTTGAGTTTGGGCAAGCTCCTCAGCGTGGGTGCGTCCATCACAACCTTATTGATGATGACAATCTGGGCATCTTGACAGCGCTCTAGTACCAATTCTTGAGGTGTACTAGGATAAGAGATCAAATCTACAAATTCTTCTAGGGGGGCGAGTTTGTTGGTACGCCCTAAAGAATCCCCCTCTAACATCACCGCTTTAATTTTCATCTGCTCTCCCTTATGCGCCAACTTCCATGCGCTGGGCTACTTTGTCGCTGGCTTCTTTGATCTTCTCCATCAAGGCCTTGCTCTGCTCAGACAATTCCACGGTTTTATCTGAAGCCTCCATCCCGGCCGTGATATGCCCCACCACTTGGGAAGTGATCTCACGAATCGAGCCGATGATCGCCCCGATCTCTGCGACCGATTTGCCCGTTCTCTCGGCTAGTTTGCGCACTTCATCAGCCACCACCGCAAACCCGCGCCCATGTTCACCCGCGCGCGCGGCCTCTATGGCGGCGTTCAAGGCTAATAAATTGGTTTGATCGGCGATGTCTTTAATGGTCTGGGTGATAGAAGAGATGGATTCAGATTGCGCGCTCAAGGTGTTGACTAAATCCGTGCTATTGCGCATGGTGTCTGCGACACTTTGGATATTGGCAGTCGTCTTTTCTACCATCGTGCTCCCCTCATCGGTGAGCCGTTGGTTCTCCTTAATGAGCTCTAAAGTCATGGCCAGTTTGTCCTTCGTGTTGTCCTCTTTTGTGGTAACATCGCGCGCGATTTTGATGATTTTATACACCTTGCCCTGATCGTCAAAGACGGGGTTATAAGTGCCCTCCAAATACACCACTTTCCCGCTCTTAGTGATGCGCTTAAAGGTGGAGGCTATAAACTCTCCGGCGCGCAATTTGTCCTGATTATTCTTGTAAGTGGAGGTTTTGGTGTATTCGGGGTCGCAAAACATGGCATGGTACTTGCCCTTGACCTCATTGAGGGTATAGCCCATTAATCTCAAAAAATTCTCATTGGCATCAAGTACATTGACTTGGGGATCAAATTCCACCATCAACATCGAGCGATTCACGGCATCGTAAACCGCTTTCAAATCATTATGTTCTAGCACCCGAGGGGTAACATCGGAGGCGAATTTTAAGATCTTGTAGAGCTTGCCTTGAGCATCCACTACGGGCGTGTAACTGGCCTCTAAGAAGACAACCTTACCCCCCTTAGCGGCGCGTTTAAAAGTGCCACATCGGTGTTGCCCGGATTTCAAAGTATCCCAGTGTGCAGAATATTCCGAACTGTTCACATGTTCGGGGTCGCAGAACAAAGAATGGGGCTTTCCCTTGATCTCCTCTAAAGAATAGCCCATGAGATTTAAGAACTTCTCATTGGCGCTGATGACCTTATGATCGAGATCAAATTCCACCATCGCGCAGGATTTATTAATGGCTTCATGGACGGCTTTTAATTCGTGGTGCTCTTCAGTTACGCCGCGCGCGTTTTCATTGTCTTTTCTCTTGAAAAGCATGAGAGACTCCTTTCTTAAAGATAATTCCTATTATTATAAGACTCATTAAGGACGACATACCTTAACTATGCCCATTGTATTACATCTCTATTAACATTACTACAATCGTAGAGTAAGTAATATCGGCAGTCCTTAAGGGGCAACGCGCCCCAACTGGGGGGGGGGGGGGGGGGGAAGGGGTGCCAGATCATTAAAAAATCACACTTTTAGGGTCTAACTCATCCCCATAGACAGGTTTGAGAGTCGCGTCATATGCCTCTTTGATAAACCCGCTCTTAATAAGAGTGTCGATCTCTTTATCCAACCACTCTAACAAAGTTTTATTACCCTTCTTCACTGCGGGGGCGATCACCTCTTGATCCCCCAAACTGGGGATTCCCACCTTGAACTCGGGGTTTTTCTTCACCCATGCAAATAAAAGCGTGTTGTCATGGGCTAGGGCTACCCCGCGGTTGTTCTTGAGCGCTAGAAAGGTTTCGGTATTTTGATCGTATTTGAGCAAGGAAATGCTAGGATAGTTTTTAGAAAAGTAAAAATCCGCTGTAGTGCCCTTGTTCACAATCAAGGGCTTGCCCTTGAGATCGTCCACACTCTTGATCACCCCATCTTTAGAGACCACCCCCAAAGCAACCTTCATATAGGGTTTGGCAAAATCCACCACCGCCTCTCTCTCCTTAGTTTTGGTGAAGTTGGCCATGATCACATCCACTTTTTTAGACTTCAAAAACTCCACCCTAGCGGCCGCTTCTACCGGGATAAACTGGATTTTATTTTCATCGCCCAAGAGATCTTTGGCCATGCGTTTGGCGATGTAGACATCAAAACCCTGATATTGTCCCTTGCTATCCACATACCCAAAGGGAGGTTTGTCGCTAAACACCCCTACCTTGAGCACCCCACGCTTTTTAATGAGCGCAAGGGCATCTTTTTTGGCCTGTGTCTTATGATCGGAACATCCCGCTAGGGCCAAACCCACCACCGCCAACAAAATTCCAAAACCCTTGGCCCATGCCCGCATCTAATTCTCCTTAAAATGAAATTAAAAAAGACCTTTCTAGCATAAGAAACTCAACAATCCCCTAAGAAATTAAAAATTTCTAAAAATTTCTGCGCGCGTTCAGACTTTGGATTTTCAAAAAAGGCATTTGGATCGTTTTCCTCCACCACCACGCCCTGATCAAAAAACACAATTCTATGCGCCACTTTGCGGGCAAACTTCATTTCATGGGTAACAATAACCATACTCATGCCCTCATGAGCTAACTCTAAAATGACTTCTAACACCTCTTTCACCATCTCAGGATCGAGACTAGCGGTAACCTCATCAAAGAGCATGATCTCTGGTTGCATGCACAGCGCGCGCACAATGGCCACTCTTTGCTTTTGCCCCCCGCTTAACTCTCGCGGGTAGGCCCCCTTTTTGTGTTCTAACCCCACGCGCTTTAAAAGGGCGATCGCCTGCTCTTGCACTTCCTCTTTGGCGCGTTTTTGCACCTTGAGAGGGGCTAATAAAATGTTTTGCAACACGCTTAAATGCGGGAATAATTCGTAATTTTGAAACACCATGCCAATCTTTTGGCGTATTTGATTCCAATTGGTCTTGGGCGCGCTGATCTCTTGATGATTAAAGAAAATCTGCCCCCCTTGGATTTCTTCTAAGCCATTCAAACACCTTAAAAAGGTGCTTTTTCCACACCCACTAGGCCCTAAAATCACCACCGCCTCCCCCTTGTTGAGACTAAAATCAATGCCCTTTAACACCACATGATCACCATAATACTTTTGTAATTGGATGGTTTGCAAAATTGCCATTTAGCCTCGATGGTGTTGGTATTTTCTCTCTAGGCGTTGGCTCAAATAAGAGAGGGGATAGCAAAGCACAAAGTAGAGTACAAAGATCAAGCCATAGACATAAAAACTCGCGCTAGGGATTTTCAACAAATTGATCTCAATGAGCTGTTGGCCTACCTTGAGCAACTCCACTGCCCCAATGAGCGACATTAAGGCGGTGGTTTTGATGATACGGCTAAATAAGTTAATGCTAGCAGGCATTAGGGCTAAGAAAGCTTGGGGGAAGATAACTAGCCAAATTATCTGGGTTTGGCTTAAACCTAGTGCGCGCGCGCTCTGGATCTGGTGCATGCTTACAGAAGTGAGCGCGCCTCTGGTTAAATCCATCATCTCAGCCACTCCCCATGCCCCAAAGACAATAATACTTGCCCAAAGCGCATGTAAATGCCAGCCAAACAAAGTCGCCGATCCAAAAAAAACTAAGAAGAGCCACACCAAAAGCGGAACAACGCGCACACTCTCCAAGTACACCCGGCACAAGAATTTCACCCAACGCCCCCCAAAAGCCATCAACACCCCTAAAGCGACCCCTCCCACCATAGAAATCATAATGGAGATCAGCGCCACCTCTAAGGTGGTGAGCAACCCTGCGCCCAAGCGGGCTAGATTGTCTAAATCTAAAAGTATCAATCCCTCTAGCACACCCGCCTCTTATAATATTTCTCCAACCCCACAAAAAGCGCGCTCAAGGGCAAGATCGCGAGCAAATAAGCCAACACCAATAAGATCAACGCCTCATTGGTTTTATAATAAATGCCTATCACATCTTTAGCTACAAACATCACATCCACCAAAGCGATCGCGCTCACGACAGAACTTTCTTTGAGTAAAAAAATCACATTAGCCCCCAAAGAGGGCAAAGAGATCGCTAGACTTTGGGCAAAGAGCACATGTTTTAATGCCTGCAAACGGGTTAGCCCTAAACTGAGCGCGGATTCTAATTGTACTTTAGGCAGCGCCTTTAGCCCCAGTAAAAAGCTTTCTGCCATATACCCCCCGCCCAAAAACGCGATCCCTACCACCGCGCAAGTCTTCGCGCTTAAAGAAAAACCTATTTCATTGAGCCCATAATAAAGGAAGAAAAGTTGGATGAGTAAGGGTGTGTTGCGCGCGATCTGCACATACGCGCCCAAGGGTTTGCTCCAAAAACCCGGAAAGTAAAGCCCCAATGCGCTTAAAAAACCCACCCCCAGCGCGCCCACAATGCCAGCCAAAGAAATATACAAGGTGAGCCAAAGCCCCCACCCAAAGGCGGGCAGGACATGGTACATAAATTGCCAATCCAAATCCACAACGCAACCCTTTCATAAAAACCCCCTATCTTAGGGAAAATAGCTAAGGTTGCGCTTAAAGGCTCTTTAAAGTGCCATGGGCTCCATGAGGTGAAAATTCATATAGCGATAAATCTCCTCGCGGCGCGCTTCTAGCTTTTCAGCCACTAATCCTAGATACTCGCTAGGGGTAGGGATTTTACCCAAAAGCGCACACACCGCCCCCAGCTCCGCACTGCCCAAATACACCTGCGCGCCCTTGCCCATGCGGTTGTCAAAATTGCGCGTAGAAGTGGAGAACACCACGGCATTATCGCGCACCCGTGCTTGATTGCCCATGCACAAGCTACACCCCGGCACCTCTGTGCGCGCCCCAGCAGCCCCAAAGATGGAAAAATAGCCCTCTTTGATGAGTTGTTGCTCGTCCATCTTAGTGGGGGGCACCACCCAAAGGCGAATAGGGGATGCCCCTGCCCCCTTGACGATTTCGCCAAAGGCTCTAAAATGCCCAATATTGGTCATACAACTCCCAATAAAGACCTCATCAATCTTTTGGGGGCGTTTGGGGTTATTGAGCACTTCACTTAAAGTCGCCACATCGTCCGGGTCGTTAGGGCATGCCAAAATGGGCTCTGTGATCTCATTAAGATCGATCTCAATCACGGCGGCGTACTCCGCATCTGGATCGGGCTCTAATAACACGGGGTTATCAATCCACGCCTGCATTTTTTGCGCCCGCCTTTTGAGGGTTTCTTTGTGCTCGTAGCCACTGGCAATCATCTGCTCAATGAGCTGAATGTTTGAGCTCAAATACTCAATGATAGGCTCTTTATTGAGTCGCACGGTGCAGGCGGCAGCACTCCTCTCGGCGCTCGCATCGCTAAACTCAAAAGCCTGTTCAATCTTGATATTGCCCAAGCCCTCGATCTCTAAAATCTTGCCATTGAAGATATTTTTCTTGCCCTTTTTCTCCACAGTGAGTAAGCCCTGCTTAATGGCGTAGTAGGGGATGGCATTGACCAAGTCTCTTAGGGTGATGCCCGGTTGCATTTCTCCCTTAAAGCGCACCAACACGGATTGGGGCATATTCAAGGGCATGGTGCCTGTAACCGCAGCAAAAGCCACTAATCCACTCCCAGCAGGGAAACTAATCCCAATGGGGAAACGCGTATGGCTATCCCCCCCCGTGCCTAGTGTATCGGGCAAGCCCATGCGATTGAGCCAAGAGTGAATAATCCCATCTTTAGGCTTGAGCGCCACCCCGCCTCTACTGGTAAAAAACTCCGGCAAAGTGGCTTGCAAACTCACATCGGAGGGTTTAGGATAGGCAGCCGTGTGGCAGAAAGATTGCAAGACAAAATCGGCTTCAAAGCTAAGGCTGGCAAGTTCTTTAACCTCATCGCGAGTCATCGCCCCCGTGGTGTCTTGACTGCCCACAGTGGTGGTGATGGGCTCGCAATAAGCCCCGGGGCGCACACCCTCAAGGGCGCACGCACGCCCGACCATTTTTTGGGCTAGGGTGTAGCCTTTATGACTCTCTGCGGGTTGTTGGGGTTTGGCAAAGACTTCTGAGGGACCTAGCCCTAAGGATTTGCGCGCCTTGTTGGTCAAGCCCCGCCCAATGATCAAGGCGATACGCCCCCCGGCGCGGTATTCATCGGCTAGGGTGGTGGGCTCGAGTTTAAAGGTGCTCACCACCTGCCCCTGCTTGTAAATCTCACCCTTGTAAGGATACACCTCAATAATGTCGCCCTCATGCAAGTCTTTCACATCGGCAACTAGGGGCAGTGCGCCACTATCTTCACAAGTGGCAAAGAAAATCGGGGCAATGACCCCCCCAATCACCACGCTCCCCGTGCGCTTATTGGGCACATAGGGAATATCTTGTCCAAAATGCCACATGATGGAGTTAGTCGCGCTCTTGCGGGAGCTCCCCGTGCCCACCACATCGCCCACATACACTACCGGCACGCCCTTAGACTTGATATTGGCTAACCTCTCTTGGTAATTCTCTATGCGGTTTTTGAGCATGGCATTAGCGTGTAGGGGGATGTCGCTACGGGTAAAGGCATCGCTAGCCGGACTCAAATCGTCCGTATTGGTCTCCCCATCAATTTTAAGCACGCACAGCTCCAGCTTTTCAGGCAGGGCGGGTTTATTCAAAAACCACTCGGCATTTGCCCACGACTCTAAAACCTCTTTGGCTAGAGCGTTGCTCTTACTTAAGTTAGCGATGGTTTCAAAAGAGTTATAGACTAAAAGCGTGGATTTTAACGCCTTGCAGGCTTGCTTGGCGATTGCAACATCGCTACTTTGCAGGGCTTCTATTAGGGGCGCAACATTATAGCCCCCTAGCATGGTGCCTAGATACTCCACCGCCTCTAAGGGGCTAAAGTGCGCGCACTCTATTTTTTTAAGCGCAATCTGACCTAGAAACTGCGCCTTGACTTGTGCGCCCTCATCCACGCCCGGGCTCACGCGCTGAATCAATAAATCCTTAGCTAAGGCGCATTCTTGCATGTCTTTAGAGTGCAAAAGAATGTCTAGCACGCTTTTAACCTGTTTGGCATTCAAGGGTAGGGGGGGGATATTCTCTTGTGCGCGCTCCTGCTCGATGGTTTTGTATTCTTGGATGAATGTTTGCATACAACTCCTTGATAAAATAATGTCCGTCATAGTATATAATAATTTGAAACACTTGTAGAGTGCATGGCTTTAAGGATGATTTGATGTCTAATCTAGTTAAAATGCTCCCTCTAACTTGGCTAGCTTGCCAAATCCTCTTGGCTGACCCCCTAGATTTTAACACCCAATTTGAAATTCTAAAACAGGTGCGCTTGCACGCCCCCCTCCCCTTTCAAGCTCTCTTGGTGCAAGATCGCCACACAAAAATCCAGCAAGTGTTCTTAGCCGATTTGAAGAGCCCTTTAAAGGTGCAACTAAGCGAGGGCTTCATTTTGCCTAATAAAGAGGACAGCGCGCGGCTCAGGCAAATGCGCCGCCTAGCCATCAAACATAATTTTTTCACCAAACACAGCAAAGATTTTAAGACCTTGATCAAGACATTGCCCTATAACAATGTCATCACCCTAGAACCTCTATCCGAACATGCCTCTAAGGAGTTTGTCTTGATTGTGAAGGGAGGGTTAAATGAAAAGTTGGTTTCTAAGCTAGCAGATAGGCTTAAAAACGCGCGGGTGTATCTGGTGTTGTTGGGCGCATTTCCAAACGAGGAGGGGCAGGAGGACGACTCCTTTGATGCCGCCGCCTACCTCAAAGGCTTGCACATCACTGCTAGCACGCTAAAAAAACTCGCGCTCTTGAAGTTAGGTCTGCAAAATGTGAGTATAGACCCTCTAAAAGAGCCCTTTTTGGATCGCATCCAAGAGAATGTAGGTGTAGCGTCCGAACTGGGTTTGTTAGAGGGCATTGGTCCCTATTTGCCTTTATTTTATGAAATCCACTAAAGGAGTCTGATGCGTCTTGTCTGGTTATGCGTATGCGCTTTTGCTCTCTTAAGAAGTGCGGATTTAAGCGATGCACGCCTCTTAGAGATGACCCGTTTAGACAGCGCGTTTAATGTGCGTATTTTGCAAAACAAAGAGAAAATTTTCACCGTTGTAGCTAATAGCAAGAGCGACAAAGTTTATGCTGTTGAGGATTTTTTAAAGCGCGCCACACCCAAACAAAAAGCCTTTATCCAAGCGCGTATGCAAGAGGCGCGCGCTCTAGCTGCTACGCCCCCTAAAATCAAGCACCTCTTCAACGAAAGAATGAGTGAGAGTCAATATAATGATGAAGATGATGTGTTCATTCCTATGCATGTGGCTCTTTTATCCTTAAAGCCCCTACCCGGGACCAATTTTCAGATCGCCACCATCAAGGATTATGCACTAGCGCATAACGCTGAATTTTATGGGCAACAAACCCCCACCTACAGCACATGGCTTTTAGATCAAAACTTGAGTTTTGCCATCCGCCTTGAGCGCGCTTTTGGACCCAAGCAAGCCCTTGAAGAGATGACAAAAAGTATCCAATGGGCAAAAGAAGCCAGTGACCGCTATTACACCCATGATTTTAACACCCTCTTTGATCGCATCCCCAAGTCTAGTATCATCACTTTGCGCTCCAAAAACCCCCATGCTAAGCAACTCTACATCCTTTTAGCCACTGATAACGGCAAGAGTCTTAGCAGCGAAATGCGCGCCTACAAGCACAGCCTAGAGATCGTGAAGAACTTACCCCAAATGCTCAAAAACGCGACCCTCCACCTAGTGCCCACACAGAGCAAATGGACTTACGATACTCAGTACATAGAAGTTATGATTCAAAAAGCCCATTGTCTCAAGGACAACCACGCAAAAATCGCGTGGATTCAAGAGGTTTATAACGCCTTGACCCGTAGCGGTGAATACAGGGGTTGTTGGGACAGAGCAACTTATCTTGGAGACAAGTTTTGTAGCATTGCACCCAGTTGCCCCGCTTTAAAAGATTATGCAGAACAACAAGAATGGCTAGAGATCTTTTTTGGGCAGGGGGCTTGTGGGGATGGCGTGAAAGATTGGCATCCCCTGCCCATCGTCTATGAATACAAAGAGGATTGAGGGGTTTAAGCGTGGGCTTTTGGGGTAGAATAGGGTAAAAAGGTTTGGCATGCGTTTTGGTAAGATCGCGTATTTGAATCTACTCCCCTTTGATGTGTTCATCAAAGCCTATCCCCTCCCTCTCTCAGGCTTTAAAACCTTTTTGCACTTGAGAAAAACCTATCCTGCCAAACTCAACCGGGATTTTCTCTTTAGGCGCATTGATGCGGGCTTTATCTCTTCTATTGCCAGCTTGCGCGCCCCACACGCCCTAGATTGTGGGATCATCGCTTCTAAGCAGGTGCGCAGTGTGCTCTGTGTGCTAGAATCTAACACTCCCGATCATGAGTCGGCCACCTCTAACGCGCTCACGCAAGTTTTGGGGCTCAAGGGACGAGTTTTGATCGGAGATAAGGCTTTGCGCTTTTATCACCACAGCGCGCGTAAGGATTTTGTAGATTTGGCTTCGTTGTGGTGGGCTAAAACCCATCTCCCCTTTGTCTTTGGGCGGCTGTGTGCCAATCGCCACCGCGCCCTTTACCAGCGCATTGCCCGGGGGTTTGTGCGCCAAAAAGTCAAAATCCCCCACTACATCCTAGAACAACACGCCCTAAAAAGCGCGCTTTCTAGAGGACAAATTTTAGACTATCTCAAAGACATTAGCTACAAAATTGGGAGCAAAGAGAGGCGATCCCTCTTTTTATTTGGTCGCGCCCTGCGCTTTAAACACCTCAACCCTCCCCAACGATTCAAGGGCTAGTCTATAGAATCTTTCGGCCTTCTTTGGGCATTTGCTCTTGATAGCCACGTGAATCGCGTTCCCACGCCAAAAGCTAACTAGGACTTTATTGGTTTGAGGGATAACCTTGCTTAATCTTATTCTTAGGGCTATTATATTACACTGCTAGAAAATCCATATTAGAGAAAGAGATTGTTACAAACACGTTTTTCCCCCCTTGTGCTGTCTATGATGGTTGCGCTTATGTGTACCAGCATACAGGCAGCAGGTTCTAAAGTGGAGTCTGTGAGTGGCGAGCAGGGGTCTGGGAGCAAAAATCTAGACAAACAGATTCGCCAATCCATCAGCCAAACCCCCAACAACCCCAAAGAAGTACCTCCCAAAGAAGAAAATCCTCAAAGCAAGTCCCCCCAAACAGATGATTTTGTAGAAGATCGCAAAGATGGCATTGTGGGCGGGATTGCTATCACGGTCAATAACGCCCCCATCACTCTTTATCAAATCGAGATGCAGGAAAAAGAGCACCATGTCAGCCGCCAACAGGCCATTAACACGCTCATTTTGCAACGCATCCAAGCCCAAGAAATTAAGCGGCTTAAAATTGATATTGAGGACGATAAAATCGATGCCGAGATCGAGAACATCGCCAAACACAATGGCATGAGTGTGAATGACTTCATGCGCACCTTGGCAAGTGAGGGGATTAACCCAGTAACTTATAAGGAACAATTGAAAAAACAACTAGAAACTAGGGAATTGCTGAGGAATATCTTGCTCTTCAATGTCAATACCCGCAACGAGACAAAAATGCGCGAGTATTACAACTCCCATAAAAGTGAATTCAGCGTACCTAGTGAGATTCTCACCACACGCTACACCGCTCAAGACACCCAAACCCTCACCAAAGCTCTAGAAAATAGGGATTTAGATGTACCCGGGGTTACTAAAGTGGAAGAGAAGATCAATGTCAAGGCCTTAAACCCCCAAATCGCCCAAATGTTCTTGAGTACCAAGGAGCACACTTTTACGCCTATCTTGAACGCGGGAGGGGGGAATTTTGTCTCTTTCTACATCAAAGAAAAATTAGGAAAAGAGGAGGTTTCTTTCAATCAGGCGCGCAATTTCATCGCTAACAAGCTCATCGAAGAACAACAGGATAAAATCTTAGCGGAGTATTACGAAAAATTACGCGTCAAGGCAAAAATCAAATTTTTGCGCCAGTAGCCTCGCGTGGAGCAATTAGCCTATGTCTACAAGGATTCGCTCTTCAGTGTGGCGATTCTCATCGCTGTGATCGGGGCGGTGATCTTGATCGATCATTTCCGCTCTCTATTCAAGCATAAAAAGAATCTCAAGGCACTCAACGCCCTTTCTCTCTCTTATGCGCCCATTGATCTAGCCTTTGAGGTGCAACAACTTCTAGCCAAAGAACAAGAGAGCGCCTCAGAAGTGTTGGGGATCAAAACTTGGCTTTTTCTAGCCAAGCACTATAGCAGCCATGGCAGTGGGGAACAGGCCATCACCATTTACCTTGCCTTACTCTCCAAATACCCCAAAGATCGCGTCACGCTTTTAAAGAATTTAGCCCAGACTTATATTGCCATGGGCTATGTGCAAAAGGCGCATGACATTTTAATAGAGGTGTTGCGTATCGAGCCTAGAAATATCGACGCGCTTAAAGAGATGGTGCGCGTGTATGAGATGTTATGCGCGCCTCAAAAGGCCCTAGAAGTCTTAGAATGTCTGCATGAACTAGAGGCAGAAGGGCTGTTAGAAACCTATCACTACCTGCAAATGCAAATCTTGATGCAAGAGGATCTCGCCCTTGCCGATCGCAGTGGGCGTATCCTAGCCCTAGGGCACAAACACAAGAATCTCTACAAACTCGCCCTAGGGCATTGCAAGACCTACCATAGAGCCTTGTTTTTACAAGAATTGCCCCGCTTGCAAAGGGGCATGGAGTGCGTGGATTTGCTTTGGGATTTAGAATTTGCAGAAATCCAACCCCTATTAGCCCAACTTAGCCCGCAAGTGCGCGAAATTTTTGTGGCTAAGGGCTTTATAGAGGGCGCATGCGCGCATTTGCAATTGGAGGTCTTCCACACCTTTAAGGACAAATACCCCATCAATTTGAACTTTAGCTACCAGTGCAACGCGTGTAAAAATCTCTCTCCCTTTGAGAGTTACCGCTGTGTGATCTGTGGGGTGTTGGGGGTAAAAGAAGTCGTGCTCAATTTGAGTACCCAAGTTTCAGACTACAGCCAACAACTCAATCTCAATTAGGAGGAAGGATGAAGGCAGTAGAACTCTTTTGCGATGGATCGGCTTTGGGCAACCCGGGTGCGGGGGGTTATTGTGCGATCTTGCGCTATCAAGGTCAAGAAAAAATCATCACCGGGGGCGCGTCTTACACCACCAATAACCGCATGGAGTTAAGCGCGCTCAATGCGGGGCTCAAAGCCCTCAAAGAACCCTGTAAGATCGCACTTTATAGCGATTCTACTTATGTGTGTCATGGCATTGCCAAATGGCTAAAAGCATGGCAGGCTAGAAATTTTGCTAAGGTTAAGAATGTGGATTTATGGCAGGAGTTTTTAAAGGTGTCTGCCTCCCATCACATCACCCCCCATTGGATCAGAGGGCATAGCGGGCATCTAGAAAATGAACGCTGTGATGCCCTAGCCAAACAAGAGGCGTTGGCTTACCAAGCCCATAATAAAGGAGTTTCATGTTAAATCGCTTGCAAGAATTACTAGGGTATGTCTTTCAAAACCCCGCCTTATTACAGCAAGCCCTCACCCATAAGAGCACGAAGACGCACGCCAATAACGAGAGGCTAGAGTTTTTAGGCGATGCTGTACTAGACTTGGTGGTGGCAGAAATTTTATTTGCGCGCTTTGCAGACCTCCAAGAGGGCGATCTCTCTAAAATGCGCGCGGCATTGGTGAATGAAAAGGCGTTTTTCAAGCTCGCCTCTTACTTGCGCCTGCAAGATTATATTCTCATCTCTCCAGCAGAAGCCAATAACCACGGGCACACCAAACCCTCCATTCTAGCTAACGCCTTTGAAGCCTTGATGGGGGCGATCTATTTGGAGAGCGGGTTAGAGCCGGTGAAAACCTTGATGAGTCGTTTTTTAGACAGCCTCTATCCTGATCTCTCTTTGAAAAGCACTTTTATGGATTACAAAAGCGCGTTGCAAGAGCTCACCCAAGCGCGCTTTAAAGTCGTGCCCACCTACACACTCAAAAGCGAAAGCGGACCCGATCATGCCAAACAATTTGAAATGCAGATCTTCATTTTAGACAAACTCTATGGCACTTGCACCGCTAAGAGTAAGAAGGAAGCCCAACAACTTTGCGCCCAAATGGCGTATCAACAACTCCGCATGGAGGGGAGCGCATGAGCTTGGTACTGCGCACCTTTGGCGAATCGCATGGGGCGATGGTGGGGGGCGTGTTAGAGGGCGTGCCTGCCGGGCTAAAACTAGACTTGGATTTTATCCAAACAGAGGTCAATAGGCGTAAAAGCGTGAACGCCTTCACCACCCCCCGCCAAGAGGAGGACAAGATTGAGATTGTGAGTGGGGTCTTTGAGGGGGTGAGCACGGGCGCGCCCATCGGGCTCTTGGTGCACAATAAAAATGTGCGCTCTAAAGACTACGACACGCTCAAAGAAACTTTTCGCCCCGGGCACGCCGATTTTACCACCTTTGCCAAATACGGCATTCGCGATCATAGGGGCGGGGGGCGTAGCTCGGCTAGAGAGAGCGTGATCAAAGTGGGTGCAGGGGCGATTGCCAAATTGCTTTTAAAAGAAGTGGGCATAGAGGTGGCTAGCGGGGTCTTTGGTGTGGGGGGAGTGCAGGCTGAAGAGCTAGACTTTGAACACGCGCTAAGTAGCCCTATTTTCAGCCTAGATAAAAACGCCCAAGAAGCCCAACAAGAGGCGATCTTGCACGCCAAAAGGGCGGGGGATAGTTTGGGAGGGGTGGTGTTGGTGCGCGCGCACGGGCGCACCTTGCTGGGTTTGGGCGAATTTGCTGATCGCCTAGATGCGCGCATTGCCTATGCAATGATGGGGCTCAATGGGGTGAAGGGGGTTTTTATTGGCAAGCCCCAAGCTGCGAGCATGCAGGGGAGCGCGTATAATGACGCGCTAGGCTTGCATGGGTTTAAAAGCAATTCTTGCGGGGGGGTGCTAGGAGGGTTTGGCAATGGGTCGGATTTAGTGGTGTGGGTGCATTTCAAGCCCACTTCTAGCATCGCCCTGCCCCAAGAGAGCATCACCACCCAAGCAGAGCCCACGCAAATTACCCTTAAGGGCAGGCATGACCCCTGTATTGCCATTCGGGGGAGTGTGGTGTGTGCGAGTTTATTAGCCTTGATTTTGGGGGATTTTGTGTTGAGCAACACGCATGCGCGCCTCAATCAGATCAAGGCATGTTATGGCTATTAGGGATTTTGTGCTAAAATGGGGGCAAAAGGTGGCAGATATGAACAACACTTCTCAAACTAGATTGAATCCTAGCGACATGCAAGAAATTTATCAGAGTTTAGAATCGGGTAAAAACAAGGTGTGCGCCAAGCGCATCGCGCCTAACCAAATGCTCTTAGAATCCCAAGAGGGCACTTTGGACACCAAAGAGGCATGGTTTGTACAAGACGAGCAGGATCGCCGCTTTGTTGTGGTGCCTGAGGTTTTATTGCAATACATTGTACAGGTGATCCAGAGGGCGTATGAAGAGAAGGTCATGGTAGAGTTGGAGCGCGACATGGCCACGCTCACCCCCATAGACTTCAAGGACGCGATGGCGGTCGCGTTTAAAAAATTGGAGGCGATGCGCGGGAGCGATGGGAGCTTGCCTAAAATCTCTTCACTAGATTTCGTCAGACAGCTCAAAAGGCAACACCCCAATTTGTTTTTTAACTTGGCTGAGTTTTTGGAGTCCAAGCAGGACGATCCTCTAGATTTGGAAAATATAGAGAACATCCCCTTTTAGCCGTGGACACTCTAGACTTTGCGCGATTCGCCCGCCACTCTAAGCCCGGCCCTAGATACACGAGTTACCCCACGGCTGTGGAGTTTCATGCCGGCTTTCAAGAACGCGATTTGATCCAAGCTTTGGCACGCTCCCAAACAGAAGTCCCTCTCTCTTTGTATTTTCACCTGCCCTTTTGCAAAAGTCCTTGCTATTTTTGCGCCTGCAATGTGATTTATAGCAGTAGCGAGCGCAAGAAAGAACGCTACATTCTCTATTTGCAAAAAGAATTAGAGCTGTTAAAAGAGCATTTAGACACGGGGCGCGAGGTGGTACAATGGCATTTTGGCGGGGGCACGCCCACTTTTTTTAACGCAGAGCAACTAGAACGCATTATTAAGAGCATTAAAGCCGTGTTTTCTAATTTTGCTCCCGATGCCGAGTTGGCTTGTGAGATCGACCCACGCCACTTCAATTACGATCAAATGCGCGTCCTGAAAGAACATGGCTTTAATCGCCTGAGTTTTGGCGTGCAGGATTTTGAGCCAGTGGTGCAAAAGGCGGTCAATCGCCTGCAAAGTTTTGAGCTCGTGCGCGAGAAAGTAGAGTTAGCCCGCGCATTTGGAATCAATTCGCTCAATTTTGATCTCATCTATGGGTTGCCTTTTCAGAATGTAGAGAGTTTTCAACACACCTTAGAACAGGTGTTGCGCCTAGACCCCGATCGCTTGGCTGTGTTCAATTACGCCCATGTACCCTGGATCAAGCACACCATGAAAATAGACCCCGCCACCCTGCCCACCCCTAGCCAAAAATTAGAGATTTTGCGCTTTTTGATCGCTTTTCTCACCCAACATGGCTATGAAATGATTGGCATGGATCACTTTGCCAAAAAGGATAATGAGCTGTACTTAGCCTTGCAAAACAAGCAATTGCGGCGTAATTTTCAAGGCTACACCACGAAGAAATTCTCTCAAACCATCGGGGTGGGCGTTACAAGCATTGGGGAGGGGTTGGATTATTACACCCAGAATTTTAAGGATTTAAAAGCCTATGAGCGCGCGCTAGATGAGGGGCATTTGCCCGTAGAGCGAGGCATTGCTTTGAGTGCAGAGGATCGTTTGCGTAAAGAGGTCATCATGGCTTTGATGAATAATTTAGAGTTGGATTTTGGGGCGATTGAGCGCGCCTTTAGCATTGATTTTAAAGCCCATTTCAAGCAAGCCCTAGAGGCGTTAAAGCCTTACGAACAAGAGGGCTTGTTAAGCATGGACGCGCATGGTTTGAAAACCAGCCCCACAGGGGCGATGTTGGTGCGCAATATCGCGATGGTCTTTGATGCGTATTTGGACAAACACCATGGGGATCAAAAATTCAGTAAAACCCTCTAAATTAGGGGCGTGGCTCCATGAAGACATTGAGCGCACCACGCAGGCTTGTGTCAAGTGTGGCAAGTGCGTGCCTAGTTGCACGATTTATCGCATCCACAAAGACGAAACCACCTCTCCGCGCGGGTTTTTAGACCTCATCGCTTTGGTCAAACAAGAGAATTTAGAGCTCAACACCTCTTTAAAACATATTTTTGAGAGTTGTTTTCTGTGCACCACTTGCGTACAAGTCTGCCCCTTCCACTTGCCCATTGATAGCATGATTGAAAGAGTGCGTGTTTTGAGCGCGCACAAACATGGGATCGCTTGGCATAAAAAGCTTTACTTCTTTTTGCTCAAACACCCCCGCTTGATGGACTTTGTCTTTTCACTCTGCAGCGTGAGCGCGCCCTGTGCTTTTAAACAAGTGGGGGATAAAATCCATTGGCGCTTCCAACGCGTTAGCCCCAAAATCCTAGCCAAGCGCGCGCTTTTCCCCTTTGCACGCGCTAGCTTTTTGCGCACCCATCAGGGCGTGATCCCCCCCAAAGCCCCTTTAGAAAACATGCCCGCTCAAAGTGTGGGGATTTTTATTGGGTGTTTGGGCAATTACAACTACCCTAGCGTGGGCAAAAGTTTGCTCACCATTTTAGACAAGCTCAATATCAGTGCGCATATCCCCAAACAATTTTGTTGTGGCGCGAGCGCCTTTTTCACCGGGGACATAGACACCGCCCTTTTTTTGGCTAAAAAGAATGTGGATTTACTCACAGAAGTAGCCACACACACAGAGGCGATCTTAGTCCCAGAAGCCACTTGTATTAGCATGCTTAAAAAAGATTATGCCCATGTTTTTGAGAGTATCTCTGATACCCAAGAGCGGGAGGTGTGGTTAGAAAAATGGCGCAAGGTAGCAGACAAATTAGAATTTGCCTCTAGCTTTCTAACCCACCATAGCGCGCTTTTGCAGGTGCTCAAAACCTACCCCAAAAATCCCCTCACTCTGACCTACCACGACCCCTGCCATGCTAAGAAAGTCTTAGGGGTTTATCAAGAACCCCGCGCGCTACTAGGGGCGAATTTTAGCCTCACTGAAATGCCAGAGAGCGATCGTTGCTGTGGTTTTGGGGGGGTGAGCATGCAAAGCGATCATTACGCCTTGAGTGTGCAAGCAGGCTTGCCCAAAGCCCAGCACATCGCCAACACCAAAGCCCAAGTGGTGAGCGCGGAGTGTTCGGCTTGCCGTGTCCAGCTCAATAACGCCCTGCACCAAATTGACGCGCCCACGCAATTTTTACACCCCCTAGAGCTCATCGCGCGCGTTTTACAGACCCCGCACGCCTAGATTTAAAAAAAATATGCTAGAATAAAACGACATCATCAATATTAATAGAGAGGACGCATGAGCAAGACATTTTCTAATTTACTCAAGGGTGTGGCTGTTTTGGGCGCGCTTTCTGTTCCCCTGTGTGCAGAAAGGAATGCATGGTTTTTAGGGGCGAGCTACCAAGTGGGGCAGGTGGGGCAGATGATCAAGAACCCTCCCCCCGGTAATCCGCTCAACTATGCTAAGTTTCCCAGCGGTCGCTACAGTTATTTAGCCGTCATGCAAGGGCTTGGCATCAGCGTGGGGTATAAGCATTTTGTAGGCAAAAAGAAATGGTTTGGGTTTCGTTACTACGGTTTCTTTGACTATGGGCATGCGGTGTTTGGGGCTAATGCGTTAACCAATCTTGGGACACAAGCAAATCCCAGTTACAGCACTGTAGCCAATCTCACCGACATGTTCACCTATGGGGGTGGGATTGATACTCTGTATGATGTGATCAACAAAGACAGCGCGACTTTCGGGTTCTTTTTTGGGGTGGCTATTGCGGGCAACTCTTGGGGGAACACCACGAGGGCGTTCTTAAAAACTAAGGGGCATGTCGATCCGGCCATTTTCCAGTTCTTGTTCAACGCGGGTTTGCGTACCACCATTGCCAAACATCAAGAGTTTGACTTTGGGGTCAAGATTCCCACCATCAACGACTATTACTTCCACAATGGGCCCTTGACTTTCACCTACCGCCGGCAATACAGCCTGTATGTGGGTTATCGCTTTAACTTTTAAGGAAGGGTTGTTATGGCAGCGCGCATTCCGGCTAAGGGTTTTGCGATCCACTCTAGGGAGGGCAAATTTCAAAGGCATGACTTCACCCGCCACGCTTTGGGCGAAAAAGATGTCTTGATCGACATCCATTACTGCGGGATTTGCCATAGCGACATCCACTCAGCTTATAGCGAGTGGCATGATGGCATTTACCCCATGATCCCCGGGCATGAAATTGCCGGGGTGGTCAAGGAAGTCGGCGCGCATGCGCGCAAATTCAAGGTGGGCGATAAGGTCGGAGTGGGTTGTTTTGTCAACTCTTGCAAAGAGTGCGCGCCATGTACCCATCACCACGAGCAATTTTGCCCCAAAGTGGTCTTTACTTATGATTGTCCCGATCACTTCCACAACAACGAGCCCCACATGGGGGGCTATTCTAATTGCATGGTGGTTGATGAAGATTACATTATCCGCATCCCTCATGACGCGCCCTTAGAAAAAATCGCTCCGCTCTTTTGTGCGGGCATCACTACCTACTCTCCCTTAAAATTTTCTCAAGTCAAAGAAGGTTCTAAAGTGGGCATCGCTGGCTTTGGCGGGTTGGGGCATATGGGTTTGAAATACGCCCTAGCCATGGGGGCGCAGGTGAGTGTGATTGGACGCAGTGAGGCCAAGAGGGAGCAAGCCCTGAAAATGGGCGCAAAGCATTATTACAGCAGTGTTGAGGACGCTAAGGGGGCTGATTTGGATCTCATTCTCTCCACCATCCCCACCCCCTACAACATGACCGACTATTTAGACGCGCTGCGCTATGGGGGTGAATTGGCCATTGTGGGCAACCCACCAAAAGATGTGTTGCCCAGCGTGAATGTTGCTGAGTTGATCATGCACGGGAATAAAAAAGTCTATGGTTCTCTAATTGGGGGGATTGAAGAAACCCAAGAAATGTTAGATTTTTCTATCTTACACCATATCTACCCAGAGATTGAGCTTGTAACCGGTGAGGACATCGACCAGGTTTATTACAATCTCACTCATTCTAATGCGCCCTTTAGATATGTCATTGACATGAAAAAATCCTTAGGGAGTTGATAGGGCTTGTGCCTAAGAGAGATCGCATGCCTGCTGGCCGTCTTTTTACGCTCAAGCTGTGTTGCGCCCCTTTAATACTAGCCCCTCTGCAAGCCTTTGATTATAAATTAAGCGGTTTTGCTAACCAAGCCGCCACGATTGGATTTAACGAGCACCCCGTAGAAAAAAGTAGGGGGGTTTACCCCATGCAACAATACGCCACCATTGCGGGTTATCTCTCCCTTACCTTCAATCTCTTGCCCAAAACCCTAGCCGGGCATAGCCTCAATGGGCGCATTGGAGGGATGGTCGGTGGGGTGCTTTACGATGGCACAAAAAAGTTCTACGGGGGCTCTGTGGTCTATCAAAACTTCGCCTACTACGATGGGTATTTAGGCGGGGCTGCTGATGTCGTACAAAGCGATGATGTTTGGGCTAAAAATCGTAAACTCAGCCAGTACAGCCATTTCTATGTCTTTAGCGATGCGTATTTAGAATACGATTACAAGCATTACTTTGGGATCAAGGCGGGGCGTTATCTCTCCCAAGCTGCCTATAAGAGCGGACAAACACAGGGGTTTGAAGTTTACACCCAATTAAAGCATGTGCGTCTGTGGTGGTTTAGTTCTTGGGGGCGCGCTTATGCCACTGGGGTGCAGTTGAGGGATTGGTATGCTCCTAGAGTGGTGTACAGTGGCGAGTACCACAGGAACGCCCAAGGGGGTTATACCCCCAGTGGACATAAGGTCGCCTATGGCACGCATGCGATCCAGCTCACTTACCAGAAACACCATTTTCTAGCCGAGGGGTTTTTTTACTTTTCGCCCAAGATGTTCAACGCCCCGGGCTTAAAAATCGGTTGGGATAGCGATCCTAATTTCGACGGCAAGGGATGGCGTTCCAACACCCAAATTAGTGCTTTTTTCCCTCTTTATTACCCTTGGATGGTGCGCAACGCCACAGGGAAGCCCATCTATCGCTACGACAATCCGGTAACACCCAATGGCCAGAGTCTGATTATCCGCCAGCGCTTTGACATCAACCAATTCTTTGTCATGGGGACTTTTTATAAGAATTTTGGCAACACGAACGCGTGGGTGGGCAACACAGGTAACCCAGCCGGTGTAGAACTCTATGGCAATAGTCTTTGGGCGGGTTATGCAGGCACCGCCCTTAAGGCCAATGCGATCACGGGCACATTCATGTATGGGGGTACACATTTTAAAAAGGCCTTTGCATGGCGGATGACTTGGCAGTGGAGCAGCGCGCCGGTGTCCTATGAGGGACGCGTGATTCTCTCCTTGAGCTATCAATTCACCCCCTATTTAAAAGGCCTAGTGGACTTAGTCTACTATGGAATCCACACCAATAAGGGCTATCAAGCGGGTTTAAACGCCTACTGTAACCCTAGCATCACCTACTGTGGAGGCGGGTATCAGGATCGCAGCGCGCTCTACACCCAACTCATTGCTTCTTTTTAACCCTCTTGTAATTGGGCTAATTCTTGAGGGCTAAATAGGCGGCTTGCTAAGGAAAAACTCTTGCCCGTCCCATAGGCCAGAGAAAACTCACTCCCTTCTATGGGCTGGACATCTAAAATAAGCTGGGTGTGTTGTTGGTAATGGTATTGTTCTTGGTGCATGTAAAAGGCAATCCCCTCTATTTCCCCCAAGCACACATCGTTTTGCCCGAGTTTGAAGTCTTGTTTGGCGTAGGCATAGACCACGCTCCCCTCACAGCAACCACAGGACTGGTAAAAAATGAACCCCTCAGGCACCATCTCTTTGAGTTGCGCGATCAGGGTGCGGGCCTCCTTAGTGGCGATGACGCGCTGTGGCATCAGAAAAAACCTAATTTGTGGGGGCTATAGCTCACCAACAGATTTTTAGTTTGCTGGTAGTGTTCTAACATCATCTTATGCCCCTCGCGCCCGATCCCACTTTGCTTATACCCCCCAAAGGCAGCATGGGCGGGGTACATGTGGTAGCAATTGGTCCACACACGCCCGGCCTTGATCGCGCGCCCAAAATGGTAAGCCCGGTTGATGTCGCGCGTCCACACTCCTGCCCCCAACCCAAACATGGTGTCATTGGCGATCTCTAGGGCTTCTTTTTCGTCTTTAAAGGTGGTGAGGGCTAGTACGGGGCCAAAGATCTCTTCTTGAAAGATACGCATTTTATTATGCCCCTTGAAGATGGTAGGCTGGACATAGCACCCTTTTTCTAAGCCAGCAATCTGGTTTCTAGCCCCTCCGATGAGACATTGCGCCCCCTCTTGATGGGCTAGCTGGATGTAGTTCAAAATGGTGTTGACTTGGTTCTCATCCACCTGCGCGCCTATCATGGTTTCTAGGTCCAACGGATTGCCCGTCTTGATCGCCTTGACCCTCTCTAACACCTTGCCTATAAAGTCCTCATAAATGCTCTCATGTACCAACGCACGCGAAGGGCAGGTACAAACCTCACCCTGATTGAGCGCAAAGAGCACCAGCCCTTCGATGGCTTTGTCTAAAAACGCATCTTCATGCTCGTAAATATCAGAGAAGAAGATGTTAGGACTCTTGCCCCCCAGCTCAAGCGTGCAGGGAATGATATTTTCAGTGGCAAATTGCATGATTTGTCGCCCCACTGCAGTGGACCCGGTGAAAGCCACTTTAGAGATTTTAGGGCTAGTGGCTAGATGTTTGCCAATGAGCCCCCCGCTCCCGTTGACCACATTCACCACCCCAGCGGGCAGGAGATCCCCGATGAGCTCTAACAAAACCAGCGCGCTAGCTGGGGTGGGCGATGCGGGTTTGAGCACCACCGCATTGCCTGCTGCTAACGCTGGGGCGAGTTTCCATGCGCACATCAAAATGGGGAAATTCCAAGGGATGATCTGCCCCACCACACCCAGGGGCTCGTGAAAATGGTAAGCGACTAAATTCTCTTCAATGTCGCTAATGCTTCCCTCTTGGGCACGGATACAGCTCGCAAAATAGCGGAAATGATCGATGGCTAGGGGAATGTCCGCGGCTAGAGTTTCGCGAATGGGCTTGCCATTGTCCCAAGTCTCTGCGTAGGCGAGTTTTTCTAGGTTTGCCTCCATGCGATCAGCAATCTGGAATAACAGGCGGGATCGTGCCTCAATGGGGGTTTTTGCCCAAGCGTCCTTGGCTTTGTGCGCGCTATCCAGGGCTTTATCAATGTCTTTAGGGCTAGATAGGGGCACTTCGCACAGCACTTCTCCATTAATGGAACTCTTATTGGCTTTATACTTCCCCTCCACAGGTTTCACCCACTCTCCGCCGATGTAGTTTTCATAGCGGGACTTAAAAATCTTTTGGCTGTCTTTATAAACACTCATGCTCTCTCCTCAAGAAATGTGCCCAGATTCTAACGCCCAAATATTAACGCGCCCGATCCTAGATTTTTGGCAACCCTCAAAAGGGTGTTGGTGTTACTAATGGTGATATGGCCTAGTACCTTTGTTTGCACAGAAAAAACAAGCCCACCAACAACCCCAAGCCCACCCCAAAGCCCAGCAGTTTAGACAGGCTCATACTGGCCACCAAAAAAGCCACCAAAGCGCATAGCGCGCTCAAGGTGGCATAAGGCAACTGGGTTAAAAAATGGCTCTGCACACTGCAACCCGCCCCAGTGGCTGATAAAATTGTGGTGTCAGAGATGGGCGAGGCGTGATCGCCATAGACCGCCCCAGAGAGAATGGCCGCCACCATTAAGACTAGATCGCTCCCCAACTGCGCGCTCATACTAACCCCAATGGGCAACATGATCGCAAACGCCCCCCAACTAGTGCCCGTACTAAAGGCGATAAAACCCGAGATCACAAACAACACCGCGCTAATCCATACCCCCACCCCCTGAAAATGCCCCACCAAACTGGCCAAGTACAAACCGGTTTGTAAATCATCGCGAATCAAAGGCCCAATTGCCCATGCTAAGATGAGCACTAAAATCGCGCCCTGCATGCTCTTAAACCCGCAAATCAGCAAGGGCATGAGTGTGGCAGTGGCTAGGTATTTTTGGCCAAAAGCAAGGTGATCCCCAAAGAAATAAACCCCCCCACAAAGAGGGCAAAACTGGTTTGGGTGTTTTTGAGGATGTCTAATAAATTTAAACTTTGGGCATGGGCGTATCCGGTGTAGAAAATGAGCGCGCAGGTGCTAAGAATCAAAATGGCGATGCTGCTTATCAAGAGCCACACCGGGGCCCTGCCCCCTGGAGTTGGGCGCAGATCCCCCACCCCAACATTTCTATGGCGCGCCATAGCGGGCAAATTGATCTGCCATAGGATCGTTAAAAACACCGCAACAAGCGCAAACCACGCGTAATAATTGCTCGTGATACTGCTAAGCAAGAGCGCAAAGCTATTTTCAATCCCCTCATTTTGCATCACCCCCACAATGTAAGCCCCCCAGCTAGAAATGGGCATGAGCATGCACACGGGCGCAGAGGTGGAGTCGATGATGTAGGCTAGCCTCTCGCGGCTGCTTTGGTGGGCATCGTTGAGCGACTTGCTAATTTGCCCGACAATGAGAGCATTGAAATAATCATCAATAAAGATCACCAACCCCGCAAAGAGGGCGACAAATTCGGACTGCCGCGCGTTCTTGACGAGTTTGCGCGCCTTGAGCACAAAGGACGCGCTCGCTCCTGAAGCGCTGATCACTTGGGTTAATATCCCCAAGATCACCAAAAAGGCAAAAATGTAAAGACTATTGGTGTTGAGCGCAAAGCTGGGAGTGCTGGTGTAAAACACCGCGCTCAATTTGGCATAAGTGAGCTGGAGCGTGCTCACAAGGCCATCGCTCACCAGCCACGCCCCGAGCACAATCCCGCAAAAGAGCGAGAGCGCAACGCGTTTAGTGAACACCACCATGGCAATGACCACCACGGGCACTAACAAACTCAAAATAGAATGGCCCATAAAAACCTTAATATGTCAAGAGGCTATGCTGGCCGGGAGAGAGGGATTCGAACCCCCGGAGGCTCTCACCTCAACGGTTTTCAAGACCGCCGCTTTCAACCACTCAGCCATCTCCCGTCAATGTAGAAAAGTTAAATCGCAAATATTGGAGGCGACGCCGGATTTGAACCGGGGATCAAGGTTTTGCAGACCCATGCCTTACCACTTGGCTACGTCGCCATGGTGCCCAAAGCCGGACTTGAACCGGCACGGTATTGCTACCGAGGGATTTTAAGTCCCTTGTGTCTACCTATTCCACCACCTGGGCAAACGAACGCGTGGCGTTCGAAGACACCAAGCGTTTTCAAGGTGGACGATCAATCGCCTTTGACGACGGTCGTGTACCTGCCGTAGATTCCCAAATAATTAACTACTTTACGATCCACGGATTTAATATTACTCACGCCCCCCGCTTTAGCGGCTGCTTCTACGGAGCAATCGCCAATAGCAATGAGGCTGAGAATGCTGGTACAACTTGCCTCTCCAGTCTTAGAATGGTGCTTTCCATTACCCGAAACCGGAACTTTCACATCTGTATAAAGAGCGCCCACAGGGATAGAAGTACCACAACCCGCCATCAAAATTCCCGCGCACGCACCCACACCCGCAAGCTTAACCACACGCAACATCAACTGCCCCTCTAAAATCAAAAATGGAGCGGGAAACGGGGATCGAACCCGCGGCCCCGACCTTGGCAAGGTCGTGCTCTACCACTGAGCTATTCCCGCAAAAGTCGCAATTCTAGCACGAATTTTTTAAGAAGTCAATAGTTTAAAATGGCCCTCCTATACAAAAGCAATACCCCCACGCTCAAACGCCTAAAACTGCACTCCCATTACTAAAACCCATACCAAAATATGCTAGCATAAATCTATCCTAGGATTAGAGAGTTGCCATGGTTGTTGTCATTACTGGGAGTGCTAGTGGGATTGGGCTAGGCGTAGCGCAAGCCTTTTTACAAGAAGGGCACAAGGTGGTTTTTTCGGATTTGAATCAAGAAGCTTTAAAACAAGTGGCCACCGCCACACCCTCCAAAAATGCGATCTTTATCCCCTGTGATGTGGCCAGCGAGGACTCTTGTTTGAATCTCATCGCACAAACCCAAAAAACTTTTGGTTCTGTGGATGTGCTCATCAATAATGCCGGCTTCCAACATGTCGCCTTGCTTGAAGACTTCCCTACAGCAGTGTTTAATAAAATGTTGCAGGTGGAGTTAGTGGGGCCTTTCATGCTCACCAAATATGCTTTTCCTTCAATGAAGGCGCAAAAATTCGGGCGTATCCTCAACATGGCATCCATCAATGGCCTGATAGGCTTTGTAGGCAAGGCCGCTTACAATAGTGCTAAACACGGACTTATTGGGCTGACTAAAGTTTGCGCTCTAGAGGGTGCGCTTTTCAATATCACGGCTAATGCCATTTGCCCGGGCTATGTGGATACCCCCTTAGTGCGCAACCAGTTGGCCGACTTGGCCAAAACCCGCCAAATGAGCGCACAAGAAGCTCTAGAAAAGATCCTCTACCCACTCATCCCTCAAAAGTGCTTGATCGCCATTGAAGACATCGCTAAACTCGCCCTTTTTCTAGTGAGCGATGCAGCCAAGAACATCACGGGGCAGTCCTTTGTGATTGATGGTGGCTACACCGCACAATAGGAGCGCATGTGTTAGGCATTCTCTTAGGCTTAGGGGTGTTGATGGTCTTAGCGTATTTGGGCTGGTCAATTGTGTGGGTTGCGCCCATTGCCGCCGGAGTGGTGGCTATTTGTGGTGGGCTAGATTGGCTAAACACTTACACGCATACCTATATGGGCGGGTTTTGCGCCTTTGCTAAGGTGTGGTTTCCTATCTTTATGCTCGGGGCTATTTTTGGCAAGTTAATGGAGATGAGCGGTATGGCTAGTGCGATTGCTAAACTCATCGCCCAAACTTTAGGGCAAAAGCGCGCCATTTTAGGGGTGGTTTTAGCCTGTGCCGCGCCTACCACCACACAGCCCACCCCAAAGGCGACTTCTCTCAAAGCCACCATGCCATTTAAGCAGAAACTCAGCGCGGCAGTGAAACTCCCAAACTACTTTGTAATTTATTGGTGGCTAGCACCATATGGGGGGGATTCCTAATGCCATCAAGTCCACCAGCCCCGCGCTGAACGCCGCCACAAAAAAAGATCCCATAGACATACCGTTCTAACTCCATCGTACACTCCTCATCGATTCGCATCCATTGTAACAAAGCTATATTTTAGGTTTATATCGCTAGAATCCGATCTCCAAAACTCCTGTAGTTGGAGCTTTGGTTTTATCCCGGGTTAGAGGAGTATTTTTTTGGGCCTTGGTTTTCAAGCATATTTTGACGCAAGAAAGGATATCAACATGCGTTCGCAATATCGTTTAGTTTTGTTGAAAATTATGGAAATGGGCTGTCGCGTTTCTAGTTCTTTCAAACGCGCCCTCAAAAAACTGAGTAATAACGATCTATTTGAGCTATTATCTACAATTTATATTCTACAATCGCAAAGAGTAATCCCTATTAAATATGCTAATCATAGAGTGAAAGGTAATTTAAGTTATCAAGATTGTCATGTAAAACCTGATTTAGTATTGATTTATCGCTCGGTGGGTGCGTCTTTAGAATTAGCGCGCTTGGGCAAGCATAATAAGGTATTCAAGTAGTTTTTAGTATTGCTCTACATTATTATAGACGTGTGGGGCTATTTTATTAGCCGCCTTAAGCCCCAACACCCCGCCCGTGTGGCTTGCGCTTTTGCCCCTTTTATGCGTGGTGTGCGCCTTGAATGTCTTTAAACTCTCTGTCATTTACGCCCTCTTAGGTGGGATTATTTTAATTTTGCTCTTGAGCATGCGGCACTATAAGGCCTTCGTAGGGGCGATCAATGCAGGGGCAAAGGATTCGATTCTAGCCCTCATCAACACCTGTGCGGCGGTGGGCTTTGGCTCCGTGGTGAAAGTGATGCCTAGCTTCCAAACTTTAGCCAATCACTTTTTAAGTACCAAGTTCAATCCCCTCATCACAGAAGCCATCACAATTAATATTCTAGCGGGGGCGACTGGCTCGGCCTCAGGGGGCATGGGCATCGCCCTAGAAAGCCCTAGGGGCAAAATACGCCGCTCTTGCCACAAGCGCACACATCCCCCTGGAGTTGTTCCACAGGGTCGCCTCTATTTCTTCAGGTGGGCTAGATGCCCTGCCCCATAATGGGGCGGTGCTCACCTTGCTCACCATCACAGGGATGACTCACAAGCAAAGCTATAAGGACATTGCTGTTGTGGCGGTGATCATCCCCATTTTGCCCTAGTGGTGGGGATGCTCTTGGCTAGTGTGGGGATTTATTAAGACATGATTGTCCAATCTTTGTTTTCTAGGCAAAAACTGAGGGCGATTAAAGCTTGGTTTCTAACAGCCTTTTGGTATAGGGGTTTTTGGGCGCGCTAAAGACGCTCTCTACACTCCCGCTCTCCACCACCCGCCCCTTTTCTACGACCAAGACAAAATCACAAATGCTCTCGATCACATCTAAATCATGGCTAATAAAAAGATAGCTTAGATCGAGCTTTTCTTGCAATTCTAATAACAAACCCAGCACCACCTTTTGCATGCTCTTATCCAGCGCTGAGGTGGGTTCATCCATCACCACCACTTGGGGGTGCAAGAGGATCGCCCGGGCGATCGCCACGCGTTGGCGTTGCCCCCCGCTGAGCTCAAAGGGGTAGTAAGTGAGATATTTTGCCTCCAAGCCCACCGCCTCTAAGCTAGCTTGCGCGGCTTGTATACTCCCCTTACCCCCCACTCCATGAAACGCCTCTAGTAAGATTTCTTGCACACTCCAACGCGGGTTTAAGGAGGCATAGGGGTTTTGAAACACCATTTGTAAAGACTTGCGGTAGGGCTTAAAACTCTTGCGATTGAGCTGACTCACACTCTGCCCTAAGACAAATTGCTCCCCTACTGAGGCGATGAGCTTTAAAATCCCTAGAGCGAGCGAACTCTTCCCGCTCCCGCTCTCCCCGATAATCCCCAAAGTTTGGCGCGCATGCAGGCATAAATTCACCCCCTGGATGGCGATGCGCACCTTATTAGCCCCTAAAAAGCGTTTTTGCACATAATGCACCCCAAAATCTTGTAATCTTAGGGTTTCTTGCCCCTGTTGTAGGGGTTTTTTGTGCGGGAGATGGCGCGCTTCTAAGAGTAGCCTTGTTGTGGGGTGGGCGGGGTGTTTGAATAAAGTGTCAATCGCGTTGTGTTCGCACAGCTGCCCGCCCTGCAAGACATAGACATATTCAGCCAACCACTGCACCGCGCCTAGATCATGGCTGATGAGCAAGATCGCCATGTGGTTTTGTATGCTTAGAGTTTTAAGCAATTCTAAAATCTGCATTTGTACCTGTGCGTCTAGGGCGGTGGTGGGTTCATCACAGATCAAGAGCTTGGGGCGGTTGATAATGCTCATCGCGATCGCCACACGCTGGTTTTGCCCCCCACTGAGTTGGTAAGGGTAACGCTCTAGCAAGTCCATCCCCAAGCCCACTTGATTCATCGCCTCTTCAAGACGGGTGGCAAACTCTTGTTTGGGGCAGCTTTGGTGCAGGCGCAAGCTCTCAGTAATTTGGGTTTTGATCTTGTGGAGGGGGTTGAGTGCGCTTAGGGGCTCTTGAGCGATGTAGGCGATGTCCTTACCCCTGATGGCGCGCAATTGCGCGGGCTTTAAGCCCAAGAGGTCTTGATCTTCAAAGAGAATCTTACCCCTTAGGGGGCGCACAAGGGGGGTGAGTTGCAAAATCAAACGGGCTAGTGAGCTCTTCCCGCTCCCACTCTCCCCCACTAGAGCCACTCTTTGTGCCTTCTCTATTTTAATGCTAATGTCTTGTAATAAGAAATCCTGCCCCACGCGCGCGCTCACGCGATCCAAGCGCAACAACGGGCTATTTGAAATTGGTGGCATCAAAGGCATCGCGCACTCCTTCCCCGATAAAAACTAGAATAGACAATAATAGCGCGATCGCAAAAAAGCCCACTAAGGCTAAATGCGGGGCGTAAAGATTGTTCTTGCCCTGTTCTAAAAGTTCCCCTAAAGACGCGCTCCCAATGGGCATGCCAAAGCCCAAGAAATCTAAACTTGCCAACGCCCCTATACTGCCGGCCATGATAAAGGGGATGTAGGTCGTGGTCGCCACCATCGCATTGGGCAGAATATGATAGAAAATCACGCGCGCATCGCTCACCCCTAAAGCATAAGAAGCGCGCACATAGTCCATATTGCGCCCCCTGAAAAACTCGGTGCGCACCACTTGGGCTAAACCCATCCAAGAAAAGGCTAGCACCAAAGCTAAGAGCCACCAAAAGCTAGGGGTGAACATGCTTGAAAGAATGATGAGTAAAAATAACATGGGGATTCCGCTCCAGATCTCTATAAAGCGTTGCCCTAAGAGGTCTAAAAGCCCCCCATAATAGCCTTGAAACGCCCCCACCCCCACGCCTACCACCACGCTAAAAGCACTCAATAACAGCGCAAAGAGGATAGAAACCCGGTAGCCATAGACAAGCCTTGCCAACACATCGCGGGCTTGATCGTCTGTGCCCAGCCAATGTTGCCAACTAGGCGGGGTGGGCGCGCTCTGCTTTAAATCCATCACAATGGTGTCGTAAGAATAGGGGATCAGAGGGCGAATCACAAACGCGTCTTTGAGGAGGTGGTTTTTGACATAGGGGTCGTTATAATCCGCGCTGGTGTAAAAGTCCCCCCCAAAAGCGGTTTCTGGGTAATCTTTAAAGATGGGGAAATACGCTTTGTGATCCTTATAGATGAATAAGGGCTTGTCATTCACCCACAACTCCGCGCCCAAGCAGAGCACGAACAAAACAAGGAAGAGCACCAACGCCCACAACGCCCGCCTATTCTCCTTAAACGCCCGCCAACGCCTCGCATGTACACTCACCACAACAACCCCTTTTAGCGATGCGTTATTCTAGCGCAAACAAACACCAAAAGGGCTGAGTCAAGTGTGTTTAGAACTTTTTTTATTTAGAACTTTTTCTTATTGGTGTCCTCTAAGATGTTGCTAGCAATGTGTTCTACATCTTGGCTAATGTTCAGGCATTCGTTGGCAATCTGCATATTGCGAGTCAGGTTCGTATCAAAACGCGCGATGATTTGGTTAATACTGAGCACCGCATCGGCCTGTTCTTTGATCGCGTTGGAATTATCTGCGATGCTTTGTACCAAGACATTAATATTAGACTCAATTTCGCCCAAAGACTTTTGGGTGCGCTCGGCCAGTTTGCGCACTTCATCAGCCACCACGGCAAAGCCACGCCCATGTTCGCCCGCTCTAGCCGCTTCAATAGCCGCATTGAGGGCTAGCAAATTGGTTTGATCGGCGATGTCGCGAATCACATCCACCACGCTTTTGATCTCTTCGCTTTGGGCGATCATGCTATCACTCTTATCGCTCACATCGCTAATACGCTGGGTGATCACTTCGATGTTTTGGGTGGTGTGCTTGACTTCGGCAGATTGTTGGGCGGAGTTTTCCATGAGTTTGTCCATGCTCTCCTTGAGGCCTGAGGCTTTGGCCCCCAAGCTGTTGGCGAAGTCTAAAGAAATTTGTAACATCCTGGTGATCTCTGCGCCTAGGCGGTTGATGGCCAGTTCCACGTCCCCGTGCGCGGGCTCGATCTTATGGGTGAAATCCAAGTTTTGATACGCGCGCACCACGTCTAAAATCTTATTGATGTCCGCGCCAATGTTCTTTTCTAAACCCGTGATCATGGAATGCAAGGTGAAGAGGAGATCGCACAGTTGGGGGGTACACCCCTGTTTGCATTCCAAATTCTTAGAGACGATGATCCCTTTTTCCACATTGGTGGCGTTCAAAGTCGCGTGCGCCACCATGGCGTTGTCCGCTTCAAAAGTGGCTTGGACACGCTTGATATTGGCAATGATCTGCTGGGCCATTAAGCCGATCTCATCGTTGTAGCGCACGGGATAGGTGGGGATTTTGGTCTCTTGTTCGTGTTGGATGAGCTTGAAAAAGGCGCGCAACATAGTAAACATGCGCTCTAAACGCTTGATGACTTGGCTATAGACAAAGAAAGAAATCGCCAGCCCTACAAAGGCTAATGTCAACAACCCGCCCACGATGATGACCTTGCGCATGGTGTAGAGATCCTTTAAAACCTCGTCTTTGGCTATGCTCGCGCCCACAACCCAATTATAATTGGCATTGGGTAGGATCGAATTATAGGGCTTAAGGGCATAAAGAACCACCAGCATCTCTTTTTGGGTAACATCGCTGTACCAATTGAGTATTTTGGTAGTTTTGGATTGGGCGTGCTCTCTAAAATCTAAAATCTCTTGGGTGCGCGCATCGCGCATGATGTCCTTGAACTGCTTGCCTTGTAGACTATGATTGGCTTGCAGGGCTAGGATGTCGTTGGTGCGTCCGATCAAAAACCCGTTTTGGCCATTGTTGGGGAAAAACTGGTTTTGGAGACGCTCAAAATCTGTAAAAACCCCCACCACGGCGACCATCTTGCCACGGATTTTAACCGGGACCGCGATGATATTGCCAAAGATCCTATTCCCGCCTAATAGGGGTGTAAAGTAGGTTTTGCTTCTAGCGTTTTCTTGGGTTTTCAAGACCGCTTGCACGGGCTCATAACTTAAAATATTGGGGTCATCGTGGTAGAACTGGATCTTTTCATTCTTGCCTTTAAACGCCCCAACACTACTGGTTGGTTGCCACTTTGCATCCAGCGTTACTAAGAAGGCTTCGCGAATATGCCCTCTTTCATCAGTTTGGATGAGATTTACGAGCATGTCCTGTATTTTGGTGTCTTCTTTTAAAATTTGGGGGGCAGAGGCGACATAACCGGCAAAATTGGAAATAGCATGCGCGATAGAACCCAAGGCGTGGACCACATTATTGGCCTTGATGATGGTCTGTTCTTTGAGAATGGCGCGCGCATTGCGATTCATCGTGATGTTGGCGTTGGTGAGCAAAACAAACCCCAGCACCCCAAAGAGCACAAAGAGGACCACGGAAATGACTAAAACAATCTTAGTGCCTAATTTTAGATTCGTAAACATGCCATCTCTCCTTAAAGACTGTTGGGCGCTTCAAACACCCCGAAGGGTTCAATCTCTAACAGGGACAAAAACACAGGTGAGCTGGTGAGCTGGTGAGCTGGTGAGCTGGTGAGCTGGTGAGCTGGTGAGCTGGTGGGTGTAGCATATTTTACCTTAAAATTTCTTTTTACTGGTGTCATCTAGGATATCCGTGGCAATGGTTTCGATGTCCTTGCTAATCAAGAGGCATTTGTTGGCAATGTCTACATTATGGCTTAAATTTACATCAAATTGGGTGATGAATTTATTGATGCCCAACACTGCGTCTGCCTGCTCCTTGATCGCGCTGGAGTTCTCTGCGATGCTTTGTACCAAGACATTAATATTAGACTCAATTTCGCCCAAAGACTTTTGGGTGCGCTCGGCCAGTTTGCGCACCTCATCAGCCACCACGGCAAAGCCACGCCCATGTTCGCCCGCGCGCGCGGCTTCGATAGAGGCGTTCAGGGCTAATAAATTGGTTTGATCGGCAATCTCTGAGATCATTTCTACAACATTTTTGATCTCATGACTTTGGGCGATCATGCTATCGCTCTTATTGCTCACATCGCTAATACGCTGGGTGATCGCCTCGATGCTGTGGGTGGTGTGCTTGATCTCTGCGGACTGCTGGGTGGACTTAGCGACCAATGTCTCCATGCTGTGATTCAAGCCTAGACATTTGTCATTGAGAATCTTGGCAAAGTCTGAAGACGTGCGCAACATTCTAATGATCTCCGTGCCTAGCTGGTTGGTGGCGATTTCAAAATCCCCTTTGGCACGCTGGAGTTTGGACGTGAAGTCCAAATCTTGATAGGCGCGCACCACTTCTAAGATATGGTTTAAATCCGCGCCCACGCGTTTCTCTAAGAAATCTATCATGGTGTTGATGGTCTGTATCAGCTTGGCGACATTGGGGGTGCTAGCTCTAGCATGGATGCGCTGGGTGATGCGGCCCTGTTCTACTGCGGAGGCCACAGAGATCACATCGGCTAAGATTTCGTTATCGCTTTGAAAATTCGTCTGAATTCTCAAGACATTCTCATTAATGCTAGCGAGCATGTGGCCTATTTCGTCATGATAGCCAGATTCATGAAAGGTGATGGACACCTCTTTGTGGCTGAGTAATTGGAAAAAGCGATCTAAAGTGCCAGAAACGCATTGTATGCGCTTAACGATGCTGTAATGGATGTATAAAAAGACCGCGCTCATCGTGAGGGCGAGCATGATCGCGATGATGATGACGATCTCCCAGCGCATTTTATCGATGTGTTTTTGTAAATCTTTTTTGGAAATCACTGCCCCAATCATCCAATTATGCCCCTGTTTGATCGTTTTAAAGGGGTGGAATGTGTACAGAGCAAAGATCGCCTCTGATTTGAGGACATCAGAATAAAAGATGTTATGGGTCATGGTATTTTCTTGAGCTTTTTCTCTAAACTCTTCAATTGCCTTAGCTTCGCGGGTCTTCATCACGTCATGGAAGGTCTTGCCCTGCAAGCTGTGATCACGATTGATCGCCAAGATGCGATTCCCCCCTCCCATGAAAAATCCATTATCACTCGTACTGGTAGGAAAATACGTATCCTGCAACATTTCCATGTTGATGAAAATCCCAGCCACCGCCACCAAGTTTTTTTTAGAATCAAAGATAGGCATGGCAATGGTTGTCCCAAAACGCGTTGTACCATTGACAAGGGGGGTAAAATCCACTCGAGAGCGGATGGGTTTGGGGTCTTGTATAACCTGAGCCACTAGGGGGGATTGCAAAATCAAGGGAGCATTGTGGAAAAATTCGACCGTTTCATCGGGTTCTTCAAATGCCGTATAGCTCTTGATGGGCTGTTTATTTTGCAAAAACACCAGCCACGCTTCGCGTACAAAATGCTTGTTCAACACAAGCTTTTCGACATTGTGTGAGAGCGCTTGATCAGAAGCCTTTTGCAATAAAGAAAACCCGTCATCAGAAAAATAAGCGACATAATGCGCCAAAGACTGGGCAAGGCTATTGAGCTCTAAGACGATCATTTTAGCCCTGTTTAGAGCTTGGCTCTGCACTGTCTTATCTGCATCATTGACGAGCATTTCTGTTGTTTCGTGAATGAAATACGCCCCCACGAGGGCGAAAGAAATGACCAAGATGATGGAGTTCATCAAAACGCTTCTGACCCCTAGCTTGAGATTTTTAAACACAACTCTCCTTTACCAACTCCGCTTCAAATCGCTAGGCACACTCTCTAAATACACACTCTGAGAGGGGAAAGCAAAACTCAAGCCCAATTCTTCGACAATGCGCATGATCTCTAGCATGACATTTTCTTTCACCGCCAACCACTCTCCCCACACCACAGTTTTAGAAAAACAATATACTAAAATATTGATGGAGCTGTCCCCAAAATTGTCCACATAGACAAAGAGATTAGATTTATAGCCCATCAAATCGTCCATAGACACGATGTGTTCGCGATCCATGATGTAGTCATGCTGGGCGTTGAGCTCGCGCTTGGCAGACGCGTCTAAATCGGCGTATCGAGCGATGTGGGGGTGTTGTTCTAACATGGTGCGGATCGCCAACACGCATTTAGCTAAGTTCTCGCGCGAAGACCCATAAGTCAACCCGATATTCATTTTAATGCGCCGCCCCACTTTGCGCCGATTCCAGTTGCGAATCGATTTGCCCGCAAGCTCAGAATTGGGCACGAACAATAGCGCGTTGTCAAAGCCCCTTACTGTAGTGCGTCTAAGCCCCATCTCTACTACAGTGCCTTCTACTTCTCCGCACACAATCCAATCCCCCTGCCCAAAGGAATTATCCAAGAGCAAGATCACGGAGGCGAAGAAATTAGCCAACAAGTCCTTCACGGCTAACGCCACAGCCAAGCCGCCAATGCCCAGCGAAGCGATGATGGCCGAGATATTAAAGCCTAGTTGCTTCAACACGGCTAAGATGATGATGATCACAATGAAGAAATAGGCCACTTTTAAAATCAAATTCACCACCTCGCGTCTAAAACCATTGCGTTTAGAAGCCAAGCTTGCCAAAAGAGCTGCCCCATAGGCTTTAAACAGGGCAATTCCTAGCCAACCTAGCAAGCAGATGTAGATCACTCCTAAATACATGTTGAATTTGAGGGGGGCGGGCTGGGGGTAGTATAAAATATCTATGGAGATGTCAAAGCTGTAAATGAGTAAGAAAGTAGAGATGGGGGCTAGAATGCTGTCGCGGACTTTCTGCTGGACTTGTTGATCCTTGCGGCTGAAGCGCACGAAGAGATCGAGCACCTTCATAAAAAGCGCGGTGGCGAGCTTTCTAAATGTGAGTAAGATCAACAAGAGCGCTAGGGAGAGAAAAATCTTTGCGCTTTGGAGTCCATGCGAACTTGGAAAAATGGCGTTGATGACCCCGGCAATGCGATCCAAGATCCAATGCATGTCGATGTTGAATAGCACATTTTTAGAGAGCACCTGGGAGGGGTGGGCTTGGATATAGTGGAGCACCTCTAGATAGGTTTTGAGTTTGAGCTTGTAATTATTGAGGCTTTCTTGAAGCTGGTGCAACTTGAGCGCGTCTAAGTCAGGGGGGAGGACATAACTTTTAGCCGCCGCGCTCTCTAATTTGAGCAAGATCACCATGCTAAGGTTTTTGACATCTTTTTCTTGGCTAAAGAAGTCTAAAGAGGTGCGCAATTTTTCCAAGAAATCATAAATCTGTTGATCAGCTTCTAGGCTCTTGAGCTCTAGGGTGCTCAATACATATGTGTACAGATCGTTATTTTTACTGCTTTTGAGCAACACCTGCTTGAGATGCGCCTGCTGCTTTAAATTCTGGTCGATATCAATGCCGATATGTTCTTGGCTATTGAGCAGGCGCAGAGCAAAGGTGTGGATGAGATCGTTTTTTTGATCGCTATAAAGGGGGACTTCTGAGCGTTTGATGGGGTCTTTTTCATAGCGCGCGATCACCTGGTTAAGCTGGCTGATCTGCTTTAAAAGCAAGTAGAGATCGATAGTATCGGGATCGCTTTCAGCCCGCACAACCCCCAACAAGCACAGACAGCAGAGTAAAAACGCGCGCACAATTGCCATCAGGACTCCAAGACACAGGCTTTAAAGAGATCGCCGCGTTCTTGATAAGATTTGAATTGATCTAAGCTAGCCGCGCTAGGCGAGAGCAAAGCCACTTGGTCGGGCTTTAAACACGCCTTGATCGCGCGCACCGCGCTGGCCACATCCCCACAACGCAGAGCCGACACCCCATATTCCCTAGCCATCTGGGACATTTGTTGCGCGCTGGCCCCAATGGTATAAATGCGCGTTTGCATGCGCGCCAAGACTTCAAAGAGGGGGGTTAAATCCACTTGCTTGGTATCCCCGCCCACAATCAAATGCACAAAGCGGTCTTGAAAACGGGCTAAAGCCTTTAAAGTGGCATCCACATTAGTCGCCTTGCTGTCATTAACCCATGTGCGCGCCAGCGCGTCTTGAAAGATCTCCAGGCGGTGGGGTTGCAGGGTGTAGGTGTTGAGACGATCGTAATCCACTTCCCCACACGCTGCTTTGGCTGCGCTCAAAGCCAGCAACGCGTCTAGTAAAAAGGGTTCTTCAAAGCGCACCTTAGAAATTTCCAAGCCCATGCGATCAGCCAAATGCGCGGAGTTTTCATAAAAGATAAAATCGGGCTTGTCAGGCTTTTGGGAAACTTGGCGCACGAGGGGGTGATCTTGCAAGCGCGCCTCTAGCCACACGGGGCTAGAAGGGGCCATTAGGCAGAGGGGTTTGAGCTTGGCGCGTACATAGTTGCCATAACTCCCATGCCAACTTACATGATCTTGAGCTAAGGGCAATAGCACATAAAAATCAGGGGCGTAATGCTTGGTGTAGTGCAAACTAAAGGAGCTGGTTTCTAAAATCCACAAGGGCGCGTCTTCAAGCTCGATTAGGGGCGTGCCGATATTCCCGCCCACTTGGGCCCCATAGGGCGCACAGAGCAAGCCCAACATCTCGGTAGTGGTGCTCTTCCCATTGGTGCCGCTCACAAAACAGCTAGGCGGGGGGGTTTTGATCTGGGCGATGTAATCATATTCGCTACACAAGTGGTGGCTAGCCAACACTAGAGGGTGGTGGGGGGGAATCCCGGGGCTGATAATCTCTAAAGACGAGTGGGCGGGGTTAAAAGCACTGGAGGGGAGCAGGGGCTGGTTGTGGGACGTGGTGGCTGGGGTGTGGATCGCATCGTCATAGATGGCGCAGGACAAACCCTGCTGGGCAAAATAAACGGCAAAAGCCTGATTAGTGCGTCCATATCCAAGTAAAGAGATCATCTACCCACCGCCTGACTTATTACACTTGGGCAAGTCTAGCACACAAAAACCCAAAAAGTACTTAGTATCAACGCACTTTGAGGCTGAGCAGGGCCACAAGATTGCTTAAGATCGCCACAATCCAAAAGCGCAAGATGATCTTATTTTCAGGCCAGCCCTTGGATTCAAAATGGTGGTGCAAAGGGGCCATGGCAAAAATGCGCTTTTTGCGTACCTTATAACTGCTAATTTGCAAGATCACCGACAGGGCTTCTAGCACAAAAACCGACCCCATCAACACTAATAAAATTTCATTATTGGTGATAATGGCCATGTAGGCAATAAACCCCCCAATCCCCAAGCTCCCGCTATCTCCCATGAACACTTCAGCAGGAAAGGCATTAAACCACAAAAAGCCCAGCAAGGCCCCCATGAGCGCAGCAGAGACCACCACCACCTCCCCGCTGTGGATCACTTTGGGGTAGAGCAAATACTTGCTAAATTCCGCATTGCCCACCACATAAATAAACACACTCAAGCTCAATAACACGCAAATACTAGGCACGGTGGCCAAGCCATCTAGCCCATCAGTGAGATTGACGGCGTTACTGGTGGAGAGAAAGACCAGTACCCAAAAACCTAGCAGTAAAATTGGGTGATTTTTGAAGGAGAAGAGGGGGGTTTTCAAAAAGGGCACATAGAGGTTTTTCTCATCGATCAATGTGTAGAGCGCGTAGGCGATGCACAAAGAGACCAAAAAGAGCAAACCCATTTTCCAGCGCGCAGAAATGCCCGCATTCTTTTTTTGTGTGATTTTGGTGTAATCATCTTGCATGCCAATCCCCCCAAAGGCCAGCAGGCTAAACAACCCCAACAACACAAAGGGGTTATCTAGGCGCGCGCTCAAGCAGGAAGCTCCGATGGTTGTCCCCAAAAACACCACCCCGCCCATCGTGGGGGTGTCTTTTTTGTTTTGGTGAGGAATGAATTCAGAAATGGGTTGGCTGGCTTTTGTGGCCTTAGCCCACTTGATAAAAGCGGGCATGAGATACACGCAGGCAAAGAAACTCATAAAAAAGGCCAGCCCTGCTCGAAAGGTCAAGTATTGGAAAATATTGATATTGAAGTAGGCATAAAGATAGTACAACATGGCGAATCTTTCAATGGAATCAAGGGGGTATTATGCTTAATTTTACTTAATCCTTGTCTTCATTCTCTCATTTCTAGCCAGTGTGGCAAAAAGGGAGGGCTACAGGCAGGAGAGCGGCTTAATGGCGATCCGCAGTATTTTGTGTTAGCATGCACTCATGAAGTTTTCAAAATTAGTGATGGTCGCTGTGCTGTCTGCGGGGCTTTGGGGGGTTGAGAGTCCCGGGGTGGTGGCACAGCCCTCCCAAGAAGAGGAAGAAGAAGCCCCCCTCCATCCCATGCAAGATCTCAACGCCATTCAGAAGAGTTTTTTCTATAAGAAACGCCAAGACCTAGACAACACTTTATTCATTGACTACCATTTAGGCGAAACCCACAGGATTCGCCTGCGCTACGCTATGGTAACCATGTTTGTCTTTGAAGAACCCATTTTAGAAGTGATCTTGGGCGATTCGGTGGGTTTTAGCAGTAAGGTATTGAACACGGACGCGCACCAAAATAGCAATATACTCTTAGTCAAACCTTTACAAATTGGCATCGATTCGAATCTAGATGTCATTGGCAAGAGTGGCAAGATTTATGCCTTCTACATCTTTTCGACCACCTTCACTAGTTCGAAAAACCCCACTCTAAGCGTCTATGTCTCCCAGCGGCATTTTTTTGCCCACCAAGAACAACCCCAAGCCCTTTTGCAATCTCCTCTTGAAGAAGCCCCGCCCAGCGAGCAGACCCAAGACGACTCACATTATCTTAAGATTGGAGATGCCACCAATGTGATGTTGGTAGAAAAGAGTCAGATTCAAAGGGGGTACCGCCTTTTGCAGGAGAGAAAACGCGCGTGGTTCTGTCTGTGGCTGTGTAAGGTTGGCTTTAAACGCAAAAATGCCATCACCCCCCTAGATATTTTCAATGACGCGCATTTTACTTATTTCAAATTCAACCGCCAGCACTCCCAAGTCAAATTCCCCGTGCTCTATAAAGTCGTGGATGGTTATGATAATCCTATCAATACGCGTATTGTGGGGGATTATTTGATCGCCGAAGACATCGCAGACAAATGGACGCTTAGAGAAGGCAAACAACACGCCTGTGTGCGCCGCACCAAGCCATGAACAAATGGGGGCGCAAAATTCTTATTACTTTGGGCGCGATGGGGGGTATTATCGCTCTTTCTTTATGGGTACACCGCCCCACTCCACCCACCCCAACTCCCCAGTTAGAAGAACCCAATTACCCCCTTTCTGACTATCTCTTTGAAGCCCCTCAAGAACCCCAAACACCCACTCCCACCCCCCAGGATTACGCCCAACTCCAAGCAAAAATCCAAGCAGACGCGCGCTATATAGAAACCCTGCAAACCCAACTCCAGCAAGCCAAACAACACCCCCCACCCCCACCCCCCACCCCCCCAGTACAAGACACTTTAGAACAAGAACAAGAAGTGCAACGCCTAGACATGCTCGCTACGCGCATCCAAGCCTTTGAAATAGAACCGCCCTTAGACATTCCAGAGGGGGGGTTAGAAATAGATTATGGCTCTAAGGGTTTTGACAATCTCAAAAGTAAGGATATTGCCACCCATGAAAACAAACTCTTGCGTACCCTAACTCCAGACAAGCTCATTCCGGCCTTTTTGATCACCCCCATTAGTTCGCAATTGGCTGGCAAAGTCATTGCCCAAGTGGAGAGCGATGTCTTTGCCAACATGGGAAAAGCGGTCTTGATCCCCAAGGGCTCTAAGGTGATTGGTTACTACAATAATGACAATAAGATCGGGGATTACCGCTTAAATATTGTATGGACGCGCATCATCACCCCGCATGGGGTCAATATCATGCTCACCAATGCTAAGGGGGCTGATGTCAAGGGTTATAGCGGGCTAGTGGGTGAAGTCATCACACATAATTTCCAACGCTATGGCATGCCCTTGCTTGTCTCCACCCTTTCCAATGGGTTGTTGATCGCCCTCACATCAGCCATCGCTAATAAAACCGGCAAGAATAATTTGTTTGGGGATTTTTTATTGATGCAATTGACACGCCAAACAGGCATGGGTTTAAACCAAATCATCGCCCAAATCCTCAAAGATAAGGGTAAGTTACACCCCATCATCATCATCAAAGAGGGGAGTCGAGTTTTCATTTCACCTAATTTGGACATCTTTTTCCCCATTCCTAAAGAGGGCGAAGTGATGGCCGAGTTTTTCCAACATTAATTGGCTTTGGCTATAATGGCCCGATTGAATTACTGAATGAGGAAGTTTGGATGAGAGTGTATTTTTTTGCGACTTGTTTAGGAGGAGGCGTTTATAGCCATACGGCCTTGAATTGTATCAAACTCCTCCAAAAAGAGGGGGTTGAGGTGGTTTTTAAGAAAGATCAAACCTGTTGCGCGCAACCTAGCTATAACTCCGGCTACTACGATCAAAGCCGCCAAGTCGCTTTGCACAATATTCGACTCTTCACACAAGATCACCCCATCATCGTGCCTAGCGGGTCTTGCGTGGGCATGATGTCCCATGACTATTTGGAACTCTTTGAGGGGCATCCAGACTATGAAGAAGTCAGGCACTTTTGTGCGCGAGTCTTTGAACTCTCTGAATTCTTGGACAAACAATTAGGGGTGTGCTATGAGGACAAGGGCGCGCCCATTAAGGTTACTTGGCACTCCAACTGCCATGCCTTGCGGGTCTCTAAAGTGGTTGCGAGCGCTAAGAAGCTCATCGCCCAATTGGATAATGTGGAGCTAGTGGAACTAGAGCGCGAGGAGGAGTGTTGCGGGTTTGGGGGAACTTTTGCAATCAAAGAGCCCGAGATTTCCTATGCCATGGTGCAGGATAAAATCAAGGACATCGAGAGTCGCCAAGTGGAGTATGTGTTGTCTGCAGATGCGGGTTGTTTGTTAAACATTAGCGGAGCGATGGCTAAAATGCACAGCAACACGAAGGCGATGCACTTCTATGACTTTTTAGCCCAAAGAGTGGGCATTGGAGGCCCTGCATGACACACACCACAACCCATAGCGATCAGGATTATGAAAAAGTCATTACTGAAAAACTAGGGGACGCGCAGCTGCGCACTAATTTACGATCGGCGATGGACACTTTGATTCACAAGCGCAGGGATTTACTGAGTAGCCGTTACCCGCAATGGGAGCGTTTGCGCGAGATGGGCAAGAACGCCAAGCTCAAAGTCTTAGCCCAACTGGACATGTACTTGCAACGCTTTGAGGAAAACGCCACGAGGAACGGCTTTGTTGTGCACTATGCTAGCACCGCCAAAGAGGCTAATGACATTATCTACGATCTGGCCAAGCAAAAGGGCGTAGACCGCATTTTAAAGGGTAAGTCCATGGCCAGCGAGGAAATCGGGCTAAACCAATACATGCATGAAAAAGGCATCGTGGCTAAGGAAACCGATCTAGGCGAGCTCATCATCCAACTCATTGACGAACACCCGGTACATATTGTGGTCCCAGCGATCCACAAGAACCGCCACCAAGTGGGGCAGATTTTTCAAGAGAAATTAGGCGCACCTTTGGAAAGCGAGCCAGAAAAGCTTAATGGCATCGCTAGAAAGCACATGCGCGGGGAGTTTGAAGGCTTCAAAATGGGGCTCTCTGGAGTGAATTTTGCGATCGCTAATGAGGGGGCGATTTGGCTGGTAGAAAATGAGGGTAATGGACGCATGTGCACCACTGCATGCGACATCCATGTGGCTATCTGTGGGATTGAAAAAATGGTGGAGAGCTTTGAAGATGCGGCGATTCTCAATAATCTACTCTGCCCCAGCGCGGTGGGTGTGCCCATTACCTGTTATCAAAACATTATCACAGGCCCCAGACAGGAAGACGAGTTAGATGGCCCTAAGGAAGTGCATATTATTCTATTGGATCACAACCGTAGCAATATTTTGGCCGATGAAAAGTATTACCGCGCGCTCTCTTGTATCCGCTGTGGGACTTGTTTAAACCATTGCCCTGTTTATGACAAAATCGGCGGGCATGCCTACTTAGCCACTTACCCTGGACCTATTGGCGTGGTGATCACCCCCCAACTCTTTGGGTTGGACAATTACGCCCACATCGCCAATCTGTGCAGTTTATGCGGGCGTTGTGGGGAGGTGTGCCCGGTCAAAATTCCCCTTCCTGAGCTCATTAGGGATTTGCGTGCAGAGAAAAGCCACGAGGGGCGGGGTGTGGTGCGGGGCTATAAAGACACCCAACATAGCAAGCTAGAGGAATTGAGCATGAGAGCCTTTGCGAAGTTGGCCTGTAATGGGGGTTTGTGGCGTACGTTTTTAAAGCTTAGTGGCTGGGTTGCGCCGCTGGGCAAGTGGGTGGGGGTTTATACGCCCGTGCTCAAACACTGGCTCAAGCATCGCGAAATGCCCGTAGTGCATGCCAATTTGCACGCCCAAGTCAAGGCCTTAGAAGGGGTGGTTTATGAGTAGCAAACAGGTTATCTTTGAGCGTGTCCAAAGCGCGCTCAAACGCCACACGATCGCCTCTGAAGCCATGCCCTTTGAAAACCTAATTTTGGACACTAAGGAGGATCTGCTAGAAGAGTACAAGCACTTCCAAGCACTTAACCGCGCTGAGGTGATTAATTCCAGTCCTGAGAGTTTGGCCACGGACATACAGGCGGCTCTGAAGGCCTTTGAGAGTCAAAAGGTGTTGCACGCCACCAATTTGCCCTGCGCCTTAGAAGCGATCGACCCTGAAAACCACTACCAAAAAATCCCCTATGACAGGCCTGTGGAGGATTTCAGAGAGGAGATTTTTAGTATAGACACGGCCATTTTAAAGGGCGCGTGTGGGGTGGCTAATTTGGGGATGGTGGGCGTGGTCTCCTCTCCGCTTGCCCCTCGCCTCACTTCGCTCATCACGCTCAAGTGCGTTCTCTTATTGGAAAAAACAGCCATTGTGCGCGACTTGGCACAGGGACTGGCCACTTTAAAGGCCCAAAAGGCAGATAGACTGCCCACAAACCTACTCTTTATTGGCGGACCCAGCCGTACGGCCGATATTGAGTTACAAACCGTCTTTGGTGTACATGGCCCTATGGCCGTGTGCGTCATTTTATACTAATACAAAGGAGAAACAATGCAATTACAACAAAATACCCCCGCCCCCGCTTTCACTCTGAAGAGTGCCCATGGCAAAGACGTGAGCTTGAAAGACTTTTTAGGGAAAAGCGTGGTGCTTTACTTCTACCCTAAGGACAATACCCCCGGTTGCACCATAGAGGCGCAGGACTTCACCAAACTAAGAGCAGAGTTTGAGGCTAAGGGCGCGGTGATTTTGGGTGTAAGCCCTGATGATGCTAAGAGTCATTGCCACTTTATCGAGTCTGAGGGACTCAATATTGAACTCTTGAGCGATCCGCATTTAGAGGTGTTAAAGGCCTATGGGGCTTATGGCACTAAAAACGTGTATGGCAAGGAAGTAGAGGGCGTGATTCGATCCACCTTTGTGATCGACAAGGAGGGCAAGATCGCCCATGCGCTTTACGATGTGCAGGCCAAGGGGCATGCCCAAAGGGTTCTAGGATTGCTTTAAGCGGAGATCGTTCTCATTGGAAAACCGCTCACTTAAAAGCGCGCCTTTGGTTAAATGGTTATAATTAGGGTATCTCAATAAAGGATCGCCATGATCACCCCCAAAACCCTGAGTGGCTTTAGAGACAGACTGCCCAGAGAGGCGATGGCTAAGGGCGCGGTGTTGGACAAGCTAGCCAGCGTCTTTAGAAGTTTTGGCTTTGTGCCCATTGAAACCCCTCATTTAGAATACGCCTCGATTCTCACTCAAGAAGCTGGAGATATTCAAAAAGAGATTTATCGCTTTAAAGACCATGGCAAGCGCGAGGTGGGTTTGCGCTTTGATCAAACTTTACCCCTAGCGCGTTTTGTTGCCCAACACCACCATACTTTGGGCTTGCCTTTCAAGCGTTATGCGATTGGCAATGTCTTTAGGGGGGAGAGGGCGCAAAAGGGGCGTTACCGGGAATTTACCCAATGCGATTTTGACTTCATCGGGAGCGCGAGTCTGTTATGCGATAGCGAGATCATCCAAGTGATCATCGCCAGTCTCAAGGCTCTAGGCTTGGAGGAGTTTAGCGTGTGGATCAACCACCGCAAAATCCTAAATGGGCTCTGTAGACATTTTGGCGTGCATGCCAAAGAGGATATCCGCGCGCTTTTACGGGTGGTGGACAAATTAAGCAAAATCGGGCAGGAGGGGGTGCTTTTAGAGCTTAAGACCCTCTTCCCTAATTTAGACTTTACAGATTTTTTACGCATTGTCAACACAAAACAAAATGGCGACCCCATAGAGTTTTTCAAAGATGTGGCGTATCTAAAAACTTTTGACACCACTCTCAAAGAGGGCTTAGAAGAGTTAGAACGTCTCTTTGATCTCTTGCTCTGCTTAGAGATCAATCCGGAGCATTTCAAGGTAGATTTTTCTATTGCAAGGGGCTTGGGCTATTACACTGGGATCGTCTATGAAACCACGTTGAATTCTCTTGCCACTTTGGGGAGCGTGTGCTCTGGTGGGCGCTATGACAATCTTTCTAAGAGCTTTAGCGCGCAGAACTTCCCGGGTGTAGGCGCATCCATTGGGTTAGATAGGCTTTTAGTGGGGCTAGAGGAACTCGAGCTAGTGGAAAGCAAGTCCACAAGCGCGCGGGTGTTGGTAGTATGCATGGACGCTAAAGATTTTGCCTATGCGTCCCAGGTGGCACAGAAATTTCGCCAAAGCGATGTGAATGCCGAATTGTACCCTGAAATTGAGAAACTCAAAAAACCTTTTAGTTATGCTAATCATAAAGGGCATGAGTTCGTGGTAGTGCTAGGAGAGGAAGAAGTGCGTACGCGCAGTTTGACTCTTAAGAATATGACAACGGGTGTACAAGTGAATCATTTGAGTTTTTTAAAGGCCTTAGCGATGGTGAGCGAATGAAGGGCTATAATATCGCCCTAGTAGGGGCAAGCGGAGCGGTGGGCGCGCAAATCATTGCGTTGTTAGAGGAGTGGGATTTTCCTGTAGCGCATTTTGTGCCCTTAGCCAGCCAAAGAAGCGCGGGTACGCCCCTTAGTGCCTTTGGGCGTGCTTACCACATTTTAGAAACCACTCATGAGGTCTTTGCTCAAGAGAAAATAGACATTGCTTTTTTCAGCGCGGGGGGGAAGGTGAGCGCAGAGTTTGCGCCCAGTGCAGCGCGTGCTGGGGCGTTGGTGGTGGACAACACGAGTTATTTTCGCTTGGATGAAGATGTCCCCCTAGTTGTGCCAGAAGTCAATCCTAGCGATTTGCATATCTGCCCTAAAAATATCATCGCTAACCCCAATTGTTCTACCATCCAGATGGTACAACTCCTAAACCCCCTGCATCAAGTCTTGGGTATCACGCGCGTTGATGTCAGTACGTATCAGGCAGTGAGCGGGGCAGGCAATAGAGGTATGGCGGAGTTGCGTGCCCAGATGCAAGGCGATCTCACTTGCGCTATTTTCCCCCACCCCATTGCGCTCAATGTGATCCCCCACATCGACGCATTCTTGCCTTCCGGCTACACTAAAGAAGAGATGAAAATGGTACAAGAGACTCATAAGATCATGCATGCCAATTTTCCCATCAGCGCGACCTGTGTGCGTGTGCCCGTCCTCAGAAGCCATAGCGAGAGCTTGAGTGTGCATTGCGCGCGCCCCACTAGCGCGCGCGAAGTTAGAGAGATTTTGAGCAACGCGCCCAGCGTGATCGTGCAGGACGACCCTACCCAAGCCCTTTACCCCATGCCCATTCTAGCCAGCCACACCGATCAAAGCTTTGTAGGACGAATCCGATCCGATCTCTTTGATCCTAAGATCGTGCATCTGTGGTGCGTGGCCGATCAGCTCCGCGTGGGCGCGGCCACCAACGCGCTCCGGATCGCTCTGAAATACTTAGAGATGCATTAGTCTTCTCTTTGGATTTCCTTTAGGGTTTCTAACACCCTAGAGAAGTCCGGTTTGACAATGCCATGTTCTGTCAAGTAGGCGTTGTTAAGCTTTTTCCAAATAAAGGTTTTGCCAAAGAAACCACGTCGATCGAAGCTGGGCAGGAATTTCAAATCTCCGTTTTTCTTTTGGCGCACCTGCACGTAGTAAGTGCGCCCATCGTAGAAATTATAAGCCCGCCCGTTTTTATAGGTGTCCTTATCCACACAGGTTAAGTCGTACAAAAACACCACCCCCTTATCGCTACGACCACGCAAGGCCGGATTTTTATTGTAAACATCTCTCCTAGCTTGCGAGCCATCTACATTGGCGATCCCATAGGCGTAATACTTCCCTTTGTATTTGAAAAATTCCACATAGGAACTTTTCATGTAAAGAAAAGACTGGGTTTCATAAACCCCCTCTAGCGTGCTGGCCCCCAGTACCCCACACAAAAACCCCAATACGATGTAAAAATACCTCACCTAACACTCTTATAGTTTTAACTTGATTAAATTCTTAGGCACTTTCACCACCACTTTACGCACCAAATCATCGCTAATAGGGCGTGTGGTGTGCGCGTCATAATCTAAAAACACGCCCAGCATGCCCGCATGCATGCACACCGCAGAAAGCAAAGGGCTATCCGCATAGGTTTCTTGATCGCGCTTGGGATCATAGGGGGTTTGTACGCACAGATCCGCACGATCCCCAAAGACGACTTGTTCCTTGCCCTGCACCACTAGCAAAAAATCTATGTACTGGCGGTGGGTTTCTAAGAGCCCATGCGTGGGGTGATAGACGATCTGCATGGCATGTATGCCATGATCTAAATCGCGCTTCACAGACTCCACCGCCTGTTCCATAAGGCTTTGGTGGTGGGGGTGCGCCTTGTCTAACACGCTTTGCAAATAGGCACAAAGAAACTCTAACTCTACCGTCTTGCCAAAAAGAGGCGCAAGCGAACTCAATTTACCAAAAATTGCCATATACACTCCATCATGAGATGGATTTATAGCAAGAAAACCCTAATGATTTTTAAAGTTGTGTTGTGCGACAATGCCCGCCTAGATCATTGCAGAAAGGTGATTTTCAAGATTGTTGCCATCCATTGTCATGTGCCATTATGTTCCTAACCACCGCTCCAGATACCTAGGTGCTAGTGTGGGGATTCTAGGTGTGAGTTTTGTGCTGGGCATTGTGGGGCTGTATTTGATGCCCGAGAGTGTAACACATTGGACTAAGGAAAAATTTGGCTGGCTCAGTTGGTGTCAAAATGTACTCTTAGGCCCCCAGTTTGATCACGATCTCTTTATCTTCAATGGAGTGTTGCACCCCTATTTTGGTGCGATCTACTACATGCAAGCCAGAGTGGCCGGGTATAACAGATATGTCTGTGTGTTCTTCACCTTCATGGTTTCTACTTTTTTTTGGGAATACGGGTTAGAAGCTTTTGTAGAGATTCCTAGTTGGCAGGATTTAATTTGCACACCCACCATGGGACCTTTGCTCGGTGAACTCTTTTTCCGTTGGACTCAGTGCATTCAAGACCGCCAAAAGAGATTATGGGGTTCTAAGGTTTTAGGAACGCTCGCTCTTTTTGGCATGGATTTTATCGGCTTTGTGATTCAAAATCTAGGTCTTGCTAGAGCCTTGGGAATTCATAATAAGAATACTTTCAAGCAAAGTTAAGTCTTTTCACCATAATATTACTTTCGAGTGCTAGAATGCCATTTTTAAAAGGCGGTTTATGCGGCGTAGTGTCCAGATTTCCAACCAAGCCAAGCTACCCACTAAGTTTGGGGAGTTTTTGATTCAGTCCTTTAGAGAGAACAAGGGGGGTTTTAGCTGGGATCACCTCGTGGTCTTCACCCCGCACTTATCCAGTAGCCCTTTGGTGCGTTTGCACTCGGAATGCTTGACTGGGGATGTTTTTGGGTCGCAAAAATGTGATTGCGGGGGGGAGTTAGAGTTGGCCTTGCAAAGGATTGCACACGCGCACGCACAGGGGGGCATGCTCATTTATTTGCGTCAAGAGGGGCGGGGCATTGGGTTATTTAACAAGATCAATGCCTACGCCCTGCAAGATCAGGGCTATGATACTATTGAGGCTAATCGCGCTATCGGTTTTAAGGATGATGAGCGCGATTATGGCATTGTCAAGGATATTCTAGAGTACTATGGTGTTACACATATTCACCTCCTCACCAATAACCCCCAGAAAGTGCAGGCTTTGAGCGCTTTTGTTAAGGTGGAACGCTGTAGTATCATTGTACCTAGCAATTGCCATAACCAGCAGTATTTGGAAACCAAAAAAAATAGAATGGGGCATTTACTCTAATGATCAGTGTAGAATTTTTAGGACCTATCCCAGAAGAGAGCATGCAACTTGATATTAGCGATCTAAGCGCGTTAAAGACTGTTTTAGCGCAAAAAGAGAGCTTGAAATCTTGGCTACCCTTGAGCGCGATTGCGATCAATGGTGTTCTAGTGGACAATATCCACACACCTCTAAAGCATGGAGATCGGGTGGTGCTGATGCCTCCGGTGTGTGGGGGGTAGTTTGCTAGAGGTCGTTGAGGGCGCGCTGGACACGGCTAGGTTTTACACCCAATGGGAACGCGAGTGCGTGGCGCATAATTGCGGGGCGTTCTGTGTTTTTACCGGCGTGGTGCGCGCTCAAGAATCAGAATTTGAAGGCTTGAGTTTTGATGTGCACATGCCCTTATTGCAGGCATGGTTTCAAGATTGGCAAACAAAGGCGCAGGCGCGCGGTGTGGTGCTCAAAATGGCGCACTCTAGGGGTGATGTACTCGTATCGCAGAGCTCTTACATGGTGGGGCTGATGTCTGAGCACCGCCAAGCCCCCCTAGAGCTGTATGGCGCGTTCATTGAGGATTTTAAGCATAACGCCCCCATTTGGAAGTATTATTTGCAAAATAAGCAGAGGGTGTATGCTAAAGATCAAAGCCACCCTTTGAAGGGCAGCGGTTTATTGGCGTGAAAGGGACGCATGGAATGTATTAAGATCGGCATTGTTGTGACCAGCGATCGCGCTTCTTTGGGGGTGTATGCGGATTTGGGCGGGCCGGCGATTAAAGAGGTTTTAGGGCGTTATATTTGCAACCCCTTAGAATTTGAATACGCCTTGATCGCTGACGATCAAGAGAGTATTGTACAAACACTCATAGACTTGAGCGATGCCAAAGGTTGCGATCTCATTGTTACCACAGGGGGTACGGGGCCAGCCCCTAGAGATGTAACCCCTGAGGCCACGCAAGCGGTGTGTTCTAAGATGTTGCCTGGCTTTGGGGAGCTGATGCGCATGGCTAGCTTGAAGTATGTACCCACGGCGATTCTCTCGCGTCAGAGCGCGGGCATTAGAGGCTCAAGTCTCATTGTCAATTTGCCCGGCAAACCCAAAAGCATTCAAGAATGCTTAGAAGTGGTTTTCCCTGCCATTCCCTATTGTATTGATTTGATTGGGGGGCGTTATATTGAAGGCAACCCGGAGCATATCCAAGTGTTCCGCCCTAAAAAATGACATTCAGCCATCTAGACGCACAAAACCAGCCCACCATGGTCGATGTGAGCGCTAAAGAATCCACCCATAGGGTGGCGATCGCCAGTGGCAAAATTCGCATGGGCGCACAGGCGTACCAAGCCATTTCAGACAACACGCTTAAAAAGGGCCCCGTGATTCAAACCGCTATCGTTGCTGCTATCATGGGGGCTAAACAGACGAGTACACTCATTCCCATGTGCCACCCGCTCAACTTAAGCGGAGTGCATGTACAGGTGCTAGAATGTCCTCAGGAGAGCGCGTTTTTGGTGCGCGTGCGCGTGCAGTGTCAAGGGCAAACAGGGGTAGAAATGGAAGCACTCACAGGGGTGAGCGTGGGGCTTTTAACCATTTATGACATGGCTAAGAGCTTGGATAAAAGCATGGTGATGGGAGAGATTCAGCTAGAACAGAAAAGCGGGGGTAAGAGTGGGGATTATACAATTCAAAGGAGTTAAACATGTGGAAATACAGATTACTGGGTGTGGGTTTATGCGTGGCGCTGGTGGGATGTGGGCCTGAGATCACCGTAACCAATGAAGTACCTCTGCGCTTGGCCTATCAAACCAGCGCGCACAAAGCCCCAGCAGCCCACGAACAGATCATTTTGTTAAAACCCGTATTGCAATACAGCGATAATATCGCCAAAGAATACGAAACGAAGTTCAGACAGCAGCTCACGCTCAAGATCCAAGACCTGCTTAAGAACCAGGGCTATAAAGTCGAGTCCTTAGATCTGAGCGACAAAAACGATTTGACCTTTGCCCAAAAACGCGATGGTTATTTAGCCTTAGAGATCAGAGGGGAGATCGTACTCAGGCCCGATCCCAAAACCACAGAGCAAAAAAAATCTAGTCCCGGGCTCATTTTCTCCAGCGGTATGGATGTGATGAAGGGAACACTGTTGACCATGGGCTATGTGAAAATCGTGTTTGTAGAGCCTATGAGTGGGGAGTCTGTGGATTCTTTTATGGTGGACTTGAGCGAACTTGATGTTAAAGAACCCTTTGTCAAATCTACCAAATCTGAACACACCGGCGGGTTGTTAAGCTCCATGTATAAAGGCAAGGACAATTCCAACGATGCGGTCAAAAAAGCTTTGAACACGATCTTTAAGGCTGTGATGCAACGCGTGGATCTCAAGCTTACCCAAGAGAAAATTAAGGCTTATGCCAAAGACATTGCAGAGTTAAAGGCGCGCAAACCAGAGTGATAGCCTTGCGCACACGCCCCCCCTTTGCCCAGCAACTCTTGTTGCTATTGGTTCAGGCGTTGTGCTTTAGCTTATTTGTCAGCGCGTTTTTTGTCTGTTTGCGGTTGGGCTTTTTGGCTTACACGGGGGTGTATAAGGGCGCGCTAAACCAGCCTTTGGGCACGCTTTTAACCCCCATCTGGCAAGTGCTAGGCGATGGGATCAAATACGACAACCGCATTGTTGCGATTTTTGGCTTGCTCTTTTTGCTTCTAGGACTCATCACGCCCAATCGCCTGCGCTATAAGGCGCTCGCCTACTACGCCCTCTTTGTCCTTGCGCTCTGTTTATTCTTGCAAATTGCCAACATGACCTACTATAGCATTTATGGGAATGTCTTTGATAGCAATTTGCTAGAGGTGTTTGAGGAAAGCCCCAAAACACTGTTGAGCATGGCGCTCACGGGGGAGTATTTTATTGGCACGAAACTCTTGATTTGGCTCTTCTTAAGCGCGCTAGGGTTTTTTCTCTACCGCAAAGTGGCGCGTTGGGGAGTGTGCTTTTATGATCTGCTCAAAGACCTCCCTTTAAAATTTGCCCTGGGAGGGGCCATCTTATGCCTAGCCTTATTTATGTTGGTGTCCATTAATTCGCGCTTTGCACTCAGTGGCGTGTCGCTAGATTTCATCATCCAACCTGTGGAGAATGTCTTCTTGCGCAAGATCACCCCTGGGGCATTCCGCAATCTCTATCTAGTCTTTAGAGACTACTCTAAAAGTCAAAAAATCCGTTTTGCCAACTTTAGCTCTAAACCGCTTTTAGAAGCCACCATGGCGTACTTCAATCTCCCCAAAGACACGTGCTTCCCCCTGGACTTGAGAAAGTTATTGCAGCACCAAAGCACCAATTCCCTAGAACCTAAGATCACCCATGTGTTTTACATTGTCTCAGAATCGCTCTCCAGTTGGCATTTTGATCCCAAATTCGATTCCATCCACCTTGTGAGCGCCTTGAAGAGCTTGGACGATCAAAAGCATGGTTTTATCTTTCCTCTATTCCTAGAAAACGCCCGCCGTACGGTCAAAAGTCTAGATGTGCAGATCACCGGGCTTTTTAACATTAACGATACCAATTTTGTCAATATGGGCGTGAAGATTCCCAGTCTCCCTACAGCGATTGGCAACCAAATGAAAGGGCTAGGGTTTCACAATCTCTTTTACTATGGGGGGAGTGGGATTTGGAATCGTTTGGATAGTTTTACCAAAACTCAGGGCTTTGATGACCTAATCTTCAATACCCGCCTGTTAGAATTTGCCCACCAAAAGCTAGCCACAAACCCTAAAGCCTACCCACAACCCTTAGAGAGCAATTGGGGCGTGCATGACAATATTCTCTTTGATTACATTTTACAAACCACACCCCCCGATCGCAAAACCTTTAGCATGGTGATGACTTTGAGCAACCACACCACTAGAAATGTGAATTTAAAAGCCTTTGGCGTGCCTTTGGAGCAAATACAAGCCCTTGTGGATCGCACCCCTGCTTCTACCAATCTCCCCGATGCGAATTTTCTAGGGCATGTCTATTGGTATGACAAAATTTTAGTGGACTTCATCAAAAAAGCGCGCGCCAAATTCCCTAACTCCCTTTTCATCATCACCGGGGATCATTTTGATCGCAGTTTTGATTACGCCAAAGACGATTTTTACATGACAAAAAGCGTGCCCCTGATTGTCTATGCCCCCTCTTTAGAGCCCAAACGGATTCGCTGTATCGGGGCACATATAGACATCGCCCCTACAATCATGGAGTTGATCGCCCCTAAGGGCTATGCGTATGCGAGCTTTGGTAACCCTCTCTTTAGCAACGCCAATATTCCTTCAAGTTGTGTGCACGATCACGCGCTGGGTTTTGATGTGGTGGGGGCTAAGGGGGTGGATGGAGTGGATTTTGTCTATGGAGGCGGGGGAGCCAAGGGGTTGCGCTATGTGCGCGAACACCAATGGATCAAACACCCCCCCAACCCTCAAGATTTAGAACTTGCTAAAGCACTCATGGAAAAAGAGAAAATCGCCAATGGACTAAGCTGGTATTATCTCTTCAAAGGTCCTATCTTAAAGTCCCCTTTAACGCCTCATAAATAATTGCTCAAACTCATTTGGTTGATCTTGCTGCTAGAGGAGAGCACCGCATCATAATTGTTGCGCAACTGAGAGAACTTATTGTAAGTCTCTGCGATGTCTGTACCCACGGTGTCGCCCCGAATGGCTTGTACTTGGGATTTGAGTACTTCATTGCGTCTTAACATATGTGCAAAACTGCGCCCATGCGCTCCATTAGCTGCGATCACCTTTTCAATGTGATCGCTCAAGTGATCCACCAATGCAATATTGTTTTGAATCCCCAAGTTGCGCATCTGTTCGCTGTAATTATCCTGTAGCGCATCGGGGCGATAAATCCCCCTGCGCACCGAGTCGATCACCCCGTCTAATTGTTTGAAAAAATTGATATGGGGCTGATCGATGGTGAGGGCGTTGTTGGCGTTCAAGCGGATGGAGGGCGCGTCTTTTTTCAAGACATCGGGCGAGAAATCATCAGAGTGGCTATCAAAAAACATGAACTGCATGGGGGTTTTGGAGTGGATTTTATCATGGATGACCACCTGTCCATTTTCATTTAAATTGACATCTACGCGCGTATCTGCTTGCTGGAGCAAGGCTAAAAACGCCTCTTTGCTCTCCTGGGAGGGCACATGCGCTTGGGCGCGCTCATAAACCTTGGTGTCTTGATTGCTGTAATTCATCGCTAAGGCGATCGCGTCCATTAACTGGCGATAGGTAACCTCATTGGGCTTGGTGAGAGCAGGGGGGTTTTGGTTACGGTTATACAAGGGGATTTGATAGGGCGCGCCCCCTCCTTTATGGGGCAACTCTAAGAACGCCCCTTGATCCTGCAAGGACAAGCGCGCTTGCACCGGTACGCCATTGTGATCGCGTAATTTGAACACATAACTCTGCGCGCCAATTTGAGAACCCATCACCTCAGCAAGCTTAGTCGCCCCTGTAGCATAGTCCATGCTCTTGGGCACGACTTGAGAAACATTGCCCACAAGACGCGCGCCGGTGTGGGTGAAATAGGTTTTTTGATACTCACTGGCGTAATCTGTGGGCAGGGCTTTGACCTCTTGCCCCTTAGCATCTAGGGTTCTCAAGCTCAAGCTCAAGCCATGAGGTCCATCAAAAGGGGGTGTTTTACTGTCGTGAGCGGTGTTTTTGACATTGTGATCGATGAGGCGCAATCTCCCATCTTCAGAAATCTCCACATCTAAATCCCCTTGAAAATGTTCTTTGATGGCGTTCATCACATCTTGCAAGGTGGAGTCCACGCTTAAGACAAGGGGTTCTAGGGGTGTGGTGTTGAGAGTGCCATCTTGATGATTGGGGCGCGTACCGCTAATCTCTAAAGAGACAGCCTTGGGACCTAAGATCGCGCTAAGTTTGGTGTTTCTATTAGCCGGGGTGTTGTCTTGAGTGATGAACGCGCTAGAGAGATCCACAATGCGGTGATCGTAGGGGTTGTTGACTCCATGCAAGACAGAAAGCCCGCGATCGGTTAAAAAGGGGCTTTTGACATAGCTAGTGATGCGCGCATCACTAGCGCGGAGTTGGTTAAGATTGTCTACATCTTTGTCGCTAGAGACCATGTGAAAATCAATGGTAGCGTTACCGGTGGTGAGGTCTTTAATCTCAATCTCTCCCCATGCGTTCAAGCTCACCTCCACCACTTTATTGCTAGAGGTGTTGCCATAGGCACGCCCGATCTGTTCTAGCAAATCGGCAATGGTGGCCGCGTCCTCTTTTTTCGTGTAAGCTTTATCTAGGGCGAATTTGGCTTTAAAGGCGTTGCCATCAGGGCGCACCCCCTGCAAATAGAAATACTCCTTGGGATCGTTGCTAGGGTCGTCATCCGTATCGCCGATGAGATCGCGCAAGGTGTCGTTGGATTGTACAAAAACTTCTTGAGGTTCTGCGGTTTTGTTCAGCGCGTCCATGATGTCTGGGTGTAACTTGCTTTGGTTGAGCATGCGGATATTGGTGGTGATGCGTTTTTGTTTGTCCAAATCCTTGCCCAAGAACAAATTATGCCCCGTGATATTGTAGGGCACAAGATTGTTCGCGCTCACTAACGCGTTGAGGTCTTCATTATTGCCATAGTAATTGCCCGCGCTATCAAAGGGTCTACGATCGACCTTGCTCCCCCCAAAGAGGTATTCTCCTCCAATAGAAGTGTTTGCCACGTTGATCATATGGGCTTTGAGTTTTTCTAAATCTAGGGCGATGGCTTGTCTAGAAGTGGTGGAGTGCACATCGCTAGCCGCTTGAATCAATTTGGTTTTAAATTGCTCCATGGTGGTGGAGAGCTCGCTTAACGCCTTATCGGTGTTAAGAGTGGCTGTGTGGGCGCTGTTGGCAACATCAATGCCTTGATCAAGGGTGTTTTCTTCAAAGCCGTATTTGAGATTTTGGTTATTGACATTGCTGTCCTGATAGCCATGCTGAATCTTCAAACCCGAAGCGATCTTGGTATTAGCGGTGTTGAGCTTGTTTTGTAAAGTATTTTGGTAATAATTCATCTGGTTATAGCGACCGCTATCACTGATACGCATAGGATTCCCCTTACATGTAAACTTTTGTAATCATGCAAGATGTATACCATGTTGCGCAGTCTCATCTTTAAGCTTTTATGTGTTAGAGTAAGGTCTAATTTTTTCTCAGGATTTTAGTATGTACGCAGTGTTCAAAAATGGGGGTAAGCAATACAAGGTGCAAGAGGGCGATGTGATCTTGCTGGATAAAATGGGTTTAGAATCCAAAGCGCACGTGGAGCTAGAGATGGTCTTAGCGGTGATCAAAGAGGGCACGCCTGTGTATGGAACGCCTTTTGTGCAGGGGGCCAAGATTGAGGCGGAAGTCATCAACGAAGGGCGGGGTAAGAAGGTGGTGATCTTTAAAAAACGCCGCCGTAAAGACAGTAAAACTAAAAGAGGTTTTAGGCGCGACTTTACCCGTGTCAAAATTTCTAAAATTGTCGCATAAGGAGTAGAAATGGCACACAAGAAAGGTCAGGGGAGTACCCAGAATAATCGCGATTCGGCCGGGAGGCGTTTAGGGGTTAAAAAATTCGGCTCGGAGTTCGTGCGTGCGGGCAATATTATCGTGCGCCAAAGGGGCACTAAGGTGCACCCGGGCAAGAATGTAGGCATGGGCAAGGATCACACTCTATTTGCTTTGATAGACGGGTTTGTGTGCTTTAGTTACAAAGACAAACACCGCAAGAAAGTGAGTGTCCTAGAAACACAAAAAACGTAGATCATTAAAAGGAGGGGAGGAGGAGTTGCGATGAAAAAATGGTTGGTCGGCTTTTTGGGGTTTTGTTTGTTGTGGGGGGTTTTGGGCGCGCAGGGTAAGCCCGGGGGGACCTTGATTTATGCGCGGGGTGCGGATGGCTCGAGCATGGATCCAGCCTTGGTAACTGATGGGGAAAGCTATGTTGCCACTAGCAATATTTACGAAACCTTGGTGCGCTTTAAATATGGAACCACAGAGATCGAGCCGGGTTTAGCTAGCAGTTGGGAGATTTCTCAAGATGGCTTGAGTTACACTTTCCATCTGCGTAAGGGGGTTTATTTCCACACCACTAAGTATTGGACTAAAAAGGTAGAGTTTACATCTAAGGATGTGCTCTTTTCTTTCAAACGCCAGATGGCCGGGGGTGATCCCTATTACAAAGGGCGTAGTTACATCTACTGGGAAAGCATGGCGATGTCCCACATTATCAAAAGCATAGAGGCACCGGACAAATACACAATCAAAATCACGCTTAAAAAGCCAGAAGCTCCTTTTTTGGCAGATTTGGGCATGGATTTTCTCTCAATTTTGAGTCAGGATTATGCGCAGTATTTGGCCAGTCAGGGCAAACAAGATGAACTTTCTAGGAAGCCTATTGGCACGGGACCTTTTAAGTTTTTACTGTGGCTTAAGGACGATAAAATCCGCCTGGTTAGAAACCCCAACTACTGGGGGCATAAAGCCTTCTTGGATCAGGTGGTGATTCGCGTGATTCCCAACCCCTCTTCTCGGGCTCTAGCCCTAGAAAAGGGCGAGGTTTCTTTGATCAGTGCGCCTAACCGCAATGAGATTCCCCATCTGGAGGGTTTGCCCGGAATTGTGGTAGACAAAGCTCCCTCTTTGAGTACGGCGTGGGTTAGCCTCAACACCCAAAAGAAGCCCTTTGACAACCGTCTCGTGCGTTTGGCTCTCAATTATGCCATCAACGTAGACGACTATATCAAGGTGGTTTATGAAGGTTATGCCCAAAGGGCGATCAACCCCATACCTCCGGGCATGTGGGGGTATAACACCAAGATTAAACCCTATCCTTATGACCCGGCTAAAGCCAAACAACTCTTAAAGCAAGCCGGTTACCCAGATGGGTTTGAAACCACACTTTTTACCGCTGCTAGACACAATAAAAAAGGTGCGGAGTTCATCCAAGCCCAGTTGGCTAAGATAGGCGTAAAGGTCAAGATCGAGTTCTTTGAGTGGGGGGCTTATTTGAAAAAGACGGGCATGGGTGAGCATGAGATGGCGTTTAGTGGTTGGTTGGCGGACACGGGCGACCCGGACAATTTCCTTTACATCTTGTGGAGTAAACATGCTGCCTTGCAAATACCTACACAGAATCATTCGTTCTACAAAAGCGATGCTTATTCTGATTTGGTAACCCGCGCTAAGGAAATTACAGATGAAAAAGAGCGTACCAAGCTCTACGAGAAAGCCCAGGTCATCTTCCACGATGATGCGCCCTGTGTTCTCTTGGCCTATCCCGATGAAGTAGCGCCCCATTTAGCAAGTTTAAAGGGTTATAAAGTAACGGGAGTGCAACGCAATCGTTTTGCCTCTGTGTATTTCGAGCGATGATTCCAGCGCGCTATGTTTAGCTTTATCCTCAAGCGAGTCTTATGGACTATCCCCACTCTCTTTGGGGTAACAGTCATCGTCTTTGCCATGGTGCACTTGGTACCGGGCGATCCGGCTTTAGTGATTTTAGGCGAACATGCGAGCAAAGAATCTGTAGAAGCCTTGCGCGAGCAAATGGGTTTAAACAAGCCCTTGCTAGAACAATATTTTTTATATATCAACCACATTTTTCATGGGGATTTTGGTAAGTCTTTGATGTCGGGCGAGCCGGTGATCAGCGAGTTTTTACAACGCTTTCCGGCCACGATTGAGCTCTCTTTAAGCGCGCTTGTCATTTCCATTGTACTGGGGTTGTTTGCAGGCATATTAGCCGCCATCAAGCGTTATAGTTTCTTTGACTACACGAGCATGAGCGTGGCTTTAGCTGGGGTCTCCATGCCCGTTTTTTGGTTGGGTTTAATGCTTGTCTATGTCTTTAGCGTCAAGCTAGGGTGGTTTCCCTCCTATGGGCGTTTGAGCGATGACTTTTATTTAGACGGACCTACCGGGTTTTACCTCATTGATAGCTTACTAGCCCACGATTATGGTGCCTTTATCGATGCGCTCAAACATCTGGTGTTGCCCAGTATCGCGCTAGCGACCATCCCTACAGCCATCATCGCGCGCATGACTAGAGCTAGCATGCTAGAGGTAGCCAAAGAGGACTATGTACGCACCGCTAAGGCGAAGGGCTGTTCGCCCTTTAGGGTGGTGGTGATTCACACTTTGCGCAACGCACTCATTCCCGTTACCACCCTTGTGGGCTTAATGCTGGCCGGCTTACTAGGAGGGAGCATTCTCACTGAGACTACTTTTGCATGGCCGGGGGTAGGCAAGTGGATGGTCAACGCCCTTAACCAGCGCGATTTTCCCATTATTCAAACTTCTAGTCTGATTGTAGCGGTGATCTTCATTGGGGCAAATTTGGTAGTAGATATTCTATACGCCTTTATCAACCCTAGAATAAGGCTCTCATGATGGAACGCTTCAAGGAATTTTGGGGGCAGTTTAAAAAGAATAAGGCGGCGGTGGTGGGGGCATGGATTGTACTTTTTTTGATCTTGTGCGCCTTGCTAGCCCCTGTGATCAGCCATCATGACCCCTATGTCCAAAACACCCAAGAGAGATTAGCCTTGCCCGCTTGGGAACATGGAGGGAGCAGCAAACACCTCTTAGGTACAGATGATTTGGGGCGCGATACTTTCACGCGCTTGCTCTATGGCGCGCGCATTTCTTTAACCATTGGCATTATCTCCATTGGGATCGCCGTGTCTTTTGGGATTGTCTTTGGACTCTTGGCGGGCTATTTTGGGCGTAAAACGGACATGATTGTCATGCGCGTGATGGATTTAATGCTCTCCTTACCCTCGATCTTGCTCATTATCATCGTGGTGGCGGTCTTGGGCCCCTCTCTCTTTAATGCCATGCTGGCTATTGGGATTGTTGGTATTCCCGGGTTTGCGCGCATTGTGCGCGCTTCCGTATTAGCTGAAAAAGAAAAAGAATATGTCATTGCCTCTAAAGTCAATGGCTCGGGACATTTGCGCTTGATGTTTAAGGTCATCTTCCCTAATTGCGCTGTGCCCATTATCGTGCAAGCCACAATGGGCTTTGCTTCTGCCGTGCTAGAGGCAGCCGGTTTAAGCTTTTTGGGGCTGGGCGCACAACCCCCCACGCCCGAATGGGGCGCAATGCTCATGGATGCCATGCAACACATCACCACCGCCCCCTGGCTCATCATTTTCCCCGGGGGCATGATCTTCTTGACCGTGATGGGCTTTAACTTGCTGGGCGATGGGATCATGGACGCGCTCGATCCCAAACACACGCGTTAGGGGGTTGGTATGGATGAAACTCTGCTCAAGGTGGATAATCTTAAAACTTACTTTTTTACCGATAAAGGTGTGAATAAAGCCGTAGACGGGGTGAGTTTTGAGCTCAAAAAATCCCAAACCCTGTGCATTGTGGGGGAGAGTGGGAGTGGGAAAAGCATCACTTCCCTCTCTATTTTAGGGCTCATTGACAAACCGGGTAAAATCGTGGATGGGAGGATTGCGTTCAAACAGCAGGATTTGCTGAAATTGTCTCAAAAGCAAATGCAAAAGGATATTCGGGGCAAGAAAATTAGCATGATTTTTCAAGAACCCATGACCAGCTTAAACCCCTCTTACACCGTTGGGTTTCAAATCAGCGAAGCGCTCAAAATCCACCACCCCCATTTGAGCCGTAAAGAACGCTTTGAGCGCGCCCTAGCTGAATTAGAACGCGTGGGCATCCCCCATGCCAAAGAGCGTTACCACGATTACCCTTTTAAATTGAGTGGGGGGCAACGCCAAAGGGTGATGATTGCCATGGCCATGGTGTGTGCCCCAGAGCTCTTGATCGCCGATGAGCCCACCACCGCCTTAGATGTGACTATTCAAGCCCAAATTTTAGAGCTCATGCAAGAATTGCAAGCCAGCAAGGGGACTTCTATTTTATTTATCACGCATGATTTAGGCGTGGTGGCGCAATTAGCCGATGCGGTGGTGGTGATGTATAAGGGGCATGTGGTGGAGAAGGCTAGTGCTAAAGAGCTTTTCAACAACCCGCGCCACCCCTACACCCAAGCCCTCTTAAACGCCATTCCCAAACCGGGCAAGCAACACCGCAAAAAACGCCTTCAAACCGTGGATGAGAATGTCAACTATTTAGAGTTTCCTAGGGAGATTCGATGATTTTAAGAGTCAATGATCTACACAAGACCTATCGCATTTCTCAAGGGCTTTTCAAACCTCCCAAACTCATCCACGCGGTGAAAAATATCACCTTCAAGGTGCACCCCGGGGAGATTTTAAGCGTGGTGGGGGAGAGCGGGTGTGGGAAGAGCACCACCGCCAAATTATTAATGGGGATTGAGAGTCCCAGCGGAGGGGAGATTTTATTCAATGAAAAAAGCCTAGCCCAGTTTAGCAAAGCCGATTGGCAGGAATACCGCAAACATGTACAAATGATTTTTCAAGACCCCTATTCTAGCCTCAATCCTAGATGGCAGGTGGGGGATATTATTGCTGAACCTCTCTTGCTCAATAGCAATCTTTCCAGACAAGAACGCCGGGAAAAGGTCTTAGAGATGATGGATTTTGTGGGGTTAAAATCAGAGTGGATCAGCCGCTACCCCCACCAATTCTCCGGAGGGCAACGCCAGCGCATCGGCATCGCGCGCGCGCTCATTATCCGCCCTAAGGTGGTGATCTGCGATGAACCCGTTTCGGCTTTAGATGTCTCCATTCAAGCCCAAGTGCTTAACTTGCTCTTGGACTTGCAGCAAGAAATGGGCTTGACTTATATTTTTATCAGCCATGATTTGGGTGTGGTGGAGCACATCAGCGATCGTATTTTAGTGATGTATCAGGGCGAGATTGTGGAGCGCGGGGATGTGGATAGCGTACTGAGCGCCCCTAAAGACCCCTACACCAAAAAGCTTTTAGACGCTGTACCCCATTTAGAAAAATCCATGCGACGCTTTTCTTAGCCCATGTTTGTAGATAGTGTAGAAATTACCATCGCCTCAGGCAAGGGGGGAGCGGGGGCGGTGAGCTTTAGGCGCGAAAAATTTGTGATCAAGGGCGGACCGGATGGGGGCGATGGGGGCGATGGGGGCGATGTCTTTGTGCAGGTGAATGGCAATACCGACACTTTGGGGGCTTTTAGGGGTAAAAAGCATTACAAAGCCAAAAATGGCGCACCCGGGGGTCCTAAGCTGTGCAGTGGCAAAAAGGGGGAGAGTATCACCTTAATTGTGCCCCCGGGGACACAGATTTATGATCAGCAAAGCGGAGAGCTTTTAGGGGATTTTATAGAATGCACCACGCCTCTTAAAATTTTAGAGGGAGGTAAGGGAGGGATGGGCAATGCGCGCTTTAAAAATGCGGTGCAACAACGCCCCACCTATGCCCAAAAGGGGCTAGAGGGGGTAGAAAAATGCGTGCGCTTGGAGCTAAAGCTGATTGCCGATGTGAGCTTGGTGGGCTTGCCCAATGTGGGCAAATCTACCTTAATTAGTGTGGTGTCCAACGCGCGCCCCAAGATCGCTAATTATGCCTTTACGACCTTAGTGCCCAATCTGGGCGTGGTTTCTGTGGGGGATTTTAAAGAATTTGTGATCGCCGACATCCCGGGGGTGATTGAAGGGGCTAGCCAGGGTAAGGGCTTAGGGCTGGCATTCTTAAAACACATTGAGCGCACGCGCCTTTTGCTCTTTGTGCTAGATGTAGGCTTGGATTTGCTCCAACAATACCAGCAGTTGCGCACTGAACTTATGGGTTTCTCGCAAGCCTTAAGCCAAAAGAAGTTTGCAATCGCGCTCAATAAAATAGACACCCTAGAGACAGCGCAACTTGAATCGATCTTGCATGCCTTTGAAGCGAATTTGGGCGATCCCAAGCCTGTTTTTATTCTGCCCATTTCTGCCCACACCACCACTAACACCGCCCAGCTGGTGCAATTACTAGTCCAAGCTTTGAATAAGGATTGATCTAAAGGGGGTGGCATGTCCAAGAGTCGCGTTTTAGTTTGATCGGGGCGTTGTTTTTGTTGGTGGGGCTTTGCCATGCAGGGAATAGCAAAGCACAAGAGCTTTTCAAGCAGGCACAAAGTACATGATCTAGAGGATGATGTAGTAGCGGTAAAGCACCTTCGAATCATTCGGCACAAACAACTACTTGAGATTAAGGTATTGTAAGTTGCTATTTAGTCGGCGGAGTTCTTGCATTTGTTCTTCATGCTGTCTTTGTTGTCGCATACTTTGCGTTTGTTGGTTTATGCTGTTGTGTATCCCATTGAGTTGTTGCATATGTCTATTTGTATTTAGTTGTAGCTGTTGGTTAGCATTATGCAACATTTGGTTAGTCTGATACAATGACTGTAAGAGAAGTTGCTGTTGCATATAGTGTTGTTGCATCTTATGCTGTCTGACTTGCAGAGCAAATTGCATATCCTTCTCCAACCCTTCTACATTATCCGGTCTCTTCTCTGTGAACATAACACCTCTTGGATATCGCTTGACAGCCTCGCTTAAATCAGTTGGGAAGCTAACCCTAGCACCACTGATCCAAATGGCCTCGCACGGCCAGGTCTTATAAGAGTCTTCTTCAGACTTACCTTCCACTTTTTCATGTTTGTAACGAAGTGTCTGAGGAGTTGAAAAAATTAGTCGCCGATGAGAGCGTGCATTTAGGCGAGATTGATATTAGCCAAATCACGGATTTGAGTTGCTTGTTTTGCAGTGTGGATTGCACTTTTGACATCATGCTTCAAAATGAACGCCCTCAAGATTTTACAAGAAAAAACTTTGAGGGGTTAGAGACTTGGGACACTTCGCATGTAACAAATATGGAGGGGATGTTTGAGAAAGCTATCCATTTTAACCATGATATTTCTAGTTGGAATGTGTCTAGGGTAAGAAATATGGACGGTATGTTTAAGGGTTGCCAAAATTTTAACCAGTCTTTGGATAAGTGGGATGTCTCCAGTGTGGCGAGTATGACAATGATGTTTCAGGATTGCACCCACTTCAACCAGTCTTTAAAAGATTGGAATGTGTCTAAAGTGGAAGAGATGCAATGCATGTTTGCAAATTGCAAAAACTTTAATCAACCCTTAGGTAGTTGGGATGTGTCTATGGTAAAGGACATGTGGCGCATGTTTGAAAATTGTCAAAACTTTAATCAGTTCTTGGGTGATTGGGATGTTTCTAGGGTAGAAAACATGGTGGGCATGTTTTGTTTTTGTTCTAATTTTAATCAATCCCTAGAAAATTGGGATATTTCTACTAAAACAGATACAGAAAACATGTTCTATGGCACCGCCCTTAAAACTCCCCCAACTTGGTATAAGGGTTTATTTTATAAATAGAGCCTCATCCCCTAATCTCTAGGGGGTTGGCCCTACAGACCTAAAAATCCCAAACTAACTTTTGCTATAATCCCGCTTATGCAAAAATTTAAGAAAATTCTACTCATTGGATCGGGTCCTATTGTCATAGGGCAGGCGTGCGAGTTTGACTACTCCTCTAGCATTGCCCTTAAAACGCTTAAAAACTTGGGCTATGAAGTGGTGCTTTTAAACTCCAACCCCATCACCATCAACACGGACAAAGCCCTTGCCTATAAAACCTACATTGAGCCCATCAACACCGCTAATGTGCTTAAAATCGTGGAGCAAGAAAACATCGAGGCGATTTTACCCACAATGGGGGGGCAGACGGCGTTAAATATCATGGTGGAGTTGCACCAGCAGGGGCATTTTGAGGGGGCTCTAAAACATGTCAAACTCTTAGGCGCGAAGATTGAGAGCATTTTAAAGGCAGAAGATCGGCGCGCGTTTAAAGAGTGCATGCTAAACATCGGGCTAGATTTACCCAAAGGGGGGTATGCCTACAGCGAGGAGGAGGCCTTAAGCGTGGTTAAAGAAGTGGGCTTTCCTTGCATCATCCGCTCTAGTTTTACTTTGGGCGGAGAGGGGAGCAGCGTTGCCTTTAACATTGAGGAGTTTAGGGATTTGGCCAAATTCGCCCTAGAAGCCTCGCCCATTAGTGAAATCTTGATTGAGGAGAGCTTATTAGGCTGTAAAGAGTTTGAAATGGAGGTGGTGCGCGATTGCAAGGATAATTGCGTGATCGTGTGCTGCATTGAAAATGTCGATCCGATGGGCATCCACACAGGCGATAGCATCACCATTGCCCCAGCTCTCACCTTGACAGATAAAGAATACCAACGCATGCGGGACGCCAGCTTTGCCGTGCTTCGGGCGGTGGGCGTGGATACGGGGGGGGCGAATGTGCAATTTGCCATTAAAGATCGGCGTTTATTAGTGATTGAAATGAACCCACGGGTTAGCCGCAGCTCCGCGCTGGCTAGTAAGGCGACCCTTTTTCCCATCGCCAAAGTCGCCACGCTTTTAGCTTTGGGGCACACCTTAGAAGAAATACAAAATGACATCACCCAGAGCACGACTTGCTTTGAGCCCACTTTAGATTACATCATCACCAAAATCCCGCATTTTGATTTTGAGAAATTCCCCCAAGTGGATAGCACTTTAGGCACTTCTATGAAAAGCATTGGCGAAGTGATGGGGATTGGGGGGAGCTTTAAAGAGAGTTTGATGAAAGCCCTAGAGAGTGATTATCTCTTAAAGAATCTACGCGCCTTTTTAGAAAGCCCCCTAGATTTGGCATTTTTGAAAAAAGAACTACGCCGCCCCAACCCTAAACGCTTACTTTACGCCATGCACGCTTTTAGCGATGGTTTAAGCGTAGATGAGGTGCATGATTTATGCTATATCGATCCTTACTTTTTAAACGAGCTAGCCGAAATCGTGCAAGCTCTTTTAGAGCTCAAAGAGGCGGATAAACAAGCTATTTTAAGCGACAAGTCCGCCCTATTTAGGCTTAAAAGCATGGGCTTAAGCGATGCGCTCATTGCTAGCTTTTTAAGCGTGAGCGAGTCAGAGGTGAGGCAAGCTAGGGATACCCTAGACTTGCACCCTAAAATGTACCAAGTGGATTTGAGCGCCAATGAATTTAAAAGCCCCACGCCCTACCTATACAGCACCTACGCCCCCGCCTTCCCTAGCCACAACACCCCCCCCAAATCCACCCGCCAAAAGGTGATTTTAATTGGCTCGAGTGCCAATAAAATCGGGGTAGGGATGGAGTTTGATTACGCCTTGACGCACGCCAGCCTTGCGCTTAAAAAAATGGGACTAAGCCCTATCATCATCAACAACAACCCCGAGACGATCAGCACCGATCATGACACCAGCGATACGCTCTATTTTGAGCCCATCACTTTAGAGCATGTCCTAGAGATTGTGGCAAGAGAGAGGGCGCATTTAATGGGCGTGGCGGTGGGCTTTGGGGGGCAAACCCCGCTTAAAATTGCCAAAGACTTAGAAGCCTTGCATATCCCCCTGCTAGGCACCGCCTTTAAGAACATTGAAATTGCCGAAGAGCGGGATTTATGCCATAAACTTTTAGACCGCCTAAACATTGCCTACCCCAAGGGCTTATGCGCCAACTCTAAGACCCAAGCCCTAGAGTGTTTAAACCAGCTAGAACTGCCCCTCATCTTACGCCCCAGTTTTGTTTTAGGGGGGGCAAAAATGCGGATTTTACGCACCAAAGAGGAGTGTTTAGACTACATAGAAAACTACAGCTTTGAAACTAGCCTACTCATGGACACCTTCCTAGAAGATGCCCTAGAGCTTGATGTGGATGCGATTTGCGACCAACAAAGCGTCTTTGTGTGCAGCGTGCTAGAGCACATTGAGCCCGCCGGTATCCACTCGGGAGACAGCACTTGCTTTATCCCCCCAAGCCTAAGCCCGCAGGTTTTAGAAGAAGTCTATAGCCAAACGCAAAAAATCGCTTTGGGCTTGCAGGTGTTGGGCTTAGTCAATATCCAATTTGCCTACAAAAATAACCAACTCTTCGTGCTAGAGATCAACCCCCGCTGTTCGCGCACCGTGCCCTTTGTGTCTAAGGCTTTGGGGTTAGACATTGCGGCGATGGCGATCGGGGTGATGGTGGGGCAGAAATTAGAGGAGATGAAGGGGCTAGAGAATAAAGGCGGGGGGTTATTCTTAGCCAAGCCTTTAAATTATGTCTTTGTCAAAGAGAGCGTGTTTCCCTTTAATAAACTCTATGGGGCGGATTTGGTGCTAGGGCCTGAGATGAAAAGCACGGGCGAGGTGGCGGGCGTGGGGCACACCTTAGCCGAAGCCTTTTATAAATCCCAGCTTGCGTGTAACAACCCAATCAAGCACAGCGGGCATGTCTTTGTGTCGCTCAAAGATGCCGACAAACAAAGGGCGATGCCTTTAATGCGCGCCTTTGTTAGTTTGGGCTTTAAGCTTTACGCCACCACCGGCACACATAAAGCACTGCAAGCTGAGGGGCTAGAAAGCGTGCAGGTGCTGAAAATCTCTGAAGGCCGCCCCAATATCTCGGATTTTATGTTAAACCAGCAAATAGACATGGCGATCAACACCAGCGACCGGGTGAGCGAGGACTCTAAGATCATCCGCATGCAGGTGCTGAAAAACAAAATCTCTTATTTCACCACGCTTAAGGCCGTAGAAAAGGTGCTTTTAAGCCTTCTTGAATACTCCAAATTCAAGCACAACCCCCCCGTGAGTTTGCAGGAGTTGCAGAATACATAATCAAGCACTGCCAACTAAATAGATGGTGTTGTTTTAATTTAAAATAAGGGAGAAGATGGCAAGAGTCGATGAAAATAATTCTTGGATAGAATACTTTTCCATTGCTTTAGAGGCTCATCGCAATCAAGATTACACTAAAGCTCTAGAATGTCTCCAAAAAGTGGCAGATATGAAAATTCCCGAGGCTTATTATAATTTAGGGGTTATGTATTGCAGTGATCAAGACACTATTCAAGACTATAATAAAGCCGTTGAATATTTCCAAAAGGCAGCGGATACTGGAAATGCTGGAGTCCGCACTATGGCATACAACAACTTGGGGGACTTGTATTTTAATGGTCAAGGTGTTGAACAGGATCACTCTAAAGCCTTGGAATACTTCCAAAGAGCGGTGGATGTGAAGGGGGCAAAGAATGCTTTGGCTCACATTAATTTAGGCTTTATGCATTACAATGGACTGGGGACCTACAAGGACTACAAAAAAGCTTTAGAGCATTTCAAAAATGCGGCGGATATGGGGGATAGTAAAGGTTATAATAACTTAGGGTTTATGTACTACTATGGTCAAGGCACTGTTAAAGACTGCCAAAAAGCTTTGGAGTGCTACCACAAATCTGTAGATTTAGGGAATGTTGAAGCCTATAACCACTTAGGTTTTATCTACTATCAAGGAAAATGTGTTTCAAAAGACAATCAGCAAGCCTTTGCGTACTACCAAAAGGCGGCGGATATGGGGGATGCCAGTGCTTACAATAACCTAGGGTGTATGTATGAAGATGGTAGCGGAGTTGTTAAAAATGTCCAAAAGGCCTTTGCATATTTTCAAGAAGCCGCAAAAGTTGGAGAACCCAATGCTTGCTACAACTTAGGGCGCATGTATAGAGATGGCATTGGCACACCCCAAGATGATGAAAAAGCTTTTGAATATTTTAAGAAAGCGGCGGATAACGGAAATGCGCGTGCTCACAATGACTTAGGAGCTATGTATGCTCGTGGTTGTGGCACACCCCAAGATGATGAAAAAGCTTTTGAATATTTTAAGAAGGCTGTAGATATGGGAGTGATGGAAGCACAGCATAATTTAGACTTGTGTATAAAAATAAACAAGACATCCCAAAAAGAGCTTAAGTGGTTTGTTTTTTCTGGGTCATACATGGAATCTATTGGCAGAATAGCTGAAATGGTGATCGCTGGAGGAATTGTGGAGTTGGGGAAGGCATTATGTAAAATTTTTATGTAAGCTTTTTGGATCTCATCTAAATAGACTTTAAGGTTAAGTTGGATTTAGCGGTTGATGAGTAGGCCGAAAGTAGGAATATATTAGCGATCTCATCGTGTCAGTCTTGAACTCGATGGGCTGTGTGGTAAGACCCATGAGTCTATTTCTCTTTTGAAAAACTTTAAATCTTTGTTGAGCAGGTTATCTTTTTAACACACTATAGGGCGTGCTAAAACGCAGGTGGAGGTTAGTAAAAAAGAGCAATGAGCTTTAAGGGCTTTTGAAATTAACCACTTTTATACCTTTTAAGATACTCGATCACTTTTTCTAAGAATTTTGGATTGTCCTTAAATCTGCCTAGTCCCGTGTTACAACTATCACATATCCACTCTCTACCCATGCCGGTTTTGTGATCATGGTCTCTTACTAATTGCGCTGTAACCCCAACAATGCTCCTTTTGTCGCAAATAGGGCACACAAAGACACTCCCTTTAGGTGGGGCTTTTGCGTCCATTTTGGCTTTTTCTATGGGTAAGAGTTTCACGCCGTCAATGTTTTTACGGCATTCTTTGCAACTTGGTCGTGTTGTTTTGTTGCCTTTGGCATCTGTTTGGTTGATTTCAAAATCCTCTGTGTTTTTTAAAATGTGGCAAATGTTGCAAATCTTAACGCTAAACCCCTTGCCCGTTTTCCAAATGTCGATGGTTTCTAGGTCTTCAAGGGAGACTTGCAGGATTTCATCGATACCAATAAACAGCATAAAAGCACATTCTCCATTGAGCGCCCTAATCACCCCCACAGAGTTTTTTAAGACATGGCCTAGGGGTTTTGTGGCGATCACAAAGCTATTATTTTGAATATTCACTAAAAATTCCCATGTATTTATCCAAGCGTTTTTGAGCTATATCTATATATTCTTGGCTAATGTCAATGCCAATGAAATTTCTTTTATTTAAAAACGCCATCTTGCAAGTGGTACCACTCCCACACATGGGATCGAGCACAATATCCCCTTCATTGCTCCACGATAAGATATGATCTTGGGCGAGTTGTTCTGGGTAAGTGGCGGGGTGCTTGAAGGCTTCTTTGTCGTTGGTCGTGCCCCCTAAACCCACAGCGTAGAACCAAATGTTGGTGCGCGTTTTTTCCTTTTTTAATTCTCTGAGGACTTTGTAGTTCTTGCCATCGGCCTTTTTGTTCGCCACTAACATTTCCGCCCCATGCCTTGCAGTCGCCTCTTTAAGCGGGTTAAAGGTCTTGGGCTTGCCTTTAGAAAAAATAAACATATATTCATAGCTATTGGTATAGGCATTCGAGCGCATAAAAGGCGTGTTTTTTTTGGCATAGATCATCACGTCATGCACATTAAACCCGATTTCTTGGAAGTAAAGGGCGTGCTTAAAGCTGGTAAGGCTTCTGTTGCCATTTCTAATTTTATCGCCCACCACCCACACAGCCACGCCGCCTTTTTTCAGGACTCTAAAAATTTCATGGGCGATTTTTTCAAACTCGAATGAATAGCCATTGTAGTTACGCAAATCATCATAGGGCGGAGAAGTCAAAACCATATCTATGCTGTCATCTTGGATATAACCTTTTAAAAAATTCACCGAATCACCAGCATACAAACGATTGAGAAAATCACTATTCATAAAGGACCTTGATCTTGCCTAAGGGTATTATACACAATTAGGCATAGCTAAGGTAAAAACGTTTAATCCATCCGCCACGCCAAAAAACTAAACACCACCAGTTGCCCGTGCATTTATTGGAGAGATTGCTTTTAATGGGAAGGGAAGATAAGTTAGGAACAATGCCAACGAGATTCTGTTTAGAGACTCTTCTAATCCAGAAGAGAGATTTTTTTTTCCACCTCTAATTTAGCCCATTCTAACTGGTTGTGGGCTTGGGCGCGCCGATCAAAGCTTGTTTTTAGTTTTTGGGCGATGTTTTCTTGCACGCTTAAGGGCAAAAGGGGGATGATCGCATCCGCAATTTTTTGAGTGCTCCAATGGGCGATGATGGAGCCTATACTATCTCTCTGGGCTTGTAGCTGTGTGGTTTGGTGATTGAGGCATAGGGCTAAATACTGCGGATTTATTTTGGTTTTGTCCTTGATGGCAAGGCGTAAGATGCCTCGGCTTAAGACCACTTCTAGGTTATGGGGCACACAATAAGCAATCCCCACACTCCCATCCTTGCTTAACAACACCTCCCCCTCTTTGGGGTAAAGGGGTTCTAATTCTAGACTGGGGCTTAAGAACACTTCAGTGGGGCTGATCCCAAAGGGGCTAAGATTGCTCACCCGCACAAAGGGTACTCCCATATCTTTGTAAGCCCCACTTCCCGGCTCAATGGATTCTTTGATCTGCACCGACTCTTTTAGCCGTGCATGGGGGCGGGCTTTAAGAAATGCTTCATTGTGTTCATATTTTTCTTGGTAAAACTCCGCGTCCATGCGCCCGCTACTGCCCAGACTTTGTTTTAAGGTCTTGATACTGTGGTTTCTTTGGTTTAAAAGCAAAGTTTCTAGCAAGAGCCACTGGGCTAAACGCGCCAAATAGCGGGCACGCTTTAAGTGATATTTAAGTTTTAGTGATCTCTCTCTCTCTCTCTCTCTCTGCTTAAAGCCCCTTCTACCTCTGCTCTTGCTTGGACTAACAAGCTTTTAGCCTCTTGGCGGTGGGCTAAACTCTCTTGCAAAAACGTAGCGATTTGCTCTTGGATGGGGGCGGGGATTTTGTGGAGCAACACGCTTTTTAAGGCACTCTTGGAGATGGCACTTAGAATTGCTCCATTGGGGAATTTGGTCAGATAGGTTTGAAACAATGGGGACTTTAAAAGGGTTAAAAGAGTCTCAGGGTTAAAGCGTTTTGAGCGCAGGACAAAAAAGCCCGTAGAAACCACGCAGGGACTTAAGCTTGCTGGGACAAGGGCGCAACGACTCAAACTCCCGGCCACGCTAGAGAGCAAGACATCACCACTTTGGGCTAATCGTCTCGCCCGTGTGGGCAGATGTGCGCCTAGTGCCTCTGTAGGGGTTAAAATGTTACCATAGTTGCCAATATGGGCGAGTTCAACATAGCGGTAGGTCGTGTTGGGCTGGGGTTCAAAGGGGGCATCGCAAATTTCAAAGTCTTCAAGGGTGCAAACCCCGCCTTTGTAATTTTTAAGCAAGTCCTCTATTTGGGCGTATTTGCTTTGGTAAAACTCCGCATCGAGCCGCCCCGTGCTTAAAAAGCTTTCTTTCAAGCTCTTGATTTGGTGTTCTTTGGGTGGGGCTTTGGGCGGTGTACCTAATTCTTGCTCTAGCAAGCCTTGCGCCTCTTTATAAAGGGCTTTGCTCTGTTCTAGGAAGGCGTGGGCAGTTTTAACTAGCTGGGCGATGTGTTCTTGAAAGTCTAGGGGGAGAAGGGGGATTTTTATTTTTTCATAGAAAACTGCCGGTACTCTTTGCCGACCACTTGTCCCGACCATGTTGTCTTTTGCGACTTGTCTTATACTCTCGCGGTTTAGGTAGCAAAAGACAAATTCGGGTAAAAATCTGCTATCCCATACACGGATCACATTAAATTCTGTGCTACCAAACCCGACTCCATTTTTCAAGTGCTACGCAATAGCGCATTTCCCATGCTCCATGCATGGTGTGATTTTTGCAATTAAAATATCATTTTCTGCAAAGTATGTGTAGACCTTTTCAAAATCTTTGATTGTCCCGCTCTCTGTGTCGCTAATTGTTCCATTGCCTAAGTTTTGCATGGATAACAAGGTAACTTGCGTTGATTTTGATAAGCTTGCTATTTCGGCTTTTGTGGGGTTGATTATCGCGATTGCCGACAACTCTACATAGCTTAAATTGTTATTAATCTGTAGGTTTGGCCGCTTAAAAGGCTCGCTGTCAAGCCTAAAAGTTGTACTTCTTCTTTTAACTTCGCTTAATTTTAAAACGCTGATCTCTAAATGGGGGTAGTTTTGGGCTGGGGACATGGATTTCCTTATTGGCATCATTTGACTTCATCATTCATTTTATATTCATTTTATATTTTTATCGCCACAACTTAAGTTTGTTGACATTTTTTTCATTAAAATGACCGCCATTTCTAGGTGGATGCTTTTCCACCACCCGTATAATCCACGAGTTCAGGTGCAAAACTTCCTAGTAGGTCATCTAAGAACAGTACGATTTTATCAGGCTGTAGGGCGATATACAGCTCTTGGGGTTTTTCTTTTTGCTCGGTTTGGTTGTGCCTACCTGTGTTTTTGTCGGCTGTGATTTTAGCAGTTAGTCCAGGGTCGCCTTTAGGGGTACATTTTTGACATACTCCCCATAACCAAAGCTAGGGGATTCTAACTTTAGCACAGATCGTGGCTTCAAACCAGCTTACTTAGGAGTCTTATGTTCCCTATTGCTAAAAGGTTGATGCTCCAACCCCAAGGGTGTTACCCCTTGATTGCGACTTAGATATTAGCACAAGCCTGCTGATGTTAGCCAACTATCCCCATAGTTTAGTTGCTTGTGGGATTTAGCGCGCAAGTGGTAAATTTGCTCATTCACGACTCAACTCTCGGGCAAGGATGGTGCGCATGCTATGATACAATAAATAAAGTTGTGAAATATAGAAACATCTAAAGATTTTAAGAAGTGGTTAGACAATCTCAAAGATAATAGAGCCTGCGCGACCATCACACGCCGCATTGACGCGATCAAAGAGCGCGGGTATTTTGGAGATCACAAACACATCGCAGGCGCACTCTTTGAATTGCGTATCCACACGGGGCCGGGGTACCGTCTCTATATTGCCAAGCTTGAGACTTTTAGCATACCCAAAACTTTAAACACAGAGGCAAGACGCTTGGCCTATCTCAGTTCTGTTTTAGAGGATGGCGACACGGCGGAACTAAAACGCGCACTCACATACATCGCCCAATCCAAAGGGAAAAACTTACCCCCTTTAAGGGGGGATTTTGATCTCTTAAAGGTTTTAAAACAACTAGGCTTTACTCTGCAGGCATTAGAAGGCAAAAAACCCACTCGGTCTAAGAAACGCGCTCATTCACGGCTTAACTCTTGGGCAAATATTTGATGCGCTTGGGCTAATAGGCGATCGTTTTGCTCTCTAGCGATCACACTAAAGGGCTTGGTTCTAAAATAGAACACTTGCGATCCGCGCGGACTTCTTTGGCGGCTATGGCTAAAAAGCGTGCTAGCACTGGTGGTGATCCCGCTAAAGCTTTGGGCTTTGCGCGTGGCTAAAAAGCCCTTATTGCGCACCTTAAGCTCGCCGCGTTTAGCCCCTAAAAACCCCCCTTGAATGAAGAGATGATCTCTAGGCCCCAATTTGACCAACACCCCCGTGCGCTTTTGGAGGCGTTTAAAGCGGTTTAAACTCATTTTATAGATAGCGTTACGATGGTAACCTCTAGGGTGTCCACCCTAGATTTTTTAGTCTTGGTGAGCCGCCGGATTGTCTTGTTAGAGAGGCTATAGCGCGTCCTTATTAATTCTCTTTGGCGTTTGGCCGTCTTGGTGAGCGTGCGGTTTAGCGCGTTATTGCAAAAGCGCGCCATGTCTTCATAAAAGCCCATCATTCATCCCCATAAGAATACTCCCCGATCCCAGCCTGCTTGATCGCATGCACAATGCTATTAGGATCACCTTGGGTGTAGATATTAATCGTTTGGGTGTTGTTAGAGTTGATGGTTCTTTGATCGCTCTTAGGCGCACTCTGCCCCCCCCTTCAATGCGCTTAAATCAAAGCTCCCCAACACCGGGAGGGCCTCTTGCTTTGGCGCGCCCTCTTGGGCGCTCAAAGTGGGCAGGCTGAGTTTAGAAACATCTTTAAGCACATTTTTATCCTCCCCCCCAAAGCCCAAAAACCCCGCTACTTTGCCCAAAACCCCCCCAAAGATACCCGCGTACCACTCATAGACCTTTTGCAAGAAGTCTAGCACGGGTTTAAGCCACTCCAACAACCCCTCCCACACAGAAACAACATAGTCTTTCAACCCAGCAAACACCTCCCCCATCCCCCCCACGCTTATCCCAAAGAGATTTAAAAGCTTGACAATGCCCGCCCCCAACATCTCAAACACCCAAGAAAACACGCCCACAATGGGGGCTAAGCCTTGTGCTACTGCTTGAAAAATCATTTTCACATCCTCCCAAAAGCCCATTAAACGCGCTTTTAAGCTCCCCCAAAACTCTATGAGCCACGCTTTTACGCTATCCCAATGCTCAATAAGACCATAAATGGCCACGCCTAAACCCACAATGAATAACCCGATCCCAGAAGTCATTAAGGCTAATCTAACTAATTTCATCGCCCCCCCGAATAAATTCGCCATGAGCATTGAAGTGATCCCAAAGATTCTAGCCGCCACACTGCTTAAAGTGATTTGCCCGGTTAAAAGCCTAAACGCCCCGCTTAAAAGCAAGAGGGGGGCGCGGATCGCTAAAGAAACACCCACACTAGCCAAGCTCACCCCCCGATGCCACAACAACGCGCTAATATTGCCCAACACACTATAACGCAAGAGTGTCCATGCGCGCAAAAGCGGGGTAAACACCACCATCGCTAAAGGCCTTAAAAGCGTCAAGCTCAAAACGGCTGCTTTTAAGCCTAACACCCCAGCCATAGTGAGCATGATCGCCCGAGTCGCGCTCTGGTGTTCTTTGGCAAAATTGGCGATCGGGGCTAACATCGCGCTAAACGCGCTAATGAAATTATTCACCACCGGCAAAAGCGCGTCCCCTAAATGAATATACAATATCTCCATCTGTGCGCCTAAGCGTTTTAATTGGTGCGCGGTGGTGTTGGCTTTAGCCGCGAACTCCTCATCCATGGACCCACTAGAGTCCTTCAAGGCCTCCCCCATCACTTCTTTGTATTTGTCCATCGCCCCCACAAGGGTTTTCATCTTGCCCAAGTGTTCTAATCCAAACATGTCTTTCAAGGCCTTAGTTTGTTGCACCTTGTCCATTTTAGAGAGGCTCTCTAAGAACATATCTAGGGCGGCTTTGGGCGCGCTCGCGCGCATCTCTAGCCAGCTATCCATGTCAATGCCCATTTTAGAAAACCAGTCCCCAAAGACCTTATCAAGCCCCTTAGCCTTGCCCTCTGCTTTATCAAAGCTCCCTAATTTATTCATCACGGCCTGTAAAGAAGTCCCCGCCACTTCGCTAGTCATCCCCAAAGCCAACATAGAAGAGCCTAGCCCGGCGATCTCTTTAGCAGAGAGCCCAAAGCCCTTACCCGTGCCCGCGATGCGCTTCATGATGTCAATGATGTCGCTAGCCCGGGCGGTAGAATTGTTAGAAATATTGTTAATGGTATCCCCCACCATCTTTAAATCTTTCATCTCTAAGCCTAAAATGCTTTGGATGTCGGCCATGCTTTTGCCCGCATCTTCTGCGCTCATGTCAAAAGCGACGCTCATCTTTGTTACCAATTCTGTAAAATCCGCAATATTCTTAGACCCCCCGATGCCCATTTGCCCCGCGCTCTCGGCGATCTTGTTGAGATCGGCCGTGCTAGAGCCCAAAGACACAGACAAGTCTAGGAGTTTGTTTTTCAATTCTTGGCTATCCGTCATTAATTTGCCATTGAGCTTCACGCCGTCTAAAACCACCCCCTGCGCGTTCACCCCCTCATTTAAGACCTTTTTCACACTCGCAAAAGACTCTTCAAAGTCAATGCTCGCTTTTAAGGGCTTGCCTAGAGTGTTCTTAGCCGCCCCAAAAGTGGCCACCACCGCCCCCACACTCTCCTTAATGGCCTGCAGACTTTGGTTAAATCTTTGGGTGATGATGGCGGTGTTGACCTGTCTTAGTTCTGCATTGATGGCGCGCACTTGTGTGCTGGTGATCTCACCTAAGCGCAAATTAGAGGACAAAGAGGTTCTAAGTTGGTTCATAGAGGCGCGCACGCCCTCAATGACCCCATTAGAAGTTTGCAAAGAGAGCGCGCGCCGTGCCGCCTGCATGCTCTCTCTAAAGGCCTCTAATTGGGGTCTGATGCGTACAGAGAGTTCAGTTTGCATACCAATCCTTTAAAGGGCCCCCAAAAGGGGGCGATCCCATGTTATCTCTTGGTGATCTTAAGGCTTATTTTAAGCCCAAAGCAAGAGAGATTAAGGCAAAATGCCCACATAGGATCACGATCATGGTGACGCATGACCGCTCCTTTCTGCCCGGGGTTAATATAGGGTACCCGGGCCCTTCTATTCTAGCAAATCCACGCTAAACAACCCCCTATCTAGCGCTTTGGCTAAATTCTCTTTGGCGATCTTAGCATACTCTGGGGATTTCTGCCCTCGCAAACGGCTACGAAACATTCTGTTTCTTGCCGGCTCGCCCCGATAAAATCTAGCCCTAGTTGCGCGCATGCCACCCCTGTAGAGCCACTCCCACAAAAACAATCCAACACCACTGAGCCCCTAGGCAAGATTTCTAAA
>NZ_QXQT01000030.1 GCF_003660395.1 Helicobacter vulpis
GACTCGGCGATCAAAAAGATCAAGGGGTTGAATGAGTCACGTATCTTGTTCTTACGGGCGATCATGCACGAATTGCGCACACCCATCACAAAGGGCATTATCGTGGCAGAGATGGTGGATAACCCCTTGCAAAAAGAACGCTTGTTGCGTACCTTTCAACGCTTGAACACCTTGATTGAACAATTCGCGCGCATCGAACAACTCTCGTCTAAGAATTACAAGGTTGCTAAGGACATGTTCATGATGGACCAACTCCTAGAGCGGGTGGAAAGTATGCTATTGCTAGAACACAATCACACGTCCATCCATGCCGATGTACCCAACTGCGCCTTCCATACCGATTTTGACCTCTTTGCCTTGGTATTAAAAAATCTCTTAGACAACGCGCTCAAATATAGCCCAGACAAGCAAGCCCATGTCAAGATCACAGGAAAGGATTTAGTTGTCTCCAATCAAGGGCAACCCATGCGCGAAGAGCTTACCCACTACTTCAAGCCCTATTTCCAACAGGAGAGTCAAAGCGATGGGCATGGCTTTGGCTTGGGGATGTATATTATCAAGACTGCCCTTGATACTCTAGGCTTTACCCTCACCTATGCCCATAGCGAGGGGGTGAATTTTTTCAGCATTGAGAATTGTGTTCTCAAGGAATTCAAATCTATATTTTCCACTCAAGAATAGTTAAAGGATTTGCATGTTCAAACGCTTCAGACGCTTACGCACTCATGAGGTTTTACGCGATCTCGTGCGCGAAACTCGCCTGCACCCAAAGGACTTCATCACCCCCCTCTTTGTGCGCGAAGGGCAAGGGATTGAGCGCCCCATTGCTTCCATGCCCGGAATTGCCCAGATGAGTGTGGATGTGTTGTTGAGGGAATGCGCTGTGTTACAAACTCTAGGTTTGCAGAGTGTGCTGTTATTTGGAATTCCCAGCTACAAAGACGCGCAAGGAAGCGCAGCTCTAGATGATAGCCATATTGTCGCCCAAGCCACGCGCGCCATTAAAACACAATTCCCTCACATGTGCGTGATCGCCGATCTGTGTTGTTGTGAATATACCGACCATGGGCATTGTGGAGTGCTTAAAGACAACCAAGTGGATAACGATGCGACTTTGGAATTGCTGGGCCAACAGGCCTTGGTGCTAGCCCAAAGTGGCGTGGATATGCTAGCCCCTAGCGCGATGATGGATGGCATGGTGATGCACTTGCGGCATGTACTAGATAACCATGACTTTAGCATGTTGCCCATCATGAGCTATTCTAGTAAATTTGCTAGCCATTATTACACGCCTTTTAGAGATGCGGCCGCTAGTGCGCCTAGCTTTGGGGATCGCAAGGGCTATCAGATGGATTATGCCAACCGCAGGGAGGCAATTTCAGAAAGTGTCAATGACGCTTCAGAGGGCGCGGATATTTTGATGGTCAAGCCTGCGCTGGCCTATCTAGACATCGTGCGCGCGATCAAAGAGCGCACTCTTCTACCCCTTGCCCTGTACAATGTCAGCGGGGAATATGCCATGTTTAAATTGGCCCAAGCTCATAATTTGATGGACTATCCAAGTGTGCTTTTGGAGACCATGGTCAGTTTTAAACGCGCAGGCGCAGACATCATCATCAGCTACCATGCCAAAGAAGTCGCACAATTCTTACAAAAGGAGAATCATGGGACGTGCCTTTGAGTACAGGCGAGCAGCTAAGGAAAAACGTTGGGACAAGATGAGCAAGGTCTTTCCTAAGCTCGCCAAAGCTATCACCCTAGCGGCTAAAGCCGGAAGCGATCCAGCTAGCAATGCCAAATTGCGCACAGCTATTTTAAATGCCAAAGCCCAAAACATGCCTAAGGACAATATTGAGGCGGCCATCAAGCGTGCCAGCAGCAAAGAGGGGCAACTGGTAGAAGTGAGTTATGAAGGCAAGGCTAATTATGGGGTTTTGCTATTTATGGAATGCATGACAGACAATCCCACTAGGACCATTGCTAATTTGAAGAGTTACTTCAATAAAAGCCCGGGGGCTAGCATTGTACCTAATGGATCGCTAGAATTCATGTTTTCTCGAAAGAGTATCTTAGAGGGCGCGCTAGCAGATTTGCAGACTCTAGGACTTAGTCTAGAGGATATAGAACTTGGCTTGATCGATTATGGTTTAGAAAGCCTAGAGCAAGATGAGGAACGTTTTTTTGCCATCGGGGACTATCAAGATTTCAAACAATTGAGCGATGGGTTTGAAGCCTTGCAATTGCCTCTCTACAAAGCGTCTTTGCAACGCCTCCCCACCACGCCCATTAGTCTCAGTTCTGAGGCGTTAGCCGAAATTGAAAAGCTCCTAGATCGCCTTGAAGAAGATGAGGATGTGATTGCGCTTTATAGTAATATCGAGGCGTGATTAGTCTTTCATTTAAGCGTCTGTTTTAAGGTCAGCGTATGCTAGAGTTTCTCTATATTAAAAGCCCTCAATGTCCTAACTTGCCCCTGCACGATCACATTGAGGTTTTAGACAGGGTGGATTCAAGCCTAGAATGCGTGGTTTCTAATGTGCCCTTGCAGGGGGCTAAGAGGGTGGGCAGGGAGATCAATTTTTTGCTAGAAAATAGCGCCCAAAGCCCCCTAGAACTCGCCCAAAGCCTCTCTTTACTCTATGAAGTCCACGGCCTGCAATTTGATTTTGACTCCACCAAGCACACCCCCACGCCGGAGGGCACTTTTAGCGAATTCTTTAGCTATAACAAGGAGATTTGCCAATACCACCAGCGGCGCGTAGAGTGTTGTGGCAAATGCAGCGAAGTTTGCCCCACTCAAGCGATCACTAAATTAGACCCCCAAATCGCTCTAGATCAAGGCTTAGAGTGTGAAGACAACCGCCATTTGCTCATCAAGCACCAAGCTTGTATTGATTGTGGCCAGTGTATTAGCGTGTGTCCTAGTGGGAGTTTGAGTTATGCTAGTTTTAGCTTGGAGTGCATGCAGGAGGTGGCTAAACTCTATAGGGGTTATATCCCCCTGCTCTTAGATCACAAAGCAGATTTACCCCTCACTCCCCTTAAAAAAGAGGTTTTGCCCCTCTGTGTCAATCTGAATATCTTAGAGCAAGTCGCCCTACTCACGCTATTACAAGAGAGTGGGAGTCAAATTGTACTCTATGCTCCCCAAGATTTGGGCGTGGGCACTTTGGAGAGCATCGCCTTGCTCAATGGCATTTACGCCCAACTCTACCAAGAAGAAGCGATCTTGCTAGCTAGCGATCTTGCTAGCTTACAAGCGTGCTTGCAGCGCGCCAAGTGTTTAGAATCCACCCACTTCACCCCCCCCACTATCCCCGCACGCACCAAACGCGATCTATTCGCCCAACGCCTCCAGCACGCCATAGGGCAGGGAGATTATGGGCGCGTGCCCTCAGCGAGTTTTATCCGCTATGGGCACATAGAGATCAACTCTAATTGCACCCTCTGTCTCTCTTGTGTGGGGGCGTGCAATACCAATGCCTTGAGCATTGATGGCAATACCTACACCCTTTTGTTTAACCCCAGTCTGTGCACCACATGCGGGTATTGCGAGGCGACCTGCCCTGAAAAAGATTGTTTGCATTTAGAGCGCGATGGGATCGCGCTAAACCCCTCTTACTTCACGCCCAAAATCATGGCGCAAGATAGCTTGTTTGGCTGTAAAATGTGTGGCAAGCCCATTGGGACCACTAAGAGCGTGCAAAAGATCGCCCAAATGATGATCCCTAGATTTCAAGGCGATGCGCGCAGAATCGCCACTCTATACGCCTGCCCAGATTGCAAGGTCAAGATCATGCTAGAAGACATGCTAGACATCAACTCCATTTTCAAATGACATCTATAGACCCTAATCTCATTTACGCGCGCGCGATCTACTACCGCCTATGGCATTACATGGTGGTGTTTGTGCACACGCAAGGCGTGTTTAGCGAATTAAAAGCCCTAGTGGCGCATTTAAAAAACTTCCCCTTTGATGTGAGTAGCGCGCAGGCGTGGCAGGAGTTTGACACTTTTTTAGCGCGGGGCTTGCAAGCCTTTGAGGCGGAGCAAAACGCCGTGTTGTTTGCCCCTGGGGAGGTGTTTGTGCCCTTAAGCGCGTCCTACTATCTAGAGGGCCAAGACAATGGCAAGAAACGCCTAGAGGCGATAGACATTTTAAAGCAATCCGGACTGCAACTAGAAAGCCACACGATCACAAGCCCGGTAGCTGAGGACGATTTGGCGTTTTTAACCTTAATGATGAACGCTTTCTTGCAACAAATGCTAGAAGATCCCGCCCTTTTTAGCTTGCATGAAAAACTCTTTAAGAATTTTTTTCATCTCTTTGGCGATGCCTTTATCAAGGCCATCGCCACGCATAAAAAAAGTGTTTGTTATCAAAACTGCGCTACAATCCTAGGTGCATTTATCCAACATGAAAGGTTGTATTTCAACCTTATCTCGCACTAGGAGCTTGCATGCAGACAAATCAAAGGCGTAATGCTCTAAAGGCTTTGGGAGTGCTGGGGGCAGGGGCGTTGGCCAGCCAAAGCCTGCTAGCGACCATGCCACAAAGACGCTTCCCAGACACAGATGACGGCAGTCATGGCGTGGTGGTGGGCAAGAGCAATAAAAAAGAAATTCTCTACCATAAAACCCCCGCTTGGGAGATTTTCTACAAAAGCGTGTGGTAGTTTGAGAAAGGAGGTAACATGGGAAATTTAAGTCGGCGTTCTTTCTTAAAGATGGGCGCAATTGGGGCAGGCGCGGGCGCAAGCCTAGCCTTTGCCAACACCAAAGCTAGCAAAAAAGAGAGCGTGATCGACCCTAATGAGGGGGTTAAACGGGTTAAAACCATTTGTAGCATTTGCTCGGCTGGCTGTGGGATCATCGCTGAGGTCAAAGACGGGGTGTGGATTCGCCAAGATGTTGCCCAAGACCACCCCATTAGCGCGGGTAGCCACTGCTGTAAGGGTGTGGATCAAATTGACTTGGTCAAGTCCAAAATGCGCCTAAAATACCCACTCAAACGCGAGGGCGGGCAGTGGAAGCGTATCAGCTATGAGCAAGCCATTGATGAGATTAGCAAGAAGATGATCGCCATGCGCGAAAAGTATGGCCCTGATAGCATGATGTTTCTAGGCAGTGCGAAGATGAATTCGCAACAAGCCTACTACTGGCGTAAGTTTGCCGCCTTCTATGGGACAAACAATATAGACCATGTAGCCCGCATTTGACACAGCACCACAGTCGCCGGTGTGGCGAATACATGGGGGTATGGTGCGATGACAAACCACTTTGGGGACATTGTCGGGCATTCTAAAGCGATCATGATGGTGGGCTTGAACACGGCGGTGAGCAACCCGATCGGCTTTAAGCACTTCTTGCAAGCCAAGGATCGCAACAACGCGAAATTGATTGTGATCGATCCGGTCTTTACCAAGAGCGCGGCTAAGGCAGATATTTATGTGCGGATTCGCTCAGGCACGGACATTGCCTTCATTTATGGCATGTTGCACTTGATCTTTAAGCATGGCTGGGAGGATAAGGAGGTCATTAAAAACCAAGCCTATGGGATCGATGCGATCAAAAAAGAGGCGCTCAAATACACTCCCGAAGTGGTCGAAGACATCACGGGCGTGCCCAAAGACTTGTTGATTCAAACCACGCGCGTTTTTGCCACAGCCAAGCCGGCCACTTTGGGTTGGGCTTTGGGGATCACCCAGCATAGCGTGGGCAGTGGGAACACGCGCATGCTCTCCATTTTGCAATTAGTCCTAGGCAACATGGGCAAAAAGGGCGGGGGTTGTAATATTGTGCGCGGGCATGACAATGTGCAGGGGGCCACGGACATGGCATGTCTGGCCGACAATTTGCCCGGTTATTATGGCTTGAGTGAGCCTAGTTGGCGTTATTATGCCAAGTGCTGGGGGGTGAGCTTTGAGAGTTTGCAAAAACGCTTCTTTGCGTCCGAATGGATGCACAAAAAGGGCTTTAGCGTGTCGCTCTGGCATGAGGGCGTACTGCAAGAGGCCAAGACCCACTCTAGCGCGCCCATTAAAGGGCTGTGGGTACAGGGCAATGGGGTGAGCTCTTTGGCGCACAATATCAAAATGGCGCAGGCCATTGAGAAATTGGATTTGATGGTGATTGCCGAACCCTTCTTGAACGAGGCGGCGATTTTGAGCGACAAGCCGGACGGCGTGTATGTCTTGCCCATCGCCACGCAATTTGAGTGCGAGGGGATTGTGGTCGCCACGAATCGGGCTGCCCAGTGGCGATCCCAAGTGGTTAAACCCTTGTATGAAGCCAAGCAGGACCACGAGTTGATGTTTGAAATGGCCAAGAAGTTTGGCTTTTATGAAGAGTACACCAAAGCCCTGCTCTGTGATTTTGATAAAAACGGGGATTTGGTGCAGGTCAGAAAGAGCTTTAGCTGGCCCGAAGACGCCACCCGTGAGATCGCACGCACAGTGAAGATCATCGGGCTTGGGGGCTGGACTCCCGAGCGGCTCAAAGCCCAGCAAGAAAATTGGCACATGTTTGACTACATCAGCCAAGAGGGGCATGGACCCATGAAAGGGCAGTACTATGGCTTGCCATGGCCGGCTTGGACAGAAAAACACCCCGGCACGCCTATTTTATACGACATTAGCACCCCCACCAAAGAGGGAGGTATGGGCTTTAGGGCGCGCTTTGGCGAAGAGCGCGATGGGCAAAGCTTGCTAGCCGATAAGAGCGTTACCATTAAAGGTTCGGCGATCAAGGGTGGCTACCCTGAAATCACTAAGGCCAACATTGAAAAGGTGCTAGGAATCAAGCTCACCGAGCATGAAAAGGCCATTATGGGGGATAACTGGAAGGTGGACACCAGCGGGCTCATCCAAAAGAAATGCGATGAAAAGGGCGTGTGCGTCTATGGCAACGCGCGCGCGCGCGCCATTGTGTGGAACTTCTTAGATCAAATCCCCGTGCATAGAGAGCCCATCCACTCTCCCCGTCCCGATTTGGTGAAAAAATACCCGGCCATTAAAGACCAGGTGAATAATTTTAGGGTGGATGTGCGCTTTGCAAGCGAACAAAGCAAGCAAGATTGGGCTAAAGAGTTTCCCATTGTGATCGCTTCTATGCGCTTGGTGAATTTGAGCGGAGCGGGCATGTTAGAGCGCACTAGCAAGTATCTATCCCACATCACGCCCGAGATGTTTTGCCACATCCATCCGGATTTGGCGCTCAACCACGGGATCAAAGATGGCGCGATGATGTGGATACACTCCCCTGAGGGGACTAAGATTAAAGTCAAGGCGATCTTTAGTTACTCGGTTACGCCCGATCGCATTTGCATGCCCTATAGCTTTGCGGGGGTCTTGCAGGGCGTGGATGTGAGTCATCGCTATCCTGAGGGCACTAAGCCCTACACGATGGGAGAGAGCTCCAATACGATCACCAACTACGGCTTTGATCCGGTCACCCAAATCCCTGAATTTAATGCCGGTTTGTGCCGCATTGAGAAGGCTTAAGGAGAGAACATGGCAAATATCGCGCCTAGCAAACAAATCCCAAACGCCAACCGCATGAAGTTTTATTGCGATGACAACCGCTGCATTAGCTGTTTTGCTTGTAGCGTGGCGTGTTCGCACTCCAATGAGCTAGAAGTGGGCTTGAATCGGCGTAAGGTCATCACCCTTTATGAGGGTGTGGAGGGCAAAGAAAAGTCTATTTCCATTGCCTGCCAGCACTGCACGGACGCGCCCTGCGCGCAGGTCTGCCCGGTGGATTGCTTTTACATCCGCGAAGATGGCATCGTCTTGCACGATAAAGAAACCTGTATTGGGTGTGGGTATTGCTTATATGCCTGTCCCTTTGGCGCGCCCCAATTCCCTAGAGATGGAGCCTTTGGCGTGCGCGGCGTGATGGATAAATGCACCATGTGCGCTGGGGGCCCCGCGCCCACCCACTCCAAAAAAGAAATGGAGCTTTATGGGGTCAATCGGATCGCCAGCGGGCAAGTGCCCATGTGTGCGGCAACTTGTTCGACCAACGCGCTGTTAGTGGGCGATGCGCTCAGTATCGCCGATATTTATAGACGGCGCGTCATGGCCAAATACGCCAACGCCCAAGACTACCAAACCAAAGCCGCGCACCAATTAGAGGGCGCGACACCTTAAGGGGGGGCTGATGAAAAAGCTTGTGCTTTTAATGTGGGCTGTTGCGGGCTTAAACGCGCAGAGCACGCCCCTCGATCAAGAGCGCATTTTAGGCATTCTGCCCTATGGGCAAACCCAAACCGGCCAACTCGGTCAGCTTTGGACGCTTTGGCAGGGGCATTATTTTATGTGGCTGTTCTTGGGGGTGGTCTTGGGTGTGTGCTTGGGCTTTTTAGTGCATTATTTAGTCATTGGCCCCAAGCAGTTTAAGCACAGCGGGCAGAAAATCCCTTTCTTCACACTCTTTAATCGCATCATCCACTGGATCGCTGGGGTTTCCTTTATTTTGCTCGTACCCACAGGACTCATTATGATCTTTGGGGATTTCTTTGGCGGAGGGGCGTTTGTGCGCTTTTGCCGCATTGCACACAGCGTGGGCTGTGTGATCTTCATGGTGGCCGTCTTGCCCATGCTCTTCATGTGGCTTAAGGACATGATCTTAAGTCTAGCGGACTTTAAATGGCTCATCATCATGGGCGGGTATTTGAGCAAGGAGCACAAGCCAGTGCCCGCTTATAAGTTCAACGCCGGGCAAAAAACTTGGTTTTGGATTGCCACTTTGGGCGGGCTGGTGATGATTGCTAGCGGGGGGGTTTTATACTTTAACACCGCGGATTTGAGCGCGATCGCGGACTTTTTTGGGCTTTATCAAATCTCTTTGTTGCGCTTGAGCGCCCTTGTACATAACTTCTTTGGGCTTGTCTTGGTGGGCTTTTTCATTGTGCATATTTATATGTCCTTGTTTGCCATCAAGGGGTCTTTACAATCCATGATCGATGGGAATAAAGCAGAAGAAGAAGTCAAGGTGTTGCATAGTTTGTATTATCAAGAAAAGTTGAGGGCTTGATGCTGGGCAAAAGGCAGGTTTGGGAGGTGCTACCGGGGAGGTGGTTTCAGTGGGTTTTAGAACACTCGCAAGTGTTCTAATGTTCTTCCTTTTTCACCTTGCCTTTTAACCCCCAAAACACCAACACCGCCGCCACATTAGCCACAGCCAGAAAGATGATGGCAAACAATAAAATGTAGTCGTGATTAGAAGACATATTGGGGTAAAAATGCTTGCCTAAGGTCTTTGCGCCCTCCACAATGGGGGTGATCAAAATCCATGCCACAAACCCGGAGAACAACGCGCTCATGCTATGCCAGGATAGAAAGATAGCCCTTTGTGTTTCAGGGGCTTGAGATTGCCAATAGGCTAGATCGATGGCTTCAACAACCACTTCTAGGACGCTATAAAGGATTAAAAAGGGGACGATCGCCCAAAAATTGATGGGCAAAACTTTAGCCAGCACCAACACAAAGGCGATGATGAGTATAAGGCCTTGAGAGAGGTTTAGCAAGAGTAGCGCGCGCACCTTGCGCTCCACATTGCCAATGGCTGAGATGATGAAGCTCCCCAGCAAAGACCCCCCTGTGAGCAAGCCTATTAAAAGCCCGGTAACCTCAGAAGAAAAGAGATCGATGCTCACGGGTAAAATGATTTTACCCGCGATCCCAGCAAAGATACTCACAATGAGAGCAAAGAGGGCATAAGCAAAAATGGAGTGGGATCGCAAAATCTTAACCCCCCCCAAAAAAGAGGCGCTGGGGGTTGGGGCTATTAGTTTTGAACCGCTATTCTTAGCCCATAGCCAATCTATGCAACACAAAAAGGAAAGCAACGAACACCCTAGCTGGATCAAGGCCAGATTGGCAATCCCCAAGGGTTTTAATAAAACCCCCGCTAGAATGGGGGCGATGAGAGTGGCGCTATAATAGGACGCTTTGATCAAACCATTGACTCGTTCGTAATTCTTAGAGGTGGCAAAGGACATTTGTATGCTCTTGCTTGCTGGTCCTAGCAACGCCCCCCCCCACGCCGTGAATCACAAGGATCAAAATTAGAAAATAAAAATTCATCTGTGCTTTTAAGATGAGATATTGCGCAATACTTGTGGGGATCAAACAGAGATGAAAGATTTGCACGCTGAATTTGGGGTTATAACGCTCCGTGAGCGCACCCACTTTGGGCAAAAAGGGCAGAGCAACTAGAGAAGAGAACATCATAAAAAAACCCAGCTGGCGAATTGGGCGATGGAGCCCGAGCTTTCATAAACCCATAACATCAGCCCTACGCTAAGGATAGAAGCCCCTAGGGCGTAGATGAAGATAGAGAGAAGATAGCGCGCTAACATCTCTCTAAGGCCTGTTGCATTAAATCTTGCATGGACTTCTTGTGCCCGCGCCCTGCGGCCACAAAGAAGGCAGGGAGGGTTTTTTGCAGGTCAAGATGTAGTCCCTGGGCGATGAGGGTTTCTATAAAAGCTCCAGTAACCCAACCCTGCAACCCCATAGCCCCTAAGACCATCTGCAAAGTTTGTGCAAAATGCCCTACTTCCATATGCATGACTTTATAATTCCTCACAGTGGTGTATTTCCATAAAAAAACGCTGCACATCTACTACCAAGAAAATACCAAAACTGCAATTCTCTGCAAAGAACTGCCCGGACAACATTTTGGCTAATTCTGTATGGCTTGGGGCAATGCCCTGTTTGCACAAAACATGGTTGAGGCCATCATAGTAATACACCCCTGCTTCCAAATCTTGCACAGAAAAAGCCACGATATAGGCTTGTACGCATTGCAAGGCACCTGCTGATGCAGAGGTGCGCCGAAAAAATGGGGCGCATTCTTGTTCATCTTCTGTGCGATGAAAACCCCCAAAGACACAAAAGAGCAAAGAGCTCAAGTCTTGCAACGAGGTAGAATGAGGGGTAAATTCGCGCACAGCGTGGCGCGATCTGAGAACATGTAAAAAGCTCACCGTGTCTAGTTGCCCCAACTCAGGCGAAGGCAAGTGAAAAATCGTATCGGGAGTAAAATCCTGCATCGATAAAAGCGGTGGCAAAGGAGGTAATGGCTCGCTGGCCTGTTTATCCAAGTAGACCTGCGCAAATTCTTTTTTAGACAAGTTGGAAATAGCCAGCAAGAGGTCTTGATTGGCTTGGTGGAAAAAATCTGTCAGCGGGTTATCAAAGCACTTGAGCGCAGAATCAGGCTCCTTGTCATGCAAAACCCCCGCCTCTAACAGGGGTTCACAATGTTCATCCCTCCACAGCGGATCCTTTGCGTATTGTAGCAAAGATTCCAAAAGGGCAACGTCTGTGATCTCATATTCCATCTTGTTGGACACATGTAACAGATGGGGGACACCACCCCTAAAATAGATTACCACATCCTCAGAGAGGAACATCTACAAACTCCCATCACGACACTTTGCCACACCAAAAATTGATGTCTCTTATGCCCGCTACAACATCTCTATGATTAGTAAATGTCTTATGAACAACTTTCATTTTCTTAATCTCCTTTCTGCATTGTCTTGCCAGTTTAACGCAGAAAAGTTTGTCTTGATATTAAAGGGTAGAAATTAATGATCACAAACGAGAAAAATGTTACATTTCCGCTCGATTTTAGTGTACTTTTTTAAACGCATAAATAACCCTCCCAAATCCCCCCCCACCACCCCCAAACAAATCCCATGCAACACCACCAACTCTCATAGACAAGCACGCTAGCTAAGACATTCGCCCCAAAGACACACAGACCATTAAGTCCTTGTAGGCGTAGTTTATGATCAGATTTAATAGCATTCACTAACACCAGACTAAGCCAAAAGGCTAAAAACTAACACTATAAGGCGTTTTCTTACTACTTTATTCGATCCCAGATCGACCATGAAAATTTCCAAACCCAGATTCGCCACCAGCAGTTTGTAACCACCATCAACCAAGTGTT
>NZ_QXQT01000031.1 GCF_003660395.1 Helicobacter vulpis
GGTAGCATTGAAAGCCGTATTTGGCTTTAAAGTGGTCTGCTAGGATTTCTAGCTCTTGCATGGTGGTTGTTTCTTTGATATTGACAACAGCACTCCACATATAGCTCTTAGCTTGAAATGATTGATGGAAACAATGCCTATAGTTTTCTTTGGCTTGCTCCACTAGGCAATCTCTTAAAGCTCTTGCTTCTGTGGCATTTCTATTGCACTCTATCCCTAACCCCCCACTCTTGAGCACATAGTTTGGCGTAATGGAGCGGTCGTTGTGCTTCTCTTGGATACTAAGCTTGGTGGGTTTAAAGTTAATGGATGCAATGCCCCCCATAGATTAGACTTTCTTGTGGTGTGTATCCGCTTGGGGCTCTTGTTTTGGGGTCTTGGGTTGTGATGGGTCTGCTTTGGTTTCTTGTGGGCTTTGCGCCTCTTGGGCTACTTTAGTTTCTTTAGAATCTTGTTTGTGAGTGGTCGCCCCAGCATCCCTAGATTGATTAGCCTCTTGCCCTTGTGTGTAGATGAGCTTATGTAAAGCTTCATTGACTTTTTGTTTTTCTGTTGCCTTATCTTCCCCTTGTTTTTGGATAACCTTGAGCTCTCTTTATCCATCTTATTTTTAAAAGCCGTCAGCTCTTTATTCATTTTATTTTTAAAAGCCTCAATCTCTTTGGTGCTCTTGTTTTTTAAAGCCTTGAGTTCTTTTTCATACTTGGCTTTCGTGTCTTGGTATTTATCCCTAAGTCGAATCACTTCATTGTGTAATCGGCTCTTTAAATCCTCCAAAGTGCGCCTAGAGAGCTTGCTATAATCTTTAGCCATGTAAATCCTTTATATTTTATTTTTTGGATTTTAACACACAATATAGGCAAGTGGATTTTTAGTTACATTTCTCTTAAGCCCTCCGCTAGGAGCAAATTAACCAAACAAGCTTGCGCCGTGTCCCTTTCAAGGGTGGTTAATTTGCAAATTAACCACCTATCTACGATAGGACGCTCACAAGTTCGCTTAGTTAATTTGCCACTCAAACACCGTGGAGGCTTAATAGCTTAAAGTTGTTTAAGCTGTAGAAGGCTATAGGATTGCTTTGGGTGTGTTGATGTGTGGGTTTTAGTTTAGTCGGGGATTGTGGGGGATTTTAGAAAGAAGTTTTTGGTAGTTTTGTTATCTAGTGGTGAAAGATATGTTTGTTATTGTGTTTATGATTAGAGGTAATTGTGCTTAGAAGTTCTTTGCGTTGCAGTTAGCGTGTTGCTATGTGTTTCTACGCTCTTGGCTCACTCTGCATACTTTTTAAACCAGCTCTTAAAGTGCTTGACATTATTCAAGATGAAAGGATTTAGAATCTTGTGGGGTTTGTCTATATCTTGAATATCCACTCTAAGCTTGTTGTTCTCAGTATATGTGATGTCTTTAATCTTAAGAACAGCAGGCACACCATTGTTGCTCATGTAAAGGTTTCTGCCTATGTATTCTGTTAGGTCATTGTTAGGGTCTAGGGCTTTTGGTTGGCTAGGCTGTTGTGGTTGGTTTGGTCTTGTTAAACTTTGAAAAGTTTTAAAGCCGTTTTTATCAGTTTGTAATCCTATTTTGACTTCTTTGGGTTGTGGTGTTTGTTTGGTTTGCTGTGGCTGTTGCTGTGCTTGTAAATCCACAACTTGGTAACCTCCCTTTGCCATAGCTGTTAAGAAAGTTTCTTTGTTAGCTAACACAGCACTCTTTGCTTGAAACTCTTTGCCCTCTTTGTAGTATTTGACTAAAATTTCATAGCCATCTTTGGCAGGCTGTATGCCACCAACTATAAGAACAACACTAGGGTCTTGGGGTTTGTAAAAAGCCATATCTAAGACTTCTAGCATTTCATTGTCTAGCTTGGTTTGTTTTGCTTGCTCCATAGATTTTTTGAGTTGTTTAACCACCTTCTTGCTTCTAATCTCCCACGCAATGGTTCTTAAATCTCTTTTGGCTTGTTCTCTGTCTTTGCTGGTCTTAGTGAGTGGCTGAAAATAGAATTGGATATGGGTGATGCGATTACCCATACCCTTAGTTTTTAGTTTCTCATAGCAAAGGTTCTCAAAGTGGGGGAGCTTGTGGAGTTCTTGGGTGGCGGGTCTTAGCACGACATGTTCTACATTGATGGCTGGAACATTTAATGACACACCCATCAACTCCCTAAACTCCCCCCACTCCATTTTAGGGGGTACACCTGTGCTTTTCCATTGCTTGAGAAGTCTATAAAGAGTTTTAGCGTATTTGCCACTGATGTTTTGAAACTCAAAGAGCTCAAAGGAAGTGAAGTTGCCATGGAGGTAGTTAAGCAAGTAGCCAAAGTAAGGCATATTCACTTGGATTTCTATGCTTTTGACTTGGGTTTTCTTTGTATCGTAGTAGTTGATACGAAAACTACTGAAGAGTAAAATATTCTCATCAGCAAGTGGATAGAGCACCCAAAAGTTAGCGACTTTAATGTTTTTCCAAAGTCTTTTGACAACACTGCTTAGATCGCTGTGGCTGATTTTAACTGCGTGGGTCATTCTCTTGATCTCATCAAGATCAAACACCAGGAGCTCATCTTGTCTATCTTTGAGCTTGTGGAATATGGCAAAGAGTAAGTTTGCCTCTAATGTGCCTAGCTTACCTAGAGATACAGAGTTCACATCGTTGTGGAAGGTTACATACTTTTTAGAGATGGCGTTGGAGATTGTAGCGGCACTTTGGGTGATGACTTCAGTTGTTATGGGTTGTTGTTGGGCTGTGGGTTGGTCTTGATCCTGATCTTGAGTGGTGGTTTCTGTTGTGGTGGGTGGAGTTACTGGTTGCTGTTCTAGGGTGTTTGTGGTAGTTGTCCGATGTTGTGTGGAGCTTGGAAGTTGGGAGGGCTGGGCATGTGTTGTTAACTCCATTATTTGCTCAAGACATTCCGCTTTTTCTCTACTTAAAACATCTCTAAATGTTGTGTCTGTTTCCATGTCTATAAGCGTTTGTAGTTGTTTGAGTCGTTGCATTAAATTTTTTCTTTGTTCATTCATATCTACCATTTTGCACCCAAGTTAACCAATGTTTCATAGCAATAATAGATAACTAAACATTATATTTAAATTAAATAGTATGGTTAGTGCGGATTTTTGTATGGTTAGTGCGGATTTTTGTATGGTTAGTGCGGATTTTTGTATGGTTAGTGCGGATTTTTGTATGGTTACCCCCTCGCGAACCCCGTCCCACACGAGGCCCGCGCCCCCCCTAAAAGGTTAAAAAGACGAAGTCTTTTAAAAGGTTAAAAACCCGCATGCGCGCGCGCGCATGCGCTCGGGAACTAGGATCAGCCCAAAAGCAGGTGAGAAAACTTAGAAAAAATGAAAAATTTTTGATGCAAGGGTGCATGAATCGGTAAGCCAAGCTGACGCTTGGCATCTATTTTGCTCTTGGGGGCAAGCCCCCAAGCCCCCAAGAGAGGGTTTTGAAGTGAGGATTAGGCATTTGGTTTGGAACATCCACGCTTATGGAGTAATCATGTTTTGGAGAAAGTAACGAAAGGCGATAGAGCACATATAGCGTTTAAATCGCTTTTAAAGGCTCGTAGAGCGAAAGGTTGGTGGTTAGGGGTGTCAAACTATGGTTTTGGATGTCAAAGCGATTGTAGGGGCTTTTAAACGCAAAATAGCATTAATCCAATCTAGCGCATAGACATTGCCCTATAATGCTAATTTCAATCCAAAAACGATAAAATGCGCCTTTTAGATCAAGCGTTGCGTCAGCCAAAAGGTAGCCATGTCCATCCAAATCACCCCCCTACAGGATCAAAAAGTCAATGAGATTGTGGCACATTATGAGGAAACCATAGTGCAAGAGGGTGGCATAAAAGACAAAATCGTAGAGTTTAAAGCCCCCACAGGATCGGGCAAAACCCTCATGGCAAGCCTTTTTATCAGCCGTCTCATCGCCAATTACCCCGAAACCAACTTCATTTTCATCATCGCCACCCTCTCTAGTGCCGAATTACCCGAAGCCTTCACCCGCAAGATCAAGGACTACAGCCGACAAGGGGTGCTAGACACTCCCATCCTTGAAGTCCAGCATTACGAATCCCCATCCTCTAGCAAATCCAGCCAAAAATGCGAGGATGTCCCCCCCATTAGGTGTCAAAAAAACAAAGTCTATCTTTTTGGAAAATCCACCTTTGGCAAGAATAAGCTTTACACGGAGTTGGAGATTATAGACGCTCTTATCAAAGAGGCGGAGGTGAAGTACAGCCTCATCTACATTCGAGATGAAGCCCATATCGGCACGAAGCCCACGGAGAAACCCACCCAAAAGCCCTCATTTGAAAGGCTTTTAGAGCAACACGCCGCCTTTACCCTACGCATGACTGCCACTTTTGACAACAAAACCCCCCATCCCCGTGTAGAGATCACCCAAACAGAACTTGAAAAGAGCGGGGCAGAAACGGAGCAATACCTCCTCAAAAGCCACGCAAAAATCCTAGAGAACGAGGCATTTGAGGACTCCAAGATCATCGATCAAGCCATTGAGGACTTTAAAGCCATTAGGGCAAAATACCAAGAGTTAGAGCAAGGGGGGGTGTTTATCCGCCCTGCCATGTTGATCCAAGTGGATAACCAGCCCGACCCCAAAAACCACGATGCCTTCGCAAAATGGCAAGACACCCTCCAAGAGCTTAAAGACAAGTTTGAGGCACAAGGCTTATCATGGGTGCAATACTTTGGGCAAAACCCCAAGGGATCACAGAAAAATGGCAAGTCTAAAAACACCCCCAATGGCGTAGAACACAACCGCCGGGACAATGACCTCCCCAAGGACGCTTTACTCCACAAAATCTCTCAAATCAACGACACCACCGATTGCATCATTTTCAAGGTGGGCCCCGCCACGGGGTGGGACATCCCTAGGGCGTGTATGTTGTTACGCCTACGCAATGTGTGCTCCTCTGCCTTGAGTATCCAAACCCTAGGGCGGATCAAGCGCAACCCCTACCCAAACCTCAAAAAGCACCCCACCACAGACACCTACTACCTCTACGAGAACTTTAAAACCCCCAAGGACTACATCACCTACAGCTACCAAGTTAAAGAGTCTTTCAAGAGTTTTCAAGTGCTTAAAGTTGTCTTAAACATTGAGGAAAAAGCCCAAGACCCTGCCACGATTCAAGGGGGGATAGAGCGTTTCATCGCCCAAAACGCCCAAAGGGTGCAGGACTACGCCAACGACTGCTTTAAGAATGAGGACACCCCCAACGCCTACCGCTTAAAATCCGCCAAGCGCACCATTGCCAATTTCTATGCCTTGTTACACCGCCTAAGACGGCTCAAAAACGCCCTAAGCACCCCAAAAAGAGCCCTTTTAAACGAAATTTTAAGCAAACTCAAAGCCAAATATCCCCACACAAGCCCGCTACAACTTGAGGCCATTCTCTTAGAGTTCTTTAGCCAAGATATTGCAAATATCTACAGCACTTCTCTAGCAAGGCACAAAACCTACAAGCCCCACCTAGAGACCTACACCCCAAAAGAGTGGAGCGAGCAATGGGCGCAAGAGCCCACAAGTGAGGAAATAGACCCCGATAAATACCTCACCACGATCAAGAAAGACGCACAGCCCACCGACCACCTCCCCCTAGACTCCGCCCCCGAGCAAGAGGTGTGCAAGAAGCTTGATCGCTTTGCGTGCAAGAACCAAGCGCATATAGAAGTGTGGCTCAAAAACCCCCCACACAGCAACGCCTATATCCAATACCTAGACCAGCAGGGCAATAAGCACGCCAGTTACCCCGACTTTGTGATGCGTTTTACCAATGGCTACCTAGTCTATATTGAAGTGAAAAACGCCCAAGACATTAACCACGAGAAAACTAAACTCTTAGCCCAAGCCTATCAAGAATACTTCACCACCTTTAAGCAAGAAAATTTATACACCCACACAAGCCCCCTTGTGCTGTGCATTTACAAGCACGACCCCAAGAAACCCGAGCTTTTGCGTTTTTACGACCGCAAAAACCCCCACTTAAAGGCCCTTGAAGAGGGGGGGACAGATTTAAACCACTTGCTTGCCACCATTAAAAACGCTCCAAAGGCCACCCAATGAGTCAAGACTTTACCCATAAAAAACTAGAGCTTTATAAGCAAAAGATTAGGGAAATCCCTAACACGAGCTTTAACGCCGACCAAAAGAAGCTAGCCCTAGAGATTTTAGAAAAAGCCGACCCCCACAACCTAGAGGCGATTTTTAGCTTGCTTGCCAAACGCATAGAGGTGGGCTTTGTCTTTGACATAGCCCCAGAGGTCCAACAAGACGCTATTTGCTTACTCAAACACAACAAAGAGCTAAGCTTTACCCCCGCTTTGTGCCAACAACAACACGCCATGATCTTTGGGGAAAACTACGATGCCTTAAAAAATCTTTTAGTGCTGTATCGGGGCAAGGTGGATTGTATTTACATAGACCCCCCCTACAACACCGAGAGCACCAAGCAAGATGGCAATGACTACAAGAGTGAGCAAAATTCTAGCGGGAAGTTTGGCTATAGGGATAAGTTTATGCGCACCGGATGGCTCAACATGCTCAATGAACGCCTAAAACTAGCTAAGGACTTGTTGAGCGACAGGGGGGTGATTTTTATCAGCATTGATGACAGCGAGCAGGCGTATCTTAAAGTGCTGTGTGATGAGATTTTTGGGGAGGGGAATTTTGTGGCTAACTTAGTGTGGCAAAAGAAAAAAGGGGGTAGCCAAGATTCGCAAGACTTCGCCAAAGAACATGAATACATTTTGTGCTACAGCAAGGGCACATGGGAGATTTACGAGCAAACCCAAAGGCACGAGGAAAAAGACTTTAACAAAACTATCGATGGCAAGCGGGCTAAGATTTTAAAGCTTGAAAAGTGGGGTAACCACTCTTTACGAACCGATAGACCTACCCTTTACTACCCCATAAAAGACCCTAACGGGCAGGATTTTTACCCCATTGCCCCCAGTGGAGCGGAGGGGTGTTGGCGTAAAAAGCCCGAGAACTTAGACCCAGAGCATATCTTTTGGCAAGAGGACAGCAAGGGGCGTTTAACCCCCTATGAGGTGCTTTACTTTGAGGAAGTGCAGGGCAAGGACAAAATCATTAAGACAAGGACGATTTTTACAGATTGTGGCACGACCACAGACGCGACCAAAGAAATCCAAGCCATTTTTGGCACAAAAGCCTTTGCGACCCCCAAGCCCACATCCCTAATCTTAAAATTGCTTAAAATCGCCACTTCCCCCAACTCTCTAGTCCTAGACTTTTACGCCGGGAGTGGGACCACAGGGCAGGCGCTGATGGAGCTCAATAGAGAGGATGGGGGCAATAGGCGGTGCATTTTGGTAACCAATACAGAAAACAACATCGCTAGGGGGGTCATGTATGAGCGCATTTACCGCCTATGCTATGGCAAGGGCACTAAGGGCGAAAGCTTTGCATGGGCGGATAAAAACGAGCCCTTTAGCGATCAAGGGTGGGAAGTCTTTGAGGGGCAAACCCACCATTTAAAGATAGACGACTATGAGACGGGGGAGCGTTTAAAAGAAGTGGCGATTAAGGCTTTTAAGACCCTAGAGCCCTCTTGCGACTTAGGCGATGAGCTCAATATCTACTACACCCTATCTTGCCTCAACCCCCAAAAACAAGAGCCCAAACCCCCCAAAGGGCCTTAAAGCCTTTAAGCTCACAAAATGACGCATTTTGGGCTTCATTGGGGCTTTTATGAGGCTATGAGCCCTTTAGCTATCCTTCTTAGGCTTTCTACCCCTTGTCTTTTGAGGCTCTTTTGGGTTAGAGGGCTTAGAAGTGCCTAATTCTTGCTGTTGCTCTGTTTGTGTGTCTTGTGTGGTGGTTTGTAGAGTTTGTGTGTCTTGCCCTTGAGCTTGTGGGCTGGCTTCATTCTTTGCAATCCCTTGCCCCCTTTGCGTGTCTTTCTCTTGGCTAGCTGTGTCGGCTTGGTTAATCTGTGTAGCCTCTTGCTCTCTTTTTTCTTTCTTGGCTTGCGTGGCTGTTGTATCCACTAGAAACACCTTTCTAGGCCGTCCCACAGGTCTTTTACCCTCAATCTCTGCTGTCAGCATTTTTTTATTTTTGTTGGATAGAGCTAGAAGGTGCTTAAAGCCCTCTTGAATCTCCAAAGCCTCTTCAAACAACCCTAGCAAGCCCGCTTGCTTCATTTTGTCTTCGATCTCTTGCAAGCGCAAGGCATAGTGGGTGATGTCCTCTGTAGAGTTGATGTCAAACATGGCTGGCTCCCTTTGATCGTAAGATAGATGTATTGTAGCACAAATTAATTAATAAAATTATTTAATTATTTTAATTATATAAAATAATTAAAGTATAAAATAAAAATAATTTCAATGATTGCTGTAAAAACCCTATAAAATAGGCGTTTTGCTATTGTTGGTTCAGGGTATTTATTAATATTTTGGTGCACTTTGTGGAGAAAAATACCCTTGAGAATACGACAAATTAGGCACGCATTTTATTAAAAATTTGCCAAATTTAAAGGATAAATTCTAAAAATTAGAAAAAATATTCGTGTATTTTCTGCAATATTTTTAATGAAAATTCGTGTATAAATTCTCTGTAATTTTCCTATTAAAAATCACAGAATTTAAGACTATATATGCTTGCCCCCATCCCCTTTTTGATCTTGCTCTTGTTGCTCTTGGCTAGCTTTCACTTGTGCCAAAGCTCTTGGCAATTCATATCTAAGACTAGCAAGGTCATTTAATACATTACTTGTTTTGATTTCTAACTCCCTTGCCACTTCGGGGCTTGTCTTGCCTATTTGGGCGATTGTGGCGTGTATATTGCTTTCTAACCAAGCTCTGTGCTTTTGGTTTGCAATGCACTATGTGTTGATTTTAGGGTGGCTAGCGAACATTGTCATCGATACTCAAATCCCCTTCCCCTTACCTTGTTGGTTAGCCAAAGATTTTTCTAAGTCTGCTTTGAGTTGTGCAATCATTGCAATTTGCTCGTTTAATTGTGTTTGTGTATTTGTCAGCTCTGTCCGTAATTTGTCCTGCTCTTTTTGCAAAGTATCCTTTTGTGATTGCAAGCTCTCCACTTGGTTTTCTAGCTTTGCAATCTTAGTTTTCTGTGCATTATTCTCTAAGCGTAGATCGGTGTTTCTAAGCTTAGTGTTCTCCTCCTTAAGGTTTTTAATCTTTTTATCTTTCTCTTCTAGCTCCGCTGTGAGTTTCAAAGTCTTGTCCTTATAGTATTGGGCATCCAATTTGGCTGTTTCCAGCATTTTTCCATAGGCATCGCTGTTTTTAAACTCTGTAGCTAGCTTGCTAATGCCATTCTCTAGCCCTTTTATCCCCTCTAACAAGGCTTTGTGCTCCCATTTCCTAGTTTGTTCTATCGTGGCAAGAATGGGCTTGAGTTCTTTAGTTAGGCTTTTCTCAATCTCACCCATGTGTTGTTTTAAAAACCTGTCTCGCCTATCTTTGGCGATACTCTCAAAATATTCTGGACTCATTGCATCTTTGACACCCTTGCCAAATAGTTTTGTTATAGCATTGATTGTGGAGAATTTCCCTGCAAGCAAATCATCTGCAAGGGCTGCTAGGTATGCATGGTACTCTGCCTTCTCTCTTTCGTTATCTTTCTTCCATTGGATCACAGCTTCAAGCTCTGCTCCTTTCTCTGTTTGGAGCTTCTCTAGCATAGGGCTAATGGCTTGTTCTGTAAACCTTTGCAATAAGTCTTTTACCTTGTCTGCATACTCTTGTAGCTTGGCTTCTTTGTCAATCTCCCTTGCTAGCTTTTCTAGCTCTTTAGAGTGCTGTGTTTGCAATGCCTCAATCTCTTTGGTATGCTTTATATCTTTTGTTTCTAATGCCCTGCCTTTATCCCCTAACGCTTTGCTTAAGTTCTGCACCCGCTTGTCTTTCGCTTTTAGCTCTTGTGTTAGTGTCTCTAAGGCTTTATCTTTCTTTCTTAATTCTCCAGTGTGTTCTGTGTCTTTTTCTTGCAAAGCTCTAACATGGCTTTGCTCTCTCATCTCAAGCTCTTGTGTGTGTTCTTGCTTGAGTTCTTGCACGGCACTAGGGCTTAGGTAGTCCTTGTATTGCTCTTGTAAGGTTTTGTGGCGGTCTCTTGCTTCTTGCTCTATTTGTGTGATGCGTGCCTTTAGCCCATCAATACTTAAGCCCTCATTTTTAAGGCTCTTAAAGCTTTATAGTCCTCTTGGGTGTAAAGCTTGAGATCGCCTAAACCCTGATTGATAGCTATCATCT
>NZ_QXQT01000032.1 GCF_003660395.1 Helicobacter vulpis
AGATGATAGCTATCAATCAGGGTTTAGGCGATCTCAAGCTTTACACCCAAGAGGACTATAAAGCTTTAAGAGCCTTAAAAAATGAGGGCTTAAGTATTGCTGAACTAAAAGCACGCATTGGCAAGATAGAAAAAGAGGCTAAAACACGCTATGAAGTCTTACAAGAGCAATACAAAGACCACCTAAGCCCCGAGCAAGTGGAGAACAAGATAAGCATTGCTGAAGCCAAATACAAAGACTATCTAAGCCTTAGTGCCGTGCAAGAGCTTAGGCAAAAGCACACTAAAGAGCTTGAGCTTAGAAAGCAAAGCTACACTAAAGACATCAATACCAAAGACACAGAGCATGCCAAAACCTTACAAGAAAAACAAAAAGAGATAGACACACTTGAGCACGAGAACACCCAAAAAGACAATGCCCTTCAAGAATTAAAGGGACAGATTGTCAAGCACACTAAAGAGCTTGAGAACTCTAGGCAAGAGATTGCCACACTCCAAGCTGAACTCAAGACTGCCAAGACAGAAGCCAAAAACCAAGCACACATCAAGGCTTTTGAAAGAGAAGCTGTTCATCTCATCAAGAAGTATGTAGCCCCCGTTACCACAGGTGTAGTGGCACATATCCAAGCCAGTGGTGAAAAGATCACAGAAATCCATAGGCAATGCCAAGAGGAGATGATCCAACAGGCGAGCGTGTGTGTGGTGCTAGGCGAAGAGTTGCAAGCTGGCAAGTTTAAAGCGTTTAACAATGTAAAAAAACTTTTTGGCAAGGGGGTTAAAGACCCTATGCCCTACGAGTATGTCAAGCAGGGTAAAATCCATTACAGAGAGCTCAACAGACGCGAGCAAGCCATTAAAAAAGATTTAGATGACACCCTCAATCAACACAGCCAAGCAGTGCAATCCATCAATGAGCGGGCTTGTGCTGTGATCTTAGAAGCTGTGAAGAGTGTCAAAGATGGGATTACCAAGCTTGCCACAGAGTTTAAGAGCAGTGCGGAGTATGGGGCAGAGCTCAATCAGGCTAAAAGACAGATAGACAACCTTAAAAACGATAAAGAGCGTTTGCAAAATAAAGTGAGTGCCTTAGAAAAAGAGAAAGAAAGCACCAAGCAAGAGTTAGAAGAAGCACAGGCTAACAAAGAAGCCCTTAAACAGAGTGGCATTGAGAACACAAGGCTTAAAGATGAGCTAAAGCGTGCAAAGACAGAGCTACAAGCTACACAAAACACTTTAGAAGCCACACAGAGCGATTTACAAACTACAAAGACGGAACTAGAAACCACAAAGGCACAGCTAGAGAGCACACAAAGCGATCTGGGGGCTTTGGAGATACTAAAGGGTGTTGTGCATGCAAAGATTGCTGAAATAGGCAAAACAAGCCCCGAAGTGGCTCAGACATTAGAGATCAAAGCAAGTAATGCATTAAACGACCTTGCTAGTCTCAGAGAAGATTTGCCTAGAGTCTTGGCGCAAGTAAAAGCAATCCAAGATCAAGAGCAAAAGGGGGGTGGGGGCAGGCATATTTAGACTTTGATTCTGTGCTTTTTGTGTAGAAAAATTACGGAGAATTTTCATTAAAAATATTGCAAAAATATTCAAAAATATTTTATGGCAATCATTTAAATTATTTTCAATTTATATTTTTGATTATTTTATTTAATTATAATAACTTAATAATTTATTAATATTTAATATTAACTTAATTAAATAATTTTAAATAAACAAAATTACAAAATATTAATTAATTAAATTAATAATTAATTGATAAAAATAATTTTGTTAATTGATTTGTGCTATAATATACCTATTTCACAATCAAGGGAGCTATCCATGTTTGACATCACTTCTACAGAGGACATCACAAGCTATGCCTTGCGTTTGCAAGAGATTAAAGAAAAAATGAAACAAGCTGGGTTGTTAGAGTTGTTTGAAGAGGCTTTGGAGATTCAAGAGGGCTTTAAGCACCTTCTAGCTCTATCCAACAAAAATAAAAAAATGCTGACAGCAGAGATTGATGGTAAAAGACCTGTAGGGCGGCCTAGAAAGGTGGTAAAAGAAGTGGCTCAAGCCACTCAAACAAAAGGAGAGCAAGAGGCTACACAGATTAACCAAGTTGCCACAGCTAGCCAAGAGAAAGACACGCAAAGGGGGCAAGGGATTGCAAAGAATGAAGCCAGCCCACAATCTCAAGGGCAAGACACACAAGAAAGGCAAGACACGCAAACAAAACAACAGCAAGGGCTAGACACTTCTAAACCTTCTAGCCTAAAAAAGACCCCAAAGCAAAGAGGTAGAAAGCCTGAGAGGGGTAGCTAGAGGATAACTAAAACGAGACTATGGCACTCAAGGCAACAGCAAGCCCAAGAAGCTAAGATCAAGAAAAATTAGACAATGAAGCTAGAAAAGTGTTAGACCTAGAAACTTTACTATCCCAAAGGCGTTTGGACTCTTACAACAAAGACCTACAAGCGCACCTAGAGAATTTAAAACTCATTGGCAAATACACGCCTAAAATCGCCCTTGTAGAGATTGCCTTGCGTAATTCTTTAGACCACTTAATGCGTGCTAAAGACACAGAGTGGATCAACAACTCAAAAGACCCCCGTGTGATCCAAATGCGCACAGAAACGCTTCAGGCGTGCAAGGCAACCACTCTTAACCACGATAGCTATCTCTCTAAAATGACTTTAGGCATGGTGATTTATCTCATTAGGCAAGAAAAGCTTTTGGCACACATTTTGGATGCCACAAAAATAGAACTCCAAAGCTATGACCCTAGCAACAAGAAAAGACATTTCATCAATGGCAGAAAAAGCCACTTAAACCACTACCACAAAGCTGAAGCCGTTTTAAGTTTGTTTCATATCCTACGCAACCGCTGTTACCATTGGGAGAACATCACAAAGGTAAGGGTAGGCAAAAACAGACAGACCTACCCAAGATTGACAACGAAAATCCTAGACAACTTCATAGGCATACACCCAAGCAAGATTGGAAAATTCTTAGACGACTTATTGAGGGCTTTTAGCGAGGATTTACTAAGATACGCCAGCCACTGAAAGTAGCTGATGAGCGAAAGTCCGCTCTCCGAATTGTCCGCTCATTCTAGCACAAGGCAACTAAAAATCCGCTTTAAAGGGCTATTTTAAAAACGAGCGTTGCTATCAACCTCACCCATTCATCTATTTTTCTCTTGCCTGTAATCGCATGCGCCGATCTTTTCAATCAAATCCACACTTTTTAAAGACAGCGTGATCACCCTAAGCAAGGTTTCAAAGATGTATTTACCTCCTTTAAAATCGTTGGGATCGCTGATAATCAAATCTCCATTAGCATCTTTGGCTTTTTTGGATTCTTTGACTCTTTGGGCTTTCATGTAAAGTTTAATCACCGATTCACCGCATAAAGTGTATTCCCAAGCCTTGCTGGGGATGTTATCAATGCTCAGATACTCGTTGTAAATGAGACGGTTCGTGTCTTTTTCAAGTTGCATTTTGCTGACCCGATAATGTTCGTCTGGGGCGTTTGCTAAATCGCCCTTGTAGATGATGCGTAATTCTTGGCTAGGCTCTAGGCTCTCGTAGTTTAAGTGTAATTGCGCGAGCTCTCTACCTAAAGCACTCATCTTTTTAAAGTCCCTTGCCAGTGGCACACGGGGGGATTCTTTGGCTAAAAAGTTGCGATAAATTTCTTTAAAGCCCACATGGTGCAAGATGGCATAGACAAAATAAAAAATGTCCTCTGCTGTGATGTTCTCATCTTGGTAGTGTTTTTGAAATCTAAAGAGTGCGCTTAAGCTAATGGCGCTCTCTTTTTTGCCATCGCTATAGAGGGGGTAAGCATTGATACATGGTCTAATTAACCCCACATCTGTAATGGTTCTTGTCATCAACACGCTCAATTCTAAGGTGCTTCCATTCACACACAAAAATACATTTTTGCTCTTTTCAGTGGGGAGCAAAGTGGCAAATTTTCTAGGTTCTTCAATCCACTCGGGGTTAAAATAACAATGCCGCTTGGTAAAGGGGCGGTAGGTGATGGTGCGCATGTATTTTAAATCTATGTCTGCTAACTTCTGCTTTTTACAAAATTTCTTTTTTAAATCCCGTGTCCAACCTATTACTCCACTTGTATCGATCTCGGTGCCTAAGAATTTATAGGCATCGGCGGGTTTGGTATGTGGTGGGAGTTTTGTCTCAAAGGATTTGAGATCAAAATTAGCTAGATTTTCATGGTAAATGCGGTGAGCGTTTTGAAGGGTGTTTTCTAAGGTTTGGCTAGAGGGGTTGATCACCCACTCATCACAACCACTTGTAACCCCCCTAGTTTCTGCAACAAAAACACTCGCCTCGCCCACTGCTGGCTTTAAGCGGATAAAATCTCGGTAGTTCCCCCCCCCCCCCCCCCACAGACATCATCTTGGCGTTGGTTTAACCAGTCGTGCTCTTTATTGGGGATGATCTCTTTAAAAGCAATCTTGCTTAGGCTTTTGTGCTGGGTTAGAAATGCTAATTTGTCTTTTGCTCTTAAATCATCGCCGATGTCATAGTAGTGGATCGCATGCGTGTTGCAATGAGGGATTTTGATCCCAAAGATGATAGCAATGCCCACTTGCACATCAAATATATTTTCACCCTCGTTTTTCTTAACTTTATCACGCTGGTTTCTCAAATCCCCCCTTAAATCTAAAATGTAGAAATGGTTGTAATCTTTGTATAGCTCCCTGCGCACCCCTGCAGCGCTCTTGCTAAATAAAAACCCGCTATTGACCACAAAGCCTAAGACTCCTTTTTCTCCTAATCGTTCTGTGGCCATGAAAAGCGCGCGGATAATAGAGTCCCGTGTGGTCTGCCCTAAATTTGAAATCCCCACACCTGAATATTTCTTTTTGAGTGCTTTCTCTAACTCGGGATAGGGGAGTTTGGTGTTGTTGTCGTTGGCATCTTTTTGGTTGGCGCTATAAGGGGGGTTGCCACAGATCACGGTGAGCTTTTGTTGGCTAATCTTATCTTTTAATTTTTTATTCTCATTTAGGGGTGTGGGGGCATCCCTAAAGGCTTCAAGCAAGCCTGCCTGTGTTTTTTTATAAACCGCTTCTTCTTTATAATCCAAGCTATCGCAAAGCACCACATTTTTAAAAAGCCCAAAATTCGGGTCGCGTTGCTGGCAGGTTTGGCTGATCTTTAAAAGCGCGCTGTGGTAAGAGAGCAACATGATCTCTTGGGCATAAATCCCTTCTTTGGCGCGCTGTAAAAAATGCGCATCATCAATCAAGCCATTTTCTTTGTTTAAAAGCGCGCTGATGAACGACCCCGTGCCACAAAAGGGATCAAGCACCGCCACGCTAGAATCGTTAAAATCTGTCTTAAAATGCTCTTGCAAAAGGTCTTGAATCGAGTGCAAGATGAAATCAACGACTCCTAAGGGGGTATAGACAATCCCATATTTATCTTTTTCTTTTTCATAAACCCCTTGCACAAACGCCTCATGCACGCTGTTTAAGAGTTTAAGTCTTGTGGTGTCGCTCTTAGCCCCTTTGACTTGGCGTTCTACCTCTTTGTAGTAATCTAAGAAGTCCTTTGTTTCTGCTTGAAAACCCCAACGGGTGTTGAGCTCTTGGATTTTTTGTTCTAAGCCTAAAGCAATGGGCTCTTGAAACTCCCCAAAGCACGCCTTGTAAATGGGGTATAAAATCACATGGGCTGCAAGCATATCCAGGGCTTGGTTTTCTTGGATATGCTGGTGGATGTGGGTGCGTAGGAGCTCTAAGAAGTCTTGTAGCCACTTGGGGTCTTTAGTCGCCACGCTTTTTATGCGTGTGCCGATGTCTAGCATTTTTTCGCTCGCCCTCTCCCCAAATCGTTTCCAGTAAAACTTACTGCCCGTCATCTCTGGGATGGCTGCTTGGATCGCCTCAAGGCATTCTGGGAGATTGGCAAAGAGTGAGCGCTGATCTGCTAGATTTAGTGCTTGTTTATCTGCCTCACTGCTTTGCTTGATCTGCGGGTTTGGCATGGCTAGCAAGACTTTATCCTCAATCACCCGATCATCAAAGTTTTGCATCGCCCTTAAAATATCCCACGCAGTGCCAAAAGAAGTGCCTTTTATGGAGTTGCTAATATCTGTAGTGTCGGATTCTACTACCACTGGGATGATGATGTAGCCCGTATCCTTGCCCTCACTCGTGCGGATCGCCCGCCCGATGCTTTGGGCAATGTCAATCTTAGACTCTTTGCTGTCAAAAAACACCACAGTGTCTAACGAAGGGATGTCCACTCCCTCGGATAGACAACGGGCGTTGCTGAGTACCTTGCATTCACCCGTTTCTACTTTTTTAAGCCAAGCGATCTTGGCGTTTCTGTCTTTGGCACGCATTGTGCCATCTACATGCATAATGGCGACTTCTAGGGGGGTTTCCTCGCTATTTTCTTGGTAAAGTTGGATAATTGGGCTAAATTGACTCTCTAATTTTTTGCTTGTTTCGCAAAATGTTGAAAAACACACGGCTTGTTTGCTAGGCAAGCAATCTTGTGAATCTGTGCCTACATTCCCTATCATTTTCAAGTCTTGGCGGGCTAGCCCCTTATACACCCCCACGACTTTAGCCCCAAACTCTAAGCTAATGGCTTCGTTACTCACCTCTTCTTTGGAGATACTCGCCCCTTTTTCGCTAGCGTGGTGTCTTTCATTGTAGGCATTCACCATATCCGCTATTTCTTGTTGTGGGCTGAGTAGAATGATGACTTTATAATCTGTCAGCAAGCCACTATGGATCGCCTCTCCAAACCCAAGATAATAAAATTCCTCACCAAATTGGGCTCTATTGTCCATACTGATGATGTCTTCTACCTGCCCTTTTTTAACCTTGGGTGTTCTAGGGGTAGCCGTCATATAAAGACGTTTGTTTGCTTTAATCTTGCTGTCCTCATGGCAAATTGTCCATGCTGTGTTCTGTTTATCTTTGGTGTTAGGGACTGTGCGGTGGGCTTCATCACAAATCATTAACTTGAAAGAAATCCCTGCTTGTTGGCATGTTTCTTGGATCACAGGAGAAGATTGGTAAGTAGAAAACACCACTAATAATTTGTGATTCTCTTGAGCTTCTTCGTAGGCTTGGACAAGATGTTTAGGATCTGTGCTGGCATGGACGCTCTCGTCAGTAAACTTATCTTCATCCTTACCCACAGATTTATCGCTGCAAATGATGCAGGATTTAAAGGGTTTGCTAGGATCGTGATCCATTTCAAAACTTCTGAAAGTTTGCCCTATCAGGGCTAGACTAGGAGCGAGAAATAAGACACAATCGCGCGGCTTAGTCATGGCTTCCATGATTTTTAAGCTTGTGTAGGTCTTACCCGTGCCGCAAGCCATGATCATCTTGCCTCTATCGTGGTCTTTAAAATATTCTAGAGCCCTTAAAATCGCCTCCTGTTGGTGTGGCTTTGGGGATTTTTGGGCGATTTTAATCTTATTGTGTGCGCCTAACTCTGCCCAATCAATATCAGCAGCTATAAAATCATCTTGAGAAATAATGCGGATAGGCAATTCGTTATTATCTGTAATTGTGTCAAAATGCCTCTTTGTTTTTTCATTCACTCCATTAAATGCAATGAAAATGCCTTCTGAAAATTTGATACCATTACTTAAACCGCTCTGTAAAGGTGCTGTAAATTTCTCGGCTTCTGCCAATCTCACTTCATTCTTGTGATATTTACATTGCACAGCAATATAAGAATTATTATTTTTAGTGATCACGAGATCGATGCCGTGATCTGAGCCATCTTTGTGGAGAAAGTCATCCCACAAGTCCACTTTTTTAAAAGCATTCTCTGTGTCTGTCCTCTCGAGCATGTGCCTAGAAAGTGTTTCAAAGAATGAACCTCGTATTTGTGGCGATTTGTCTTGGATATAGACTTCTTGGAATTGTTCAAAGGTCATGTACACCCTTATTTGAGCATCTTTAAAAACCTCCATTCTAACATGAATTACCTATCTTTCTTGCACTGCAATGCTTATGGTATCATTCACCATAAAGTGGATACACTAAGAGACTGGTTTTAATCTTAGCGGATTGGAAAATAAAAAATGGCACAAAAAGGCTCTAAAGAGTGGATTGAGCAATACAACAAAGAAGTGGATGCCTATAACGCACGCCACAAATCCCAATGGGATGCCCAAAAGAATCAAGAATATTTGCGTATGCGTTTTGGTACGCCTCCTAACAGCACCGTCTATTGGTGGGACGATGCTTGGTGGTGCGATGGAGAGTATTTGTGTGGGGATTAGAGTGCCATTTACAACCCATTCACTTGCATTGTCTATAATCGCTCGCAGTTATCACCTCTAGTTGCAGAGTACTCATCGGCTATGTAAGTCTAGTTGTCCTAGGCTTATAAGCCCGCCCGAAGACCGCTAAAACCAACGCCACACTTTGTAAGGTGTGGCTAATGTGGTGCGGTGTGTAACTTTGAGAATACGCGTTAAACCCTCAAAGGCACGGCTAGCTAAGATGTGGTAACCGCTGGCTACCTTTTTTTCTCACTTACTAACAAACCCGTAGAAACCTAGAAAACTTGGATGAAAAACTTGCTCCAAAGATTCGTTTGTTTTCTCAAGCCCCACAATCGCCCACAATCGCTTTCACCCCCAAAGCCATGTTTGACACCCATAACCCCCAACCTTGCGCTCTATGCCCCTTTAAAAGCAATTTAAACGCTATATGTGCTTAAGTGCTTTGCTCCACTCTCTTCAAACAACCCCAAACAACCCACATCACCACAAAAAACAAGCACCCCTAACCCCATTGCCACTCCAAAGCTCCAACACCCCAAGCAAAGACCCTAAGTGTCTAGTTTCTAAAAGCCATTTTGGGCGGTATTCATGCGTAACTTGTCTTTTACAATCTTACCCCATTTGTTTAAATACCAATTCTACCAACCTAGAAGGCTCTACAATCAACACAACACCACTTACCCATAGGTTTTTCTCTTTAACACTCCAAAGGCTTTATACAGCCTCTAAACGCTCATTCTCATTTTAAAAACCCAAAAGCTCTCTTTACTGCAATGACAACATAAAGCCATAAAACAAACTCATCTTTTACCTCAAAACCCTCTCTTGGGGGTTTGGGGGCTTGCCCCCAAGAGCAAAATAAATGCCAAGCGTCAGCTTGGCTTACCGATTCATGCACCCTTGCATCAAAAATTTTTCATTTTTTCTAAGTTTTCTCACCTGCTTTTGGGCTGATGCTAGTTCCCGAGCGCATGCGCGCGCGCGCATGCGGGTTTTTAACCTTTTAAAAGACTTCGTCTTTTTAACCTTTTAGGGGGGGCGCGGGCCTCGTGTGGGACGGGGTTCGCGAGGGGGTAACCATACAGAAATACGCACTAACCATACAGAAATACGCACTAACCATACAGAAATACGCACTAACCATACAGAAATACGCAAGTAATAATATGTTTTAATTAAAATATAATGTTTAATTATGCTACTATGTGTGAAGCATTGCTTAATTGGCTATGAGATGATGGATATGAACGAACAGAAAAAGAATTTAATGCAACGACTCAAGCGACTACAAGCGCTCATAGATGCAGAGACAGATACAACATTTAGAGATGCTTTAAATAGAGAGAAGACAGAATGTCTCGAGCGGATAATGGAGTTAGCTACACAGCAAACCTCACCCCAACAACTCCAGAGTTCCACCCAAGAGCAGACCACTCCAACACCACCCATGACAGCTGAACCAATCACAGAATCAAACAATCAGCAAGAGCCACAAGCTACAGAAGCCCAAGTTATAGCACAAGATAAACAGAAAAACCTCCCGGCTGTCATCGCTGAAAAATATGTAACCTTCCATAACGATGTCAATTCTGTATCTCTAGGTAGGCTAAGTGCATTAGAAGCCAATTTGCTCTTTGCCATCTTCAA
>NZ_QXQT01000033.1 GCF_003660395.1 Helicobacter vulpis
TGGAAGTTGGGCGGTGTTGCATGGGATTTGTTTAGGGGTGATTGTGTTGTTTTTGGGGATTATCTATGCACTTAAGGCAGGCTAAAAATTAAGTTATCTAACACCGATGAATCTGCCTTTGCAAGGGTGAAGGGGGGTGTTGTGCTATAATTGGGATGTGCATAGAATCTTAGGCTCTCACTCGAGGAGTTTTCTTGAAAAAAGTTATCGTTAATGCAAGTGCCCTGATGGATCCTAAAAATGACTTGGCAGGGTGTAGCTTTTATGTTCTGACCTTAGTCCAAGCCCTAGAAAAGCATTTTAAAGATCGTGATGTGGAGATCACGCTCTATGCCTATGGTAAGCTGTATGCTAATTTAGAAGAATTGTTAAAATTCCGCTCTCTCTCTCTCTGAGCAATCTAACAAGCCTCATCAACCCCATCAACGCAAAACTTTTATCCAACGTCTCCAATCTCTCACTCCGGGTAAATTGTATCGTTACACAAAACACAGCCTGAGCAGATTTTTACAAAAAATTTTTGCATATTCCTTGATTGAAGATGCTTACTTAATTTTTAAATACCGCTTTTTTTGGAATAAGAACAAGATTCTTGGAGATAGATCCTTTGATCTCTGCATTGAAGCGGGCTACACGTTTTTTGCTATTTCTCCTATCAAGACCAAACAAACCTTATTTATGATCCATGATCTGCCTCTATGCGACGCCAAAGCATGGTGTATGGATAAAGATTCCAAGTTTATTTGGAAACACTACATTTACCCTAAAATTGCGGCTTGTACACAGATTATCTGTTTTTGCGAACATGTCAAATCTGATATTTTAAAAACCTTTGCGTTTCCAAAAGAACGTATTCATGTGATTTACCATGGACTAAGGGCGTATAGAGATGTTAAAAAGGAAGCCTTGCCACCTCATTTAGGAGAGTTTATCTTAGCAGTCGGGCAAGCCAAGCGCAAGAATGTGTTGCGCTTAATTGAAGCCTTTATGCTTTTACCCCAAGATTTGCAAAGGCGTTTTAAGGTGGTGCTCACAGGTACGCATAATGATTTGAGCGTAGAGGAGAGGTGCTACTGCCAGCAAGACTTTGTGATCAATCTGGGCTATGTTTCTGATGGATTGTTACAAACTCTTTATGCACATGCCCATTTGCTTTGGTGGGGTAGCCTAGCAGAGGGGTTTGGATTACCTATGGTAGAGGCCATGCAGGCCCAATGTGTGGTGCTTTCCAGTAATGTTTCTTGCATGCCAGAGATTTTAGGGGATGCGGGGATTTATTGTGATCCGTATAATGTCCAAGATATCGCTAAACAATTAGAAGTCGCCCTCACTCATGAGGCCTTACGCCAAGAATGTGTCCAAAAAGGCCTAGAACGGGTTAAGTACTTTAATTTTGAAGAAAGTATGCAAAAGCATTTGGCCATTGTGGAGGCAATGTTGGAGGCATGAGACATCCTAGGCCAATTCACAAAGCATATTCTGCGAAAAACTTTTTAGAATCCTTTGACCGGGAATATTGGAGATGGACACGAGGGTGTTGAGCATCACGATGGGGATGAAAGATTGTTGGTAGAGATCACATCTCAAGTCTTTCAAAATTTCTAAAATATGTTTGAGGGTTAAAAAATCCTCAATATGGGGGCTTTCCAAATAGTGCTGGTATGTCCTATTCAAGCCAAAGGGAATGGCTACATCCAACACGAAAGCGCGATCGGATTTAACCAACATCTTCATGCCAAAATAAGTGTTGTGTCCAAAAATAGAGCCCGTATCGCCGGTGATATACTTTTTGATGTAGGCAGAGTCAGGCAACACAAGGCTTTCTGCGGGGATTTTATGCTCCAAGTTTTGTAGATGATCCACGAACAAACCGCTTTTATCTAAACCGATCCAATTCACATAGCTGACACGATCTTGTAGCGATCGATCGTAGAGATATTGCAAAAACACCCGCACCACTTTAAAAGCAAAATCATCCAACCGGCTAAAAAGAGCTAGGGGACCATCTTTGATAAAAAAAATCTTGGGCAACCATCCCCACTGCTTAGCTTCTATTAAAAATCTAAACATGGAGAGCATGAGCACCACCTCAAACACGCTCATCACATAGGACTCTATGGCTCCAGCCCCTAAAATTTCATCAACCAAAGTGTGTAGCTCAAAACAATCGGTGATATAAATTTTTGCCCCACAAGCACAGGTTAAAAAATCGTTTTGTAAATCCTTATAAGACGCGCTTTGTTTTTTAAAAATGTGCCTATCCCCACAACCTGCACATGCGATCTCTATAAACCCCCCTCCCCCTCTGTATTCTTGAAACACAAGCCATTTAATAGTGTTTAATAAAGAATCGCCATCCTCGTTAAGGCCATTGTCTCTAAAAATTTCATAGAGTCTTTCTCTAGTGGTGGTGATAAAATCTTTTTGGTCATGACAGTAGCCTTGGATGGAGAGCACAAAAGAAAAGCGTTGGAAGTCTTTTTCTAGTCTCTCCAAATCATCGGGGTTAATGATCTGCTGTTTTACCAGAGATTTTAAGTCTTGGAGCGAAAAAGTCAAAATCCCCACATTGTAGAAACAAAGCCTCTTGGAGGGAAACCTGCCATCTATGCACACCTCTTCATACCCTCCATCCACCACAACAAGGCGTTCGATCTGAGAATCCACTCGGTTTTGGATTGTGGATAAAGCGGTGGCAACACTGTCAAAATCTATATCCAATGGCGTATCTATCACCCCACACCTCGCTAAATACGCCTTCACTTTTTCATTTTCAACAATACATTGGTGGTTGATCTTAGATGCTCTCTCCTTGCGATAACCCATACTAATCCTTATCTTTAAACTTATCGATCTGCACGGGGATAATAAAGTTGTTGGAATAAGTTTTGACCCGCGCAAAGCCAACATCATTATTTTTGATAATGCTTTGGGAAAAGTCGCTAAAGTCGTAGTATTTTTCCAAAACTTTAAGTTCATCCTTATTGTTGAGGTGCGAGATGAACCAGTTTTGGGTATTTTTCAAGATACTAGGAGCGATGGAGCTGACCTCTTGGGTGGAATAGCTAATGCCTATATTGAGCTTTGCCCCCTCTTTGGCAAGGCGGTTATAAATGTTTTTTAAGTCCTTGTCGTCTTTGGGGAAGATGTTGTGCGCCTCTTCAAAATACATTTGGATAAACTCCGGTGCTTTGTCGTTGGTGAATTTCTCCATAGACCTAGCAAAAATATGCGCACAAAGTCTCGTGATGTATTTTTCTTGCACCTCTGTAGATGCACTAGATAAATCCACTAAAACAACCTGCCCAGCGCGCAGGGCAGAATCTATTTCTTGCTTATAATCCTCGCTCCCCTGTGTAGAATGCAAATGTCTTAAGTCCATCAAAGCTTTATACCCACTCACATTAGTAGCTTGCAGAACTTTTAATAAGGCCTCAAAGTCCTTGTCTTTCTCGTATTTTGTATCCAACTGATCCAACCCTTCAAAGTACAAACACGCCACTTCAAGAGAAACACCCTCATGGTATTTAGGCTCATTGCTTGTTAGAGTCTTGTTGCTCTGACGTGTAAATCTCGTAAATTTAACTTGGTAGTTCTGCCCATGCAAAAACTTGGCTCTATGCAAGATACACTTGTAAATCGCCCTTTTTCTTTGCTTGTGCCTTTTGACTTCCTCATCATCTCCTTCTCGATCGAACATATCCACAGCCTTGAACGCCCTAATATAATCTGATGACTTCAGTAAGGCAACTTCATCACAAAATAAGCCAAAGGATTCCTCCAGTGTCTTGTCGTTGTAAAAATCGTATCGAATCGCTTGGACATCCTCATACCCCTGTGTCTTAGACAAAGAGAGGCTAAAACGCCTGACCTTGTTGGTGTCTTTGAGCTTGTCGTAAATACAGGTATTATCTTGTTGGTTAGCAAAGGTGTATTCTCCATTCACATCAAAGATAATCTGCCCAATTTGTGATTCATTGCGTTCTTGGTTGAGTTTTTCAATTGCCATGACCACAATCTTGATCGTGTTGGATTTGCCCATGCGAGTCATCCCAAAAAAAGCACTTCTGCGCGCCACAACATCCTCTACACGCAAATAAACATCGGGCGCGTAATCCCCCTCTTTGTCGTAAGATTGGCTTGAGGCGTATCTCAGTTTGCCTATTTTTTGGCGCAAGTAATCGCTATCTTTGGTATTTTCATTAACAATCACACTAAGCTCGGTTTTTTGGGGTTTATACACCCTGTAATGGTGTGCCCCTAGAAAATTTTCTATATCGGTCCCAAAGACAAGTTTGTCCTGCTCCATATAAAAGGTCCCCAAAACACGGCACAGCAAACCTGAAAACTGGTAAAAGTATTTAGTGATTGTATCGGGCTCTAAGATCTCTTTTCTATTTTCTTTTCTGTCAATGTGGGCGTTAGTGAGGGTCTCTGCGATCTGTTTTGTCTGTGGGATTTCAGCCGTCCCTACCACTCTAAGTAAAATCCCCTCCATCTGCCCTGCACGCAACACATTGCTATAAATTGCTATTAAAAAGCAGCCTAAAGGCACTCCCTTGACATTGTTTTTATCGTAGTCGTTAAGTAAAACTTTAGCCTGTGTGTAGTCCAACTCGTAGAGATTGCCCACAAAATTTTCTTCTTGCTTGATTTTTTCAAAAAAATCCAAGTTTTTTGCCGTTGCAAAATCTGTGAGCGCCATCTACAACTCCTTTTTTAAGATTAAAATCCGATCGGTTTTTGTGGCTTGCCCCTTTTTAGCCCCCCAAATGCGTGTTGTCTTGGCATTGCTCTTAGCCCGATCTTCTAAAATCTCCTCTAAATGCAGCGCACACCCTCCATGGGCTTGTATCCAATCCCAAGTTTTTTGAGCCAAATTAAGCGCGTGTAAATCACCAATCACCACCACCGCGCGCCCACCCGGTTTTAGCACCTCTGCCCAACTATTAAAGAGTTCTTGCAGATAATGGGCATATTTTTCAAAAGTTAAATTGTCTTTGAGTCCCTCAAGTCTGTATTGGTTCTGCTTAAACCCCTCAAAATCCTTTTTGAACAACCAAAAGCGAATCCAGTTGTATTTGCCATAGGAGATATTTTTCAGATAGGGGGGGCTGGTGATGATCAGAGCGATAGAGTTTTTGCCATATTTTTCACGACTTTTTGGGAACACTTTATAGCATCGGCATTGAAACAATATCCCCTTTGATAGCGGCTCATATCCTGCTGGGGGTATTTGGAAGGCGCAAACAAAGAGTCTATTCTATACTCTAGTGATTGAAACACATCTTGACGCAATTTCTTAAGACCGTGTTTGGCAACAAAACCTCTAATGTAATTGGCAGACATGCTAAAAGTGTTGGGCATATCAATGCTACAATACATGGAAGTGCCGTCTTTGCGGTGTTTGCCATGCATAATGCCTGCTAGAGTAGCCATGATGAAGTTATCTACAGGCCTAGAGAGTTTTAAGCCTTGCTTGAGATAGACTAATTGCGGGAGAGTCAAATTTTCATCAAACAACATCCTAATATCCATATCCACGCCTGCAATGTCTGGAGGCTGGTAGTGGCGTGCCAAATCATTCAAGCGTTTCTTAATTTTGCTAATCTTTGGGATATTTGTTTTGGCTTTGATCAAACAAAAAGCCAGCGGACTTAAATCATTGCCAATACCAATGCGCCCCATTCTACAGGCTTCAAAGGGGGCTGTACCACGCCCAGCGAAGGGATCATAAACTAAATCATTTTCTTGGGAATACCGGGTAATAAAAGAATGGGGTAATACGGGAGGGAACATTGCTAGGTAGGAAGCCATAGAGTGGATTTTTGAAAACTCTCTGTAAAGCTTAACGCGAGAAACTTGCACAACCCACTCTCCAGTCATAAGACAATGACCTTATTATATACGAAAAAAGCTTTGTGGGCATAAACAGTTGGCACGCCCCCAGTGTTTTGGAGATGCGCGTGCTATTGCAGGTTTGGGGATATTGAAATAGAATTGTCTTTGAGGATGAGATGACTTTGGATCAAATCCTTAGGCAAACTTCTATGGCAAGTGAGACCTAACATCTCTCTGTGAGACTCGTAGGTCTTTGGCGTACGCCTTGATGACGCATGCTGGTAAAAGTCTTAAGGGCAATAGGGAGTTCTTCTAGGGCAAAGCACCCTAGAAACGCGGGCAATTTTAGAGATATTGCCCAATACGCGTGGCTGATTTCCCCATGCAAGATAATGGATAGTTAGGATTTGTAGATTCAGATGGCTGGAAGATTCCGCGAAATTCCTAAGGAAGTGATACATTTCTTGCTCTAAGATTTTAGAATAGCGTACCATCACCGCGCTAAAATCATAGAGCGGGTCTTTCCTGTTTTCTTGATATTCCATTGCGGCGTAGAGAATATTGTCTAAACTGGTGTGGTGGAGTTTGTAGGCATAATCTCCAAGGTTAAAGGTGATGAGGTGTTTCTTGAGCTGGAGGAACCGCTTACTTTTAAAGACTCCAGAGTGATCGCGAATTGCAAGAAAGTTATGTTCTTTATCCTTGGACTTGGGGCGAATCTTGCCAAAGGCAACATGCCTCTCCTTTTTCAAGACATCTAGGCGCAACTTGATCACATCATTTTGGTAGTAATCATTGTAGAGAATCAAAGATTGCTCACGATCGCCCCCTAAAGAGCCAGTCAAACAGATTCGGGGTGCTTTTTTGCAGTGTTTTCCCACACCTTGGGCAGATGTTGGATAACTTGGCCAAATCCACCCCGCTCAAGCAATCGCTTTTAAAAGACACCATCCTAGAATACCCACAAGTACAGACAAATTTGATAGGTTTGGGGGCAATGGGCATGATCACTCCTTATTTGCCATTGTAGCAAAATATGGACTCCAAAAACTCTCTACATTGTTGTAAGGCTAGAAAACGGTGTGAGATGGCATTTTTTTCTAAACGATCCATGCTCACATGATAACCTTGAGGGACAAAGAGCGGATCATAGCCAAAGGCTTGGGGATTAAGGGGAGCTTGAATCACCCTTCCTCGACACTCTCCTCTAAAACTTTGTTGGTAAAATTGCCCCCTTATCCTAGCACACATCCCCACCACACACACAAAAGACGCTTGAGATTCTCTAATCCCTAGTTCTTGCAAACAGGTCAAGAGTTTAAGATTGTTACGTGTGTCGCCCAAGTCTGTCTTAGGGATGGAAAAATGTTTTTGGAGGATGGCTTTAGCCCCCTCTTTGATGCCAGCAAATCTAGCGCTGTAAATACCGGGCATCCCCCCCAAGGCCTCCACACACAGCCCGCTATCATCTGCCAACACGCACAGATCCCCCTGTTTCTCTTTCAAGAGATTGTAAATGGCCTGCGCTTTTAGGCATGCGTTTTCTTCAAAGCTTGCGCCATTTTCCAAGACTTCTACCGTCTCTAAAAACGCGCGGTAACTCTGTACTTCAAAATGGGCTAGAATCGATCGTACTTCTTGGAGCTTATGGGGGTTGTTGCTAAAAAAAATAATTTGCATTAAAATCCTTCATCTGTTAGAATACACGCATTTATATTAAGGCTGATGGTGGAGTTTTACCAAACTCTCTTGCACTTTTTTATAGACCCCACGCAAATGCTCTTAGCCACTATGGGGGATCATCTCCTAGAGAGTTTAAAACTCCCTCTTAATGCCTTATTGACTTTAGCGTTGATGGGGTGGGCGTATCAACGCGTGCGCTTGGGGGATTTGTTTCATGTGCGCACGCTGTTTTCTCTAGCAGGGTTCGCGCTCTTTTTCGTGCTGTTCAACTATGCATGGAGACACCCGCAAGACTTTTATCGCATCCTTAGAAGTCTTGTCTTCTATGGCTCAGATGTGCTCATGGAGCTTGTGCGCTCTAGTTTACAGCACACAGGCAACGCGCATCTAGATTTTGCTTTCCTAGTGAATCAAACCTTCCACACCCTAGGTTTGATCTTGCAGACGATGGACACTTCTAGATTTGATGCCTCTAGTCTCTTGGGCGTGGCTCTATTGTTTTCTCAGGGCGCGTTACTCACTTTGCTCTTGGCGTTGGCCTTAATGGTGGCTATAGAAATTTATCTTTGGCTAGCCCTAGGGGTGCTCGTGTTGCCCCTAGGCTTTTTTGCCAGCACGCGGAAAATCCTTTGGTTATATGTCAGAAAGTGCGTGGCGCTGAGTTTTTACCAACCCCTTATTATTTTGCTTGCCTTTTATAACGCCCGCGTGTTAGAAACGCTCATCCCCACACTCAGCACCCTCCAAGCGTATGAGACCCATTTATTCGTCATTATCAGCACATTGCTAGAAGTCTTTCTTGTGCAACGTATCCCGCGCTTTATCCATGCACTATGCGACACACATGGAGGGGTACAAGATGTCATGCAGCTAGCCAGTGTGAGTAAAACGAGCCTCTTACAAAGTGTGGGCGCGCTCTACCCCACCACAGCCCCCTACCTGCACCAATCCAATATCTCAAACACGCACACCAGCTCCTCTTCTCAAGAAATGTCCTTACATATCCAAACACTCTCTGATTCAAAACCCCATATAGACACCACCACAATAGGGAGTAAATATGAAAAATAGACATCTTCTAGCGGTGATCCTAGCCTTAAGTCTTGGGGCTTGTACGGGGCGTTACTACGAAATGCAAAAGAGCCCATGCGCGCAAGTACCCCCTGCTAAAACGCACCGGACACTCTTAAGTTAACTCTCAAGAGCACCTAGAAAGTGGATTAGTGCAAACTGTCCTCACTTTGCATGTCGTGGATTAGCTTATCAATGACGCGCCTTTGGGCGGAACTAAAAGTGTATTGCAATTGCACGAGCTCCTTAATGCGATCGAGCACCTTTGTGTCCACAATAAAAAGGGCGATAACTTTGTCATAAGAAGACAGAGTAAAAAAAGTCTTCTCCTTGAAAATTTCAGGGGTGTCGATAGCCTTATCAATGCAAAGGAGCAAGACGCTTTTTAAATTGTCCGATTTGAGACGTTTTCGATCCAGTGCCCAGCTGAATTTAGAATAGATGGAAAAGGCGACCATGCGTCTGGCATTGAAATACGCGCTCTCTCTAGCTTCCTCTCCATTAGTCGCTGCGTTATTCAGGCCATAGCCCATCAAAAAATGCTTGGATTTGACCTTGGGGGCTTGGGGGGGAAGGGGGTTAACTGATTCCCAAAGCACATCCGGGCTTTCATTGGGGGCGGGGGGTTTTTGGGCTTGGTGCTCTTGG
>NZ_QXQT01000034.1 GCF_003660395.1 Helicobacter vulpis
CCCCTCTCCCCCCTCCCTCACACCCCTTAAGCCCCCCTCCAGCGCGCATCAAGCTCGCCCACCCTCGGGTACTCATCCCCATTTTTCCGGGCACCAATTGCGAATACGACACCCAAAGGGCCTTTCAAAAGGCCGGAGGGGTGGTACAAACCTTAGTTCTTAACGATCTCACTCCCCAGCATAGTACACAAGCGATCATGGGCATGCAAGAGGCCCTCCAACACGCACAAATTTTATTCTTGCCCGGGGGGTTTTCAGGGGCCGATGAACCCGATGGGGCGGCCAAACTCATGAAGGCCTTTTTCTGCAATCCCGTGTTGCAAGAGGAGATCACACGCTTTTTAGAAAAAGATGGCTTGATAGGGGGGATTTGCAATGGCTTTCAAGCCTTGTTGAAACTAGGGCTATTGCCCTTTGGGCGCATCACCCCCTCTAAGCCCCATCACCCCACCCTCTTACACAATAGCATTTTGCGCCACCAAAGCAAGATTGTCTACACCAAGATCACCTCTAACGCCTCGCCTTGGCTGTGTGCAACCCAACGCGGGGACATTTATGCCCTGCCCATCTCGCATGGCGAAGGGCGTTTTTTTGCCCCCCCTAAAACCCTTTTGGAACTCGCCCAGCGCGATCAGATCGCCACCCAGTATGTGGATTTCAAAGGAGAGGTGAGTTTGGACATTGCCTTTAATCCCAATGGGTCGCTCTGTGGCATTGAGGGGATCACTTCGCCCTGTGGGCGGGTGTTTGGCAAGATGGGGCATAGCGAGCGCGTGGGCGCACATCTGTACAAAAACATAGAAGGGAATTTTGCCATGCCAGTATTTAAAAGCGCTGTGGAGTATTTCAGTTAGCAGTGGTGCGGAAGAGAGGAATCGAACCTCCACGCCTCGCGGCGTCAGATCCTAAGTCTGGTGCGTCTACCAATTTCGCCACTTCCGCCCAAAAACGCCCATTATACCCCCCATAAGTTTAAACACCCCTGAAAGTCTAGAGCAATAGCGCCCCGATGGTACCAAAGACAATTAAGGGGATGTTGTAGACCAAAAAGGTGGGTACGCAAGTGTCATAAATGTGATTGTGTTGCCCATCGGCGTTCAAACCGGTCGTGGGACCAATGGTACTATCTGAGGCCGGAGAACCCGCATCGCCCAACGCTGCGGCAATGCCCACTAAGAGAATGGTAGCTGGGGTACTAAAGCCTAAGGCCACACATAGAGGACAATAAAAGGCAGCGATGATGGGGATTGTACCAAAGGAAGTACCAATACCTATCGTGATGAAAAGCCCGATAGCCAACATCAATAAGGCACCCTCTAGTTTGGTAGAGACCATGCTACTTGTCGCGTTTACTAAATCTGCAATGGCATGGGTTTTTTGCAACACCTCCCCAAACCCGGCGGCCACCAACATCACAAAGGCCACAAAGCCCATCATCTTCACCCCCTCATCAATGAAGCTATCCATCTCTTTCCATTTGACCACGCGCCCAGCTAGCATGACCATCAAGCCTATGAACGCCCCCAAAGGCAGGGATTTTGTGCTCAGTTGCACCACAAAGGCAAGCACAATCCCTAGCAAAGTCAAATAGTCGCGCCAACCCAGTTGCAAACTCTGATCGCTTTGGATTTCTAGGCTTTCTTGATAAACGCGGGGTTTTCTATACAGCACCAACACGGCCACCACCAAGCCCACCAACATCGCAAACCCGGCAATGGACATCACCCCGGTCACTTGAGAGAGGGTTGTGGGCACGCCATTTTGATTCAAATTTTCCACTAGGAGATTGAGAAAAATCAGCCCAAAACCCGCTGGAATCGTCATATAAGGGGCTTGCAAGCCAAAGGTTAGCGCGCAGGCAACAGCGCGTCTATCCAGTTGCAAGCGGTTCATCAAATGCAAGAGCGGGGGGATGAGAATGGGGATAAAGGCGATGTGCACGGGAATGAGATTTTGTGAAAAGCAGGCAATGAACGCGATAGAAAAGCATAGAATCGTGGCTTTTTTATCCATCACGCCCACTAGCTTGTGCAACACGACTTTAATGAGATTCCCGCTTGAAATCATCACGGCCAGCGCGCCTAAGAGAATGTAGCTCAACGCCGTCTCCAAATTGCCATGCATGCCCTCGATCATGACCTGAGTGGTCCTAACCACCCCAAGCCCCCCCATGACCCCGGCCACCAAACTCGCCGCAATGATTGCTAATAAGATGTTGAGCCGTGCCAAACTCAGACCCACCATCACCACAACAGACACCACCGCTGGATTACTTAAAATCACGCAACCATCCCTTTTTGTTATTCGTCTATTTTATCCCCGTTGGGTAATTACGCTCAAATTCTCTTACTACTTCTTTAGTAGCCTGTGAGAATAGCTTGGGCATGCCATTATTCTCTAAATTAATGGCCTTTCCTTGGTACCCTCTCGCCAACTTTTCAAATTTAGACAAAACAAGCGTTCTAAGAATATAGCAGTAGTGAGGTGTATCCACACTATCGCATATTTTACCTGTGAAAAGAGTAGAGTGGTCCCCCTGCAATGTCAAATTATGGCTGGCAATCGCTGTGCGCATGAAATATGTGGCAAATACCTGTCTATATCCTAAAAAATTCACTGGGGCACCGGAAGGGTAAGCACTTAATAGAGAAATGCCAAACACCATAAAAGCTAACAGCATCAATCTCGACACTTTTAAATGCATAGCCCTTCCTTTATTAAAACAACCACTAAGACTCTTCTACCACCCGTTTTAACAGCGCGCCATACGCCTCAATGCGGCGATCTCTAAAAAAAGGCCACATGAGTCGTGTCTCTTTGCTCTCTTCTAGATCAAGGCACGCATAGACAATTTCCTCCCCCTGTGTACCTAGTGCCAACTCTTTCCCAAAAGCCCCGTAAATAAAACTAGACCCAAAGAAGAGCAGGCCACGCGTGTGTCCAGAGGGGTCTAGCTCCAAGCCCACGCGATTGGAGGTGATCACGGGCATCACATTGGCGATGCTATGCCCGCGTTGCACCCCGCGCCAAGCTTCTCTTTGCAGGGCCTTTTCCTGTGCGCTTTCGCTTGAATCATTCACCCACCCAATCGCGCTAGGATAGATCAATACATCGGCCTTTTGCAAGGCCATGATGCGCGCAGCTTCTGGATACCATTGATCCCAACACACCAACACCCCTAAATTCCCCACACTCGTGGCAATGGGCGCAAAATTATCCCCGGGGGTGAAGTAGAATTTCTCATAAAAGCGCGGATCATCGGGAATATGCATTTTTCGTTGAATCCCCGCAACAGCCCCATTTCTTTCAAACACCACCGCCGTATTAGAAAACACCCCCTCCATGCGCTTTTCAAAGAGAGAACTCACCAGTACCACCCCATGCTCTTTAGCCAAATGGCTACAAAACTCCATATCTTGAGGATAGTTTTGGGCAAGGGCAAAATGGCTAGGGTCTTCGTGTTGGCAAAAGTAGGCATAGGGGTGTAACTCGGGCAAGACCACTAAATCCAAAGACGCATATTTTTGTTTAGCCTGCTCGAGCATGCCTGCGGTGTGCCTTAAGGTGGCTAGGCGATCCCCCTGATAGGCGTGTTGTAAGATGGCGACATGGATGCGGCGTGCTGGCAAGATTCAAACCTCCTTGAACAGCCCCTAAGTGTCTAAAAGCCCTACCAAGAGACGGATTTATTGCTACCCAATTTAGAAATGGGGAACTCTTTGCTCCACACCTCTAACCCGTTCTTAATGCTGGTTAAAGACAGGATAAAGATGTAATCAATGCGTTGTTTGCTCGAACTCACCCGCGCGTTTCTTTGGATGACTTTACCGCTCAAAGAGAGATCAGGCGCGCGCAACGTGCCCTTTTCTTGGGTGGTTTCTTGGTTGAATTCCTCATTATTGCGCAACTGACGCACCCTATCAATCATCTTATCTTCACTCCCCCCACTCCCTGCAATCGCCCTAGTCACATAAAATTTATTGTGTACTTGACTTTTAAGCGTCTGGAGGACAAGTTGGGTGAGTTGTTCGGTGTCAAAATGCTGCATGGTGTCGTTGATCACATCGGAAACGGCGATGACCTTAGGGCTGCTAAGACCTTGCACATCAGGACTAGCCAGCATGGAGGCCACAGCGGTTTTAGCAGCGTCCTCAATGTCTTGATAGTCCAAACCCGCCGTGGCGTATTTCTTGGATTCTTGATCCTGCTTAGAAATGTAGCTCACATTCTGCCCACAGCCACCAAACACCAAAGCCCCCACCACGCACGATGCCCACAAGTATCCATTGAAACTCTTCTGCGCCCCTATCATCTATCACTCCTTTTTAACTTTATCGTGTTGATCTTGGCTCTCAGGGGTTAAACCGGGCTTGGCAGAAGTCAAGGATTGCTTGATCTGGGCCTTTTGACTCATGTGCACATCCATGTCCACTAACACAAACACCTTGTTAGGCGCGACCCACTTTGTGCGCAACTCCGTGCCCTGAAGTTCTACATAGAGCTTCTTTGTATCCCCGTCCCTTTTTTGGGCTTGCAAGATAAAGGTTGCGAGCTTGTCGCGCGCTTTCGCACCGGCTAAACTGGTGGCGTTCTCAACATCGCCTTCTAAAATGTCCGCCGCCCCGCAGGCAACCACCTTATCTTGCTCTATGGTAGCGGGTTTATTGCATGCAGTCACCCAACCGGGCGCGCCCCCACAACCCCACAGCAAAATGCCCAAAGCCCCCACAACCCCTCTTTTGCGCATCAACTACTGCAAACCTAGCTCAGAACGCACTTTAGAGACGATACTTTGATCCAAGCCAACAAGCACCCAAACGCGGTCCTTACCCACCCATCTAGCTAGGGGCTTGCTCGCGACCAGGACTTTATCAACTTTTTCGCTAACACTCACGCTACTGCTTTTGTCCAATGAGTTGCCACTTCTACTCGCTTGGCTTTGCACATCTTTCATCAACTCGGCCTTGAGATTGGTGGCTAGATTGGCCCGCGCGGCTGCAGCCGCTTGATCGGTGGCGTAATTCACATCGCCTCCTACAATGTCGTCCTCACCGCGTCCCAGAAACAAACTAGAGTAGTCCTTATTGCCTACTTTGATCTTGTTGAGATCGCCATTGACCCATTTGGGCGCGTCCTTGGTTTGGGCGCGGTATTCCTTATTCTCCTTGCTCACTCCAGATTTGGGCTCGCCACACCCCACAATGGCCAACGCCACGATGGCACTCCCTGCCACCAACGCCCATTTAATTTGTTTGAAAACCATGCTCACTCCTTTGTGAAATTTGACCTACGCGCATGCTATTGCATGAAAGTAACAGAGAGCTAAACCCTAAAGGGGTTTTCTACGACTTTTTTGCGATCCACCACATAGGGGATCAAGGCCATATGGCGCGCGCGCTTGATGGCCACCTCCACGCGTTCCTGCCACTTCTTGCTATTGCCCGTCAAACGCCTAGGCATGATCTTGTAGCGTTCTGATAGCGAATAGCGGAGTAGCTCTAGATCCTTGTAGTCAATGAACTCGATCTTGGCCTCTGTATACTTGCAATAGCGTTTAGAATAGCGTTTCTTTTCCATAAGTTCCTTTCTTGTTAAAATGGCATGTCATCATTGACATCAATTTCTGGCACTTTTTCCGGTTCTCTTTTTGGCGGCGCGGGGTTGCTCAAACTTTTAGGTTGATAGGACGGGCTCTGATCAAATGCACCCCCCCCACTATCGCGCTTAGAATCTAGCATGACCAAATTCTCCACCACCACGCTGTGCTTGTTCCTCTTATTGCCATATTGATCATTCCAGCTCTCCAATTTCAAACGCCCCTCCACTAGCACCTTAGAACCCTTGTGCAGATATTGGCTGGCAATCTCAGCGGTGCGCCCCCACAGATCTATATCCACAAAACAGGTCTCTTCGGCTTTCGTGCCATCTTGGCGTTTGTAAATGTGGTTGGTGGCAATCCCTGTTTTCCCCAACACACTCCCGCTAGACAAATGGCGCAACTCTACATCGCGCGTGAAATGCCCCACCAGCGTTATTTTATTGTACATCGCCCTCTCGGGGTTCTTGAGGTGTGGTGGGGGGTTCTTGATGCTCTTTTAAGCGGGGTTGTTTGGCTTCTGTGCCGGGCTTTTTCAAGGCGCGATCGATGAGCGTCTGCCAAGCTTTTTGATCTTTCTTGCTCTCGTATTTGAGAATGATAAAGCGCAACACATCTTCATTGATACGATACAATCTCTCCAACTCCAACACCACCTCAGCCTGCGCTTTGAAATAGATGACAAAGTAATAACCCCGTTTTTGTTTTTTGATTTCATAGGCCAGCTGCCTGCTCCCCATGTCCAAATTGGCCTCTATCACACCGCCATGCTTGCTAATCACCTCTTGGTAAAAAGCGATCTTGCTCTTGATCTCCTCTTCTACCATGGTGGGTTTGAGAATAAACATCGTCTCGTAATGCTTCAAGATATCTCCTTTTGGATTGCGCCCTCCAAGAGAGCAAGGATTAAGCCCGTTATTCTAGTCAATATAATCTTGCACTTTGATTAAAAAATGCCAGCCCGCCTGTGTGTCGCCCCGCATACACGCCACATGCCAGCTTCTGAGCAATTCAAAGATCGCGCGCATATTTTGGACCTGCCCAGCGCGCTTGCTCAGTTGCAAAACCACGGTTTGGGGCGGATTGAAGCCTAAAATCTGCTTGGGCTGGATTGCACCATGCATTTTGAAATAGCTGGCAAATAAGAAGAGTTGGTAAAAATAACGACTGAGCGCGCGCACCAAGTCCACCCCATCTACACCCTCTGCTTGCAAGCGCGCCAAGAGCCTTAAACATTGCTGCTTTTTCTCAAAAAGCGCGTCTAACAACGCGTCCACGCCCACCGCTCCCATGCCATAAACTTCTTGTTGAATCTCTTGTGCGCGCACCAAATGCCCGCATAGAGACCATTTTTCTAGTTCTGGATAGATGATGCCCACATCGTTATGATGGAGTTCAAGCAAGAGGTGTAGGGCTTGTGTCTCAATTTGCAAACCCAGTACATGGGCCTTTTCTTGCAATAGAGCGAGCAATTCGCTTTTGTCAGGCGTGAAAAAACGCACCTCTACGATCTGTTCTTGGAGTTTAGGATGGCGCAGTTGCGCACCAAATTGTTTGCCTTGTTGGGCGTATTGGGCTTTATTTTTTCCCGGATAAAACCCTATCACAAGCGCGTTTCTAGGATGAGATGCTACCACCTCTAACAAGCTGCAACACTCTTTAGCGCCCAATTTTTGATCCAGCTTCAAATACACCACAACACCCTCTCCAAAGAGAGAATTTTGACTCAAGGCCTCTAAGATCGCCTTGAAATCGTAATCATTGAAGTAAAAACGTTGCACTTGCGCCTGTGGGTAGCGATCTAAAATTTTTTGTCCGTAGTGATCGATGTAAAAGACATACTCCCCATAGAATAGGGCGACCCTTGGGGTGGCGCGCTCCAAATAAGCTAAAAACTCTGGATGGTACATGCTAGCCCATCAAATGGGCGCTCCCTGCATGCTCTCTAAAATCTCCACATAGGGCACGCGCCCCGCACAAAAGTAACCAAAACTCAACGCCGCTTGGGCGATGAGCATGGCTTTTCCATCTAGGGTGCGCACGCCCAAGTCTTGCGCCATTTGCAAAAAGGGGGTTTTGGCGCTGTAGATGAGATCGTAGGCGATGCGGGTTTGATGGAGCAGTTCATGAAGTAGCGCGCCCTCTAGGGGCAAACTCACCCCATCCATGCCTGCGCTTGTGGTGTTCACGATGAGATCGTATGGTTTGGGGGTGAACTCTGTACTGCTAAAGCATGCCAAGCCCTGCGCTTGAAAGGCCTCTAATCTCTGCGCGCTGCGATTGACCACACTCACATGCACGCCATGTGCGCGTAAACCATGCACGACCGCGCGCGCGCTCCCCCCCGCCCCCATCACTAAGGCATGGCTTATGGGTGTCTCTAGGGCTTCAAGGGGGGCATAAAAGCCTTGTACATCGCTATTATAACCCACCACACGCCCCCCCTCAAGCACCCAAGTGTTGAGCGCTTTAAGCTCTTTGGCAACGCCTTGTTGCGCATCGCTCAAGCTATAGGCGATTTGCTTAAAAGGCGCGGTGATATTGGCCCCACTCAAACCCAATTTGACAAATTCTTCTTTCAGGCGTGCGCCTTCTTGCAATAGAATGGCGCGATACTCCCCTTGAAAACCTAGCACATGGGCAAAATCTGCAAAAGCCTTATTGTGTAGGGCGGGCGATTTAGAATGGGCAACAGGGTTGCCAAAGACCCCAAAAAGCTTGGTTTTCATGGCTGCAGAGGGGTTTTTGGCCTTAAGAAATCCAAAAACACCCAACCGCTTTCTATTTTACCCCAACCCTTTTTGACCTCCTGTATGGATACCTCCTGCCCGCGCGTGAGTCGTTGCGTGACTCTAGCATGGGTGCTGGGCAACGCGCGCACATTCAACACATCTACAGCAACATAGTAGACATCCATTTTAGGCTTTGGGGGTTCTGTGGGCTTTTGTGGGGGGGGCGGGCTAGGAGGTGTGCTCGCCTGTGGGGGAGTGGGCTGGGCTTGTGGGGGTGGG
>NZ_QXQT01000035.1 GCF_003660395.1 Helicobacter vulpis
TAGGTGAACCTGCGGTTGGATCACCTCCTTTCTTAGAGAATTGCCCTTGGCATTTGTTTGTCTGGGGAAAAGGCACAGGACTCTCTTGCTGGGGTGTTAAGGGTTTGTTTAAAATCTCCTGGATTTTCTTAAAACCTTAAAAAGAGTTTTTTTACATTTTTCTTCAGTCTGTAGGATTTTTTGTTAGAACACCCTTTTATCTTTGCTTGAAGGCTTGCTATGGGACAAAAAGAGTTGTTGCAAGAATTTATAGAGATTGAGCACGCAGACACAGAGAAGAAAAATCGGCAGACATCCTCCCGTAGTCGTGTTTTTCAACCTCTGAAGGTAGAATGGGATAGGTGGTTGCAAAATTTGGACCTCAATTACACCACTTACATTAGTTTTTACTTGCGGGATTGGCCAGCCATTTGTTTTGGGCGTAAAGACATTTTGGGCGAGGGCTTTGTTAATGGTCCTACGCTCAAGCAAAAAATGGGAGTTTATATTTGGCTAGGTTATAGCTGGAGAGACTCCCTTTTTGTTTTGCGCATCGGGCATTCTACCAACCCTTTGCCCCAAAAATGCGCCGCTTTAGAAACCTTGTTTACGGGTTTACCCCATGGATACAAATATGAAAAGGTATATCCCGACCTAGCCACACTCCAAGAAAACTTTTTATACGACTTTGTTGCGCTGGTTAAAGTGTTCAACGCAGTGCCTAGAGAGGATTTTTTACTCAAAGTATAGTTGAGCATAAGGTCAGGCATGCCCGATAGATATAAGTTGTTGCATTGCATGGCTTTTTAGGCGTGTGGTTTTATAATTTAGGCGCGTGCTAAAAAGTCCCTAGCTTTAGCTATGGGGAGTATGTCAATATAAAAAAGCCCCAAATTAACCCCAAATTCTTGTTTTAAAAACTAAAGAAGGCCTTGAATGTGCATCTTTTACGTTTAGAGTGCCCTAGAGCGTTAAGAGTGGTTAAAAAGAGAATAATGGTTAGGGTGTTGTGTTGAATAGAGATTCTAGGGGACTAGAAAGGGTATCACGCAAATAAAACAAAACGACAAAGAGTCAATGTTGACTTTTTAGAAAGCGTTAGCTAGGGTGTTGTGTTGCAAGCTCTAGTACATTAAACCCCTTTGCCTATCTATCCAGTTGCTTAAATATTTACTTTATACTCCATACCCCTTAATGCTTTGTAGTAGGTGTTTCGCGCTAAAATTGAGGTATGGAAATACAGACATCGAGCAAGTTTGAAAAGTGGCTGAGAAACCTCAGAGATTTAAACGGAAAAAGTGCAATTACACACCGCGTACAGAGTTTAAAAAATAGCGGGCATTTTGGCGATCATAAGCATATTGCAGGTCAAATCTTTTAAATGCGTATCCAAATGGATGCAGGTTACCGCCTTTATTTTGTTATGTGGAGGCGATAAAAGCACACAACGTTCTTAGACTCCGATCAAGTGCGCTTAAGTTATCTTAGTGCCGTTTTAGAGGATGGCGACATGGCAGAACTTAGAGATACTTTAGCGGTTATTGCCGAGTCTAGAGATGTCGACTTACCCCCTTTGAGGGAGATGCCCTTGAGTTTGCAAGAGTGTTAAAGAAATTAGGTTTTTGTTTGCCTCTGGATGAGATGCAAAATGCAACACCGCCTAAGCCCCAAACCCCTAAGAGAAGGTTTTAAAGTGAGGATTAGATTTTTGGTCTTGAAGTATCCATGATTGTGGAGCAATCATGTCTGTCTGAAGAGATAAAACAAAGCGGTAAAGTAAGTATAGTGTTAAAGGACCTTATGAAGAGTCGTAGAGAGAAGGTTTAGGGGTTGGGAGTTCAAACTATGGTCTGAGGGTAAAAAACGATTGTGGGGCTTGTAAGAGCAACGAAAACCTAGCTCAACATTAGCCATTGAGAGCGTATTAGTACAAAAGACTAAAAGTGTGTTCCAGTGCACTCGTAACCCATTTTGGGTGAGGACTCTTGCTTGGCTTGCCAATACAGGGTTGCCCTGCCTTTGAGTAAGGAATATCAGATCACTTTGTTTCTAATCTTCTCTTCAATGGCTTAATAGGTACGTCATGCTTTAGAATTAAAAAGATAGTTTATAATGACCCTGTGAGTTGAATGCAACCTTTTGAAGGGGTTTGTTCTATTGAGGTAAGGCGGTGTTATTTGTATTCTTGCACTTTTTAAAGGGTTGTCAAGTTTGGTATTTGGCTGACAGAAAGTTGCTAATTTCTGTGGTTAAGCTTTAGTGTAAATAATTGGGAGTTTGCTATGTCTGTTAGTGGTTTTAGTGGTTTACGTTCTGTGGGTGATTTGGAACATCTTAATTTTTTAATCCCTTCTTATCAAAGAGGGTATTGTTGGGAACAGTAGAGGTAGAAATCTTACTTAGAGATATTACGGATTTTATTAAGAAAAACAAGTCAAATGAACACCAGCGTTGTAGTTTACAACCTATCGTAGTCAAGGCAAAAGTGGAAGGTCAAGATAAAGTCTACTGCGTCATTGATGGGCAACAACGCCTCACAACCTTTTTTTGATCGTAAAATATCTTACGAGGTATGTCGTGGGAGAAAAATGTAAAGAAGGTGGGGGTGTGAGGTATCTTACGAGAAAAGAAGGTGAGGAAGTAGAAAAGGGTGATAACTTGTTTGTCATCAAATACGCAACAAGGGAGAGGAGTTTTGAATTTTTAAAGAACATACGTGATCGGCAATACGATGGAACCATAGATTCTTGGCACTTTAGGGTAGCCTACAAGACTATTTGTCGATTTTTTAAGACTACCAATGCGATGATAAGAGAGATTTTTTAGAGACCCTATGTGAGAGGTGTGAAGTGCTTTGGCATGAAAGTCCAAAAGTATTTGTGCGTTTGAATAGTGGGAGAATCCCTCTTTCAGAGGTTGAGAATATTAAGGCATTGTTTTTAGCGCAAAACTAAACCGATGGGTTAACAGAAGAAGAGATAGAACAAAAAGAAGAAGAAAATAAGAGCAGAGCGGAGAGATGGTACAGTGCTGAGAAAGAGGCTAGAAAGAACGGAGATTTTATTTATTGCGTTCTAGAACACATAGATAGATGCGACATCATGTCTATAAAAGAGGAATGGCTACTGGAAGTAAAGGACTACATTGAAGCAAAGGACCACCTTGATGATGGTACGCTTGATGTTGAAGATTTTTTAGACAGGGCAAAGAAGAAAAATATAAAGGTTTCTTTGAGGACTTAGAGTTAAATGGATTGCTAAAAAAGTAGATGAAGCTTTTCAAAGGGATGAAGATCTGCACCGCTTGCAAAATCTTACTCTACTAGATGAAAATTCTAACAAAAAATAAGTAATCTCATTTTTCTAGAAAACAAGATGAAATCCGAAAAATTGATGACCAGCAAAGACTCATCCCTATTTGTGCACGAGAGGTGTTTAACAAGGTTTTTCTGCCGATGATGCCGATAAAAATAAGAGGTTTTTTACAAAAAAGATCGGGAAAATTATCTCAAAGCTATCAGAGGGTGTTTGGAAAAGTATTTAAAAAAACTAAAGAACCGCAATGCACAAGAGCATAAAGAATGAAGTCTTATACTTTTTTGGAATTTTTAGACTTAAAATTTTTGAAAGAGGGAAACGGAGCTAATTGTAGCGTGCAGAAAATAGAGGTGCCTAGACTCCAAAGAGATTATGCACATGGGAGACAATCTAAAGATTGTGAGAATGTAGCGAAAGCTTTTTTGCATGCACTCTTTGACACCTCGGAGAAAAGGAGGAGGAACTACACTTGGATGTAATCTATGGCTATCAAGATAAACGAGTGTTTAAACTTGTAGACGGACAACAACGCATCACTACCCTATGACTCTTACATTTTTTCCTATACAAGAAGTCTCAAAGAATCGATGAGATTAAAGATAAACTCGCTAGATTTGTTTACAACATGCGCAGAAGTTCTAAGGATTTTTGCGAGGAATTGCTAGAGGAATTTTAACCCGAGGAGAAACCTAGCAAGACTATTTTTTCAGTAGGAGCAACATCTAGGGATCGTGGCGATGATCCCACTGTTCAAGCCATGATCCACATGCTCGATCTGATCTATGAAAAACTGAATGGTAAAGATATAGAAAGTTTCATAAAAAGATTAAAATGCATTTCTTTTAATGTTATTGACATGAAAGATTTTGGATTGCGAAGATTTCTACATTAAAATGAATGCTAGAGGTAGACCCTTGCTCAAATGTGAAAACTCAAGGCTTTTATAAAGGGTGTAAAGGGTGTAAAATCTCTAGAAACATATTAAGTACCATAGATAATCAATGGAGTGATTATTTTTTTAAAGCCAGTGACCCTGATACCTTTGATGAGCGATTCTTTAACTTTCTGCATTATGTCAATGTCTTTTTTGCTCTAAAGGAAGAATTAGAAGAAAAATCAGAGGGGAATGTCTAGGATATTACAGGACTCCTCTCAACGGAGCGTGCCATTGATCAAGCCTATAGATTTTTAAAAAAGGGAGAATCTGGAACGAAATGAACCTCTTTAAAAAATCTTGAGATTAAGGGACCTGAATTTTTTGGAAAACGGAAACAGAGTGAATAAAAAGAGAAACACGGGGAACAAAAAGAAGATGAAGAAGGTCGAGAGGAGATAAAAGAAGGTAAGCTTGGCAGAAAAGTATTTGCCACTTCTTTGCCTTTTTATTTTTAATTGAAGTTGGGGGACAATGCGTAGATACAGCGGTGGTTGAAGATTATCTGAGAGCGTGTAAACATTTTATAGAAAACCATGATTGGGATAACGCTAGGGATGTTAAGAGTTTTTTAGACTCTTTAAAAAAGTTTCTCAAGGTATCATCTGTACTGTTGAGGAGGGAAAAGAAAATGAATTTTATAAATTTTTATCTTGTTCTGATGAATTAAAAATCGAATTTAACAAGGTTTATGCGTTAGAAAAAAAGAAAAGCTAAACTTATCTATAACGACGGTGTATATGATGACAAGGCTCAAGGTTGGAAAAAGATTTTAAACGACATAAGTGATCACGGTTATTTAAGAGGCTATGTAGATTTTTTGCTAGATTTTAGCACGGAGAATGGCAAGGAAAATTTAGAGAAATTTGTCCAACATGCTGAGTTAACTGTGGGGATTTTGGATATATTTCTTAAGAAAACAGAAACCAAAGATCCTGGTTTATTTCATTTAGGTTTATTCCAAAGGACACTCTTGTGTTTTGGGGATTATAGTATTGAAGCAACTAACCAGTTTTTTAGTAACCTTTTCAAGCCAGGACTATTTAGATTTAGAGAACTTGTTTTTAAATTGTTTAGAAAAAACCTAATGATGAGGGTAAGCCCTATTTCCAAAGACTTTTGGACAATCTTTTGTCATTTGCAGAAAGAGGAACTGCCAAAGAGAATACAAGACATCGTTGAAAATTACACCAAGTCTCAAGGAGTCTACCTTTCACAAATTTCGTGTCCTCTCATTCAAAGAAGTTGGTGGAAACAGCTTTTACTTCAACAGGAGGAATTATTTGAATTTATTAATGTTGCTAATTGGGGGAACAGCGACAGAGTACAGGAGTGCGGAAGGATTAAGTTTGAAAGGGATTGTAAGAATAAGCTTCAAAAAGTTTATCTCCTTCAGGCAAAAAAAGATTCGGGACAGGTGAGAGATATTTTGGGTTATGCATTTTATTGTTATTGCAAACAATACGAAAAGAGTGAACAGAATGGGGAAAAAATAGAAGGATTGGAAATTATGAAAATAATAGGGAGAGTCGCCAATTTGGTATTAAGTTTGGCACTAAGGAATTTGCTGTTTTTGCAGATAGTGAAGAGTCCAGCATTACTCTCACAAAAACAAAAGACAATGCAGAGAGTGATAAACAGAAGCATTCATTTGATATTAATCTCGGTTCGCATACGGATGTTTTGAAAGAGTTTGGAAGAGTTTTTGGTGAAATTTAAGAAAGAATCATGATCGAATGTTCCTAATCTGAGAATTAAGATAACCACCAGGGAGAGTCCTTGATGCTCTAGATGATATAAATAAGGCTTGTACAGCTACCTACAATCTAGCAATCTCGCAGTGTAACATCTCTTCGCCACTAGCTGATTGCCACACTATCATGTAAAAGTAAGTTAGCGCAACCTTGTATTGCCTTTCTACAAATTTGTAGACTTTATTCAAAATATGATGCGAACTTATCACTCTATCGCCAGTTTGATAGGTGTCAAGGGGTTTTGTTAAAAAGATGATATAGCAAATCCCTATGCTGTCATAATTGTGGCCCTGTGCATGCGCGCCCACTTCATCTAACCCACGCCCGCGCTCCACCAAACCATCTAGGCCAATCACATAGTGGTATCCGATCTTATTGAAACCGCGTTGTTTGTGCCAAAGATCAATGTCGGCAGCCTTGAAATTCTTGCCCTCTTTGGTCGCGCTGCAGTGGATGATGATTTTCTTAATTTGTCTGTGCACTTTTTCCATTTTGATCCTCCATTTCTTGGATCACAAAGGCCTCTAATTCTTTGAGGCTTTTGCAGTTTTCTACTAAGAGCTTTTGATCGCCATAGAATTTGAGCACGCGCGTCTTGTGATCCAGCGCGTCTTTAAAAACGCTTTTGATCTGCTCTACACTATGTTCTTTGTAGCGCTTGTGGGATTCCTCTAGGCCTTGGGCACGCACCACTCCAGACACACCGCATGCGAGCAACCCGGTTAAATTGATCTGATCCTCAAAGCGCAAATCATAGCGATGGGGCTTGCCTAGCGCGTTAGAAACAAAGCCTTGATCTAGGGCGGCTTGGGTAAGCCCCTTCAAGCCCCTTAAGCGTGTCGTAAATATTGGCCGTGGCCTTGGTGCGGTTAGCAATCTTTTGAGAGACTTCTACCCCTGCGCCCATCTGGGTAACATCCATCCCTAAGTATTGTTTGGCCAAATACACATCAAAAAGCGTTAATTGGCGCTTGGCGATCTTCTCATCTAAAGACTTCACCCCCGTACTGGGTTTTGGCGGTGTTTTCTCCACCAAG
>NZ_QXQT01000036.1 GCF_003660395.1 Helicobacter vulpis
GGATATACCCAGCCCCATCCCGAACCTGGAAGTCAAGCTCTCTAACGCCGATGATACTGCCCTTTGCAAGGGTGGGAAAGTAGGGTGATGCGGGGGGTTGTTTTAAAGTGTTTTTTAGGTTTTTATGCTACAATTTCTCAATTTCTCAATTTCTCAATTTCTCAATTTCTCAATTTCTCAATTTCTCAATTTCTCAATTTCTCAATTTCTCAATTTCTCAATTTCTCAAGGCGAGAAATATGGGGTTTTGGGTTTGGGGATTTGGAAAGTGGTTGGGGAATAAATATTTTTTAAGGAGAAGTGATGGCAACGGATTTGGATCGCTACATTGAAGAGGTTGGGGCTGTGGTCTATTGCAAGATAGAAATACCGGATGTCGCTGGAGCAGCTGCAAAAGTGGGGAATGCTATTACAAAAATTGTAACTCTAGGTAATTATGAGATGAAAACATATTTTGAACATTCGGGGATTTATGTGGGAAATAATAAGATTTTGGAATTAATTAACAAAAATGGCAAGGGTTTTATAAGGCTTGCTCCCTCTCCTCGCCACTTTATCACACTATTAGAGGATGAAAGAGAGAATAATCTAAAGCAAACAGGAGAAATTTGGGTTGCTTGCGACAATAGTGAAAAACGAAGGGCCATTGGTTCTCAAAAAGTCATGGAGAATATAGAGAAATTAGGAATATCTTTAAGGGGCAAAGATTATTCTATAATTCCTGCCACAAATCTAACATCTAAACCAAAAGATCAAATCAACTGCCACAAATTTGTGATGGCTTGCTTAGTTGGTGAATTTAGAGATGGGTATGAAAGTTTTAAGCAACTGGAGGATGTTATTCGTGGCACCTTTAAACGAGGTCTTAATTGGTGTCGCATCCCAATAGAATAGGATTGCTAGAGCTATGTTAAACTAACACAAGGAGAATCTAATGGCTTACTACAAAAACCAAGAGGACATGTTTAGACAACGCGCAGAAAACAACAAAAAGCAAGGGGATCGCTACTACGCCCAAAGCAAGGAAGCAGAGGTGAGGGGGGACAAAGAAGTCGCCAAAAACTACATGGCACAAGCACAATACCAGTATAAATCCCAAAAGCAAAACGAGGCTAAGGCACAGGAGCATAAGGGTAAGGAGTGGTAGCAAAAGGTAGGGGTAGGTTGTCCTTTGCAAGGGTAAGAAAGGTAGGGGATGGGGGGGGTTGGTGTATGCGCCTCGCTTTTCCTGTGTGTTTTTAAATCTTTTTGAAGTCTTTGGTTGCTTTACAGCCTTAAAGCTTGCTTTTTGTCATAGACAATCTGCTTTTAGTCTTTCTCTAGGCGTTGCGCAAAAAGCCATGCACGGATGGGCTCAATTGTATAGGCTATACGCCAAGTATTGCGGTGCGCGCTTATTTTATCTGTACCTAACAGGCTATTTTTTTGAAACACAGCATAATTGATCGGAGCATTTTGGGCGATCATCTCTTGGCAAGCTTGTTTAAATCGTACTTGATCCCATTTGCCATTCCAAATAGCCTTAGCCACTTTAGCTCCCCTGCGTTCTAATCTCTCTATAATGGCGTTGCTAAGTGCAAAGCTACCCATGTCATCGCTGGAGGTGAGCAACCAAAATTTATCCTGTGCTAGAGGATCACACAAATGCGCATCCCAACGCCCCGCCACTAAAAAGGCACTGGCAAAGAAATGTGGGTATTTAATGAGCAGGGCTATGGACATCATGCAACCCATAGATTGCCCTGTAGTATAGATTCTGGAGGTATCTATGGGATATTTTTGGCTTATCTCTTGAACTAGGTGCATGGTTACATCTAGCATGGCTGAGGCTTGTGAGTTGTCATCAACTACAACTTCATCATATTGCGGGGCGAGCACATAGCAGGGGCGTTTGCGCTGTTCTTCTGGATGCGCCCAAATGAGTGCCCCCAAACCTTGCAACAAGGTAGCCTGCTGTAAAGTACCCGTTGTGCCCGCATCGTGCATGAAAAGCACCAAGGGGAGGGGTTGGTTATTTTGGTGTTTAGGGATAAACAGATTGTAGCGCAAAGTTCTTCGCAAGATTTTATCTTCAAATGTGAAAGCTTTAAAATTCTCTATGATGGGATAAGATACCTTAGAGAGTTTCCATATTTTTTGGCTATTTTTAGTTTCAACAAGTTGCGCTGTGGGGGTTTGTAATTTCAGGGTGTGCCCGGGTTTGCCACCAGCGACAAATTTCTTTTTGTGTTGTGGATCTGGCTTATGGTGTTGGATACTTGTCAATAAAGCTAACTTAGGCTCTTTTAATTTTAAGATCACAAACTTTCCACTGGCTACGCGCTTCTCCCCCCTAGCATCTTGACTGATATAGACATCTGTGATTAAGCGCCCCAACACTTTAAAGTCTTGTTTGTGCACTCTGGAAACCTCTGTGTTATAGGCGATGCTAAGGGTATCTAACTTGGCCCCATCGCCAAAGACATGCACAATACCCAACACTTCTTTAATGGACACTCTATCGTGCCCCAAAAGAGGCACACTGAGCCCCAAAAGAACCTCTGTCCCTTTAATAATAAATGCCCTACGCGACAACAACGCCCAATCCTTGATACTTGATATAAGAGTAACGCAAGCATTGTAGCTTAAAAAAGTTGTGTTCTGTTTTAGAATTTGAGCTTTTAGCATTCAAGACTCTTTAAGCTTTTTTTGTGGGACAATCCCTAATCCCTAATCCCTAATCCCTAATCCCTAATCCCTAATCCCTAATCCCTAATCCCTAATCCCTAATCCCTAATCCCTAATCCCTAATCCCTAAGGCTAGGGGTGTGGGGATTATGGTCTAGAATAAAGCACTAGGATATTCATAAAATTAGGAGGTTTTGATGGTTGTAGATGTTTCAGGTATCCCCTTTCAAGAATTTTGGCACATGCAACTTAGTCAGCAACATATGCAACAGGCATGGAGCGTGCTAGATGTGCGCCAAATTTTAGAAAAATATCATTTCATCGGTTTGGCAGATTGGGAAGAGAAGAAAGGGCAAATTAAAGATTTTTTAGAAGCGATGCGGGTGAATGACATTGTGGCAATCAAACATGGGCAAGCACTCGTTGCGCTCACCCAAGTCATTGGCGGGGCGTATGACATTAGAAAAGATCGTGCTCTATGTGTTACTGAAAAAGAAGACCTTTTAGTGGATTGGATGCACTACAGACGACCCGTTAAAATCTTAGCTTGGGCAGGTGAGGGGCAAACAATTCCACAGGGTAGAGGCACATTAAACAAATGCATAAACCCGGGGGCAGAAACCTCACAAATCATTATGGGGTGGTATGAAGAGGTGCAAGAAGCCTTAAAAGCCAAAGGCGAGAGGGTTATTTTAGTTTAAAAAATCTCCTATGTTGCCCTTTGCAAGGGTGAGAAAGGCGGGGGGCTTGCGCAGATTCTCAAATCTAAGAAAATAGCTGTTCTTGTGCTAGAATACCCTGCTCAAAACCTTTAGGGAGCACAATGAAACAATACCTCTATCTTGTCCAATCCAGTCTAGAGCCTAGCAAGTGCAAAATTGGTATCACCCATGACCTAAAAAGGCGGCTTAAAGAATACAACAGCGTTACAGGGCAATCACAAGAGAACACTTATCGCTATCTTTTCACTTGTGAAGTGGCTAATATGCGCCAAATAGAACAGGACATTAAAAACGCTTTTGCCCATTTAAGAGAAATACAGAGCCGCGAAATTTATTTTTATAACCCTAGTCTTTTTGAGAATTATCTAAGCTACATCAAAGCCCATCCGGGTTTTATCGCCCAAATCAACATCAAACCCCCTAAGCCAAAAAAAGAGCTTAAACCCTTAACTACGCCCAGTATGCAAGAACGGGGGGTTACTAGAAAGACTTTGCTAGACAAGGCGATGCGTGTCAAAAATGACGAGTTTTACACCCGATACGAGGATGTAGAAAAAGAGTTATCCCAATACCCTATAGCAATATGGAAAAATAAAGTCGTGTTTTGTAACTGCGATGATGCCATTGGAGAGAATAGAGATTATACCGACTCTAGCGCGTTTGCTCTCTACTTCTTAAAGCACTTCTTTAGGCTCAAGCTGAAAAAACTTATCTGCACGCATTATGGCAGTCCGCAAGATTTATTCAACGCCGGCGCACGGGGCTATATTTTTACCAAAGAGGGCGCACACGAGATGAAACTCAGCCCGCCTAATTATAATGGAGGGTTTGAAGAAAAAGAATCTTTGAGGATTTTAAACGAGGAAGCCGACATTGTCTGCACTAATCCGCCCTTTTCGCGCGCCATAGAATATTGGAAAATACTCATTAAAAGTAAAAAGAAATTCATCATCCTCTCCAACATTACAAATTGTGTCAATACTGCCTTTATCCCTTATTTTGCCAAAAAGAAGGCATGGGCAGGGTTTCATAGTGTGGATTGGTACCTTACCCCTAAACGCCAGTTAGTGCGCGCAGCTGGGCATTTTTTTACGAATTTTGTGATTAAAGGGCGAGCCACTAGAGCGCGGCTAAAGTTGTTGCCCCTAGAGCAAATCCAAGATGGCTATAAAAGATTTGATGATGGCGGGGTGTTGCTTGTGGATAATAACTATATCCCTAGCGATTATGATGCGCCTTTTGCCGTGTCCGCACGCCAAATTTTAAATGGTGTGCTGGAGTGTGGGTTTAAAATTGTCAAACTATCAAAATATGTCCCTTATATTGAGGGCAAGGAAAAATTTGCAAGGGTTTTGATCTGCAAAGCTGAAGCCAAGTGAGGTTAAGGCGTAGGAAGGAGGTAAATTATACCTTTGTGAGGAGGGAGATCTAAAAACTTCTTTCATTCTTAAGTCCGATTCTAAAGTTAGTTTTTAACATTATTCTTTTCAGAAACGGTAGCAACGCGTTGCTCTCCTCCTATTTCTGTAGTGTAATAGTCTTCGTACATGATCCTGTAAAGAGGGTCTAGATCGGTAGCTTTACAGACCACCAATTTTTTATCTTTAACCATTCGAGGTTTATGTTTTTGAGCGTATTCAAAATAACGATTCCGTTTTCTTGGATCGCCATTCTCTTTAAAAATCTCCAAGCGCCCCTCTTGAAGCAAACGTTCTATTCTGGCCAGCTTTTTTTTGGAATAGTAGATTTGATTTCCTTTAAATCTAGTTCTAAATGCAAATACTGGTAGCTGGTGTCATCTTTGATAGCTTGAATTCTTTGTTTAGCCTCTTGAACTTTATTTTCAAAAAAGTGGGGTAACACGCGCTCTAAATCCTCAATATTTTTAAAATAAAACTTTCCTGTTTCTTGACTCCAATAAACATCTGTGCGATTTTCAATTAAAATAATCGGCTTATCTTCAATATGCGCCATGTTAGAGAAAGAGATAAATTTTTTCTTAATAAAATAACCCTTCCTGATCGCTTGGAAGTATAATTTAATCTTACCCTCTTCTTCCATGCGTACAAATAACACTGCCTTACTCTCTTTAATTTTCTGTATTTTTTTTAAAATGTCCTTGTTAAGCGTATTGATATGAGGGGTATCATCACAGATCACAAGATTATAATCTTTCAAATCTTCAAAAGAGGCTTTAATAAAGAAACTCTCATCTTTTGCAAGTTTTCTTTCACTCTCTTTCCAATAATCCCACTCTTTAGAGGTTTCATGCGCTCCAAAATCCCATATTCCTTTTAGAGGTTGATCGCTCACACGGTAGATTTTTCCTTGCATCCGAGCATAGAGCATGCGCATCACTCCTCTTCTTTATCTAAAAAAACAAAGTCATTGAGTCTAATGAGCTTGCTGTATTGCATTTCTTCTTTAAGCGTTCTTTTGGAAATTAAAAAGACCTTGAACTTCGCATACATGTTCTGTCCATGTGCCTTATTGAGATCAATGGAGATTTCATAAAAGTGGTAACCAAAAAACAAAAGATAGGGGTTAAAATAGGAAAACTTCCCCTTGAGGATTAAAAAGTAAATGAGTGTAAATACCACCGCAAATATGATCCAATTTTCAAGACTAACCGCAATCACAAAATAGGCAATGTAAATAGGGATGTATTTAGGCTCGGCTACTTCCACTACTTCCACAGAATGTGTGGCATCAAAGGGTAAAATGTACTTTTCAATAAGGCGCATGTAAAGGCAAGACAACAGAGCACAAACCAATACCCCTAGCGAAATCAAGGCGAGTTCTAAGAGCGTGAAAGTCGTATTGTGCAAGTAAAAAATGACTCCTGCAGGCGTGAGTGCTATGAATACATAGACAAAGTAAAATAAGAATAAAAACTCTTCCACGCCTCCATACCTTTAACCATGCAAAAATACTAATATATTGTAACATGTGGAGATTAAAACGCACGCAAAAACCCTTAAAAACCAACACAGAGAACGGGAGCACTCAAAGCAGAGACCAGAAAAAGCACAAAATCATCAAACAATACGCTAAAATCCCTCCCATGTTCAACAAAAACATTTTTCTCTTGCTCTTAGGGCAGGCTCTGAGCGGGGCGGTGGTTTCTCTGCTCACCTTTAGCAGCGCGCTAGCAGGTCAATGGCTTTTAGGGCGCACCACTCTAGCCACTCTGCCCATTACCACGACCCTTACGGGGGCGTTTATTGCCGTGTTGTTTTCAGCCACAATCTTTCAG
>NZ_QXQT01000037.1 GCF_003660395.1 Helicobacter vulpis
CCCCAAAACCCCAAAGCCAACTCCAGCCCACGCCCCCCCCCCATGCAGGTATCTCCCAACGCTCCTGTTTGTATACCAAGCCCTGTAGGCACTCCCAATTTAGCCCCCCCTCCTAACCCTTATTTCTTTGCTAACCCTGCCCTACGTGCCCAGCCCTTAAACCCGGTTTTGCCTCCGCCCATTTACCCTGATTATGACTCCGATCCGCGGGTGCAAAGTTTAAAAGAACAAATCCGTGCCTTAGGCCAAACCCCCCAGACCCAACACTACTACTCTAAAAAATACATGGATAAACACTATCAAAACAAGAGCTGGCGCTTTAGGGCAGAAAAGCTAGAGAGCTATGCTATCGCGAAGGAAAAAAGCGGATTCTTTCTAGGAGGAGGTTTTGGGGTGGGAGGGTTGCAAGAATCCTACAGTGGCGCGCAGGTCTTAAGCAGTAATCTTGGGATTAGAGTGCCCAATGATGTTTTCAATACGGCCATTACGTTAAAAAACACCATTGGCATGTTCAATGTGGAGTTAGGCTACCAGCAATTTTTTAATCTCTATTTTGGGACACGTGTTTATGGAGATTTGCTCATCATACCCGGGCTAGCCAGCATTAATACGCTCAATGGCAATAGCAATTCTCAAGGCTTTGGCAAGCTTTTTTATGGTTTGGGGTCTTTGAACATGGACGCGCTCATAGACATCCCCTTAGATCGCGCCAAAGAACATTTTATCGGCGCGTATGCGGGTTTTGGCGTGGGCTTAATGATCTTGCGCGATTTTAGCAATAAGGCGTTCAATCAAGTGGTGGCCAATGGATATAAGAGTCCGAATCTTTTTTGGAAAATGTTGATGCAGGCAGATTACACGATCAATTTAGGCTTGGCTTTCACCTATAAAAGACATTTGCGTTTGGAGTTGGGTACAAAGATTCCCTTAACCTACTTGCGCTTTGGTACAGAAACTCCAGCCACTTATACTAATGCGCAATCTAGTAAGACTTTAATCAGTGGGAATACCGGTTTCAAGCGCACCAGTTTTGTCGTGGTGAATGTGCTGTATGTCTTTTAAGGGGCGATTGTGTGGCGTTGGATTGTAATGGTAATGTTGTTAGGGTGCGGGTATTTGAGCTATAATTATTGGATTAGCAAGGATAACCAAGGGCGCATTAACTTGGTGATGAAAATCACCAAAGAGGGGGGTAAAAAAACCCCCACGCAAGACTTGAGTTTGGAAAATCCCACCCATTGGAATCTCAAGCACCGCATGGTCGTAACTTTGCAAACTCCTGCTAAAATCCGTTCTTACCATGTCAAGGTTTCCACGAATGATAATTTAGTGGTCTATGAGAAGAATCAGATTGTGTTAGACGAACCCAGTCGTTTGCATTTTGACTTGCCCAAGCCCCCCATCCAGCTCCATGATCAAACCACACTCCGCTATGAGATTCGCATGTGCGACTGGAGCAATGCGAATTTTTTTAGTGGCAACACCACGCGTAAGAGTTTTGATCTCGTGTTAGACACCACTCCCCCCACGATCCACACTCTTGCCCAATCGGCTAATATCACCTATGGAGGGAGCGCGTTAGTGGTGTTTCAAGTGGAAGAAGACGCGTTGGAAAAAGTATGGCTAAATAATGGGAGCAGGGATTTTCAAGCCTTTCCCTTTATGAAAGACAAGCACTACGCCGTGATTTTGCCATGGTCTTTGCAACAGCGCGCTTTTAACGCCACCATTATGGCTAGAGACAAGGCTTTCAACACCACCACCCTTCCGCTTAAATTTATCCAAAACACCCGCACGCCCTATATCAACCGCAATGTGGAGATGAGTAAGAAATACGCGACACTGGCCCAAGCCACCCAAAGCCTTAAGAAGGATCTGCATTTTGAACGCGCTACCATGCACGCCAACTTAACAGAGATCATCGCTAAAGACTTGCACAACATCCCCATCCACGAAGCGTTGCACCTACAAGTCTTCAACCCCTTAGGGGTGGGTAAGTCTAGAATCTTGACCCCCTTTGGCACTAAGAAGCGTTATTTGTTCAAGGGTGATGTGCTAGGGGAATCATTGCATTTGGGAGTAGACTTCTTTGGCAAACACTCTAAGATTCTGGCTAGCAACGAGGGGCGCGTGGTGTTTTCTGAAGAAATACAAAGCTATGGCAAGGGCGTGCTTGTCTCCCATGGCTTGGGTTTGCACACGCTCTATGGGAGTCTTGCAAGCCTGTTAGTGCGCAAGGGGGATTTGGTGAAGGCGGGCAGCGTTTTAGGTGTGAGTGGTAAAAATACGTCAAACAAAGTTGATCATGTGCATTTTGAAGTGTTGGTGCAAGGCGTTTCTGTACGCCCGCGGGAGTGGATGGATGTAGGCTTTATCCAACGTTTCAACGATGTGCTAGATCGAGCCAAACGGCGTATTCAGGAGCAAAGGTAAGCCGTGTTACAGACTAGACAAAAGCAGGTCCGTTGTTTTGAGTTGAGTGTGGCGGCCAAAGAGCAATATTTGAACTTCATCCATAAAAACGCTCCACTTTTGCAAGATTACCTCCTTTTATTCAAAGCCCCCCCACAATCAGAAGTGTTACAAGCCCTAGAACATTATGGCTTGGCTTATAGTGTCAGTACTAAGGATCTCAAGGGCAAACCCAGCGATCAGATTGTCATTTATGAGGCTTCTGGCGCGTTGCAAGCCCCTAAAGCTCCCAAGCCTTTAGATCAGGTGCAAATTTTTGAACGCCATATCCGTAGTGGGGAAGAAATAGCCAGCAATGCCAGCTTGATCTTTCTGGGCAATATCAACCATGGCGCTAAGATCGTCGGCCAGCAAAATATTAGTGTCTATGGACGTTGCGAGGGGATTATTATTTGCATGGGAGTATGTATGGTACTTAAAAACGTCTATTCTTCGCACATCACTTTTCAGGGGGAAATCTTAAGCGATGCCCTACTGGCGCGTCTTAATGAGAATGACAAGTTAAAATTGATCACGAGAAATGACGATATAATCAAAATAAAGGATATTGTATGAGAGAGAGAACGATAGCAAGACGTGTAGAGGTGGTGGGGATTGGTTTGCACAAGGGTGTACCCGTCAAAATGGTTTTAGAGCCCTTGGGAGTGGGGTGTGGGATCGTCTTTGCGCGTTCGGATTTGCACATAGAGCTCCCCCTGTCTTACAAAAGTGTGCTAGACACTACGATGGCGACTACTTTAGGTCTTCAAGATAATGCGAAAATGCGCATCTCTACTGTGGAACATTTGCTTTCGGCTATCAGTGCTTATGGGATTGACAATCTAAAAATCTCTGTAGATAATGAGGAGATTCCCATTATGGACGGTTCTGCCATCGCCCATTGCATGCTTTTGGACGAGGCGGGTATTGTGGAGTTGGAAGCTCCCAAATCCTTTATGCGCATCACTAGAGAGGTGGAAGTCAAGGAGGGGGTTAAGTTTGCCAAAATTAGCCCTAGCCCTTCTCTCTCCTTTGAATTTGGAATTAACTTCGCCCACCCCATGATTAGAGAGCAACATTACCACTTTGAGTTCTCAAGGCAGCAGTATAAAGAGCAGATCGCACGCGCGCGCACCTTTGGTTTTTTACAGGAGGTGAATTACTTGCGCTCAATTGGGTTAGCTAGGGGGGGCAGTTTGAATAATTGCATCGTTTTAGACGAGCATGGCATTGTGAATCAAGAGGGCTTACGCTATGAAGAGGAATTCGTGCGCCACAAGATTTTGGACGCGATGGGGGACTTAGCGTTTTTGGGCAAGAATGTGGTCGGGGCTTATCACTCTTACATGGGGAGTCATAAGCTTAACGCGATGCTAGTGCAGAAGGTGTTGGAGACCCAAAGTTATGAAGTGGTGCATCTCTCCTCTGCACCCCAAAAGCATGTTGCTCCCACGGAGTCTAGGGAAGTGGCGATCGCCTATAATTAGCGTATGCGATCTTGCGCACTGGGAGTTTTAGCCCTACAAAGTCCGGTACAAATGGGTGTCTACGTGCGGGGCATGTTGTACTATTCTTTGGTTTCATCGCGTAGGACAAGCGAGGCGTTAGCCACGTTGTTTGCCCATGTTCAGGCATGGATTGCCCGACATGGCTATAGCTTGGAGGCTATTTACTATGCCACGGGGCCGGGAAGTTTCATGGCAATGAAGCTCGTGCATGTCTTTGTGCATACCTTGGCTATTACGCAAAATCTCAAGCTCTACGGGGCTCTAGGCTTTGTCTTCAACGCCCACAGGCCCATCAAGGCCTTTGGCAACAACTATTACTGCGACCATCAAGGCACTATCTGCCTAAGCCCTTTAGACAAACCCCTAACTCAGAGCATGCGTTTGCCTATTTTGCTTAAGGCCAGTGTCTTCAACGTTGCGCCCCAACCTTTATATCTTTTGCCTTCCGTTTAGGCGAAATTAGCATAAATTAGGCTATAATAGGGCATCAAAATTTAGGAAGCGATTTGGTTGTCAGTGTGCCCGCCACCAGCGCAAACTTAGGACCGGGGTTTGATTGTTTAGGGCTTGGTTTAGATCTCAAGAACCGCTTTAGTGTTGTCCCCTCTGTCTTTACCAGCATTAAGATTCAGGGCGAGGGCGAGGGGTTTTCTAAGTTCCTTGTAGACAATGTCTTTGTCAATCTCTTTAAGGGCGCGCTGCAACAACGAGGCATACAGCAGAATTTTGAGTTTCTCTTCCATAATACCATCCCCATTTCTAGGGGGTTGGGTAGCAGTTCTGCAATTGTGGTGGGCGCGTTAAGCGCGGTGAGCCACTACTTGCATGGTTGTATTGAAAAGGAAGAGGTGCTCCATGCGAGTTTGGCCTATGAATCCCATCCGGATAATATCACGCCGGCCATCTTTGGGGGTTTTAATGCGGCGATGGTGGAGAACTTTCCTGGTCCCGATCCGCTCAAAAAAAAAGTGTACCATTTGCGCACCTTGATTCCTAGCTATCTGAAAGCAGTCATTGTGATTCCCCCTCATGCTATTTCTACCAAACTCTCACGACAGGCCTTACCCAAGCGCTGCAGCCATGCCGATGCAAGCTATAACCTCGCGCATGCCAGTCTCATGTGTATGGCCTTTAGTCAGGAAAAATGGGACATGCTAAAGGTGGCCTCTAAGGATCGTTTGCATCAAGATAAGCGCATGAAGCTCTATCCCGTGCTCTATGGCGTGCAGAAAATGGCGTTAGAACATGGCGCGTTGATGAGTACACTCTCTGGGAGCGGTTCATCGTTTTTTAACATGTGCTATGCTGAAGACGCTAAGGCCCTGCAAAGTACATTGCAACAGAAGTATCCTAATTTTAGAGTATTGTCGCTAGATTTTGACAATGAAGGAGTGCAGATTGAAAATTAAAACCTTTGTTTCTAAAAACGCGGTGCGCACATGCGTATGCTGTAGGCAACGTCTCATGCAAGCGGTGTTGTTGCGTTTTAGCGTACAAGAGGGTAGAATTGTGGCTTTTCAGGGAAGTGGGCGTAGTTTTTATCTATGTGGGGCATGTATCCATGCGAAAAATGCATGCAAACAAGTCTTAAAGCTCAAACATGCTCCCAAAAATAAACACTACATCCAAGCATGGTTAGAAGAGGTGAGAGCGTCATGAGTGGAATCGCACTGAAAGATTTTGTGTTAGAATTGGGCAGGACCGATGTAAAAATCGTTATCAAGGAAGCCAAGGAGATTGGTCTAGATCTCAAGCCCACTTCTAGCTTAGATGAGGAAACGGCTGTTAGACTCTATGACTTTATCACCAACAAGCTCAACGCGCGCATGCCAAAGCGCACCAAAAAGCCCCCCGCGCCCAGCAAGGCAGAAACCCCCCCCAAACCCACGCCCCCAAACCCCTCAGTCTCCCAAGAACAGAGC
>NZ_QXQT01000038.1 GCF_003660395.1 Helicobacter vulpis
CGGCCTCTTTTCCCCCTCTTTGAGGCCTTTAACCCTTGAAAGCTTTTTAGAATTGTACTAGTATGGCACTTGCGCACGGCGGCGCGCAGTCGGGTCTAACCCGGCGCTAAAAGAAAGAGTCATCATGTTAGATTTTGAATTGTTAAAACAGGGTTTTAAGCAGGATTTAGAAGCCAGCAGATCAAGCATTGAGGAGTTCAAGCAGTCCATGGCCTATTACCATGGCAACCAGTTACCCCCCGATGTGCTACACATCATTGAGCAACGTGGGCAGACACCCATAGTGGAAAATATTTATAAAATGCTGGTGAATAAGATTTTAGGCTATAAAATACAGAGCATTCAAGAAGTGCGCCTAAGCCCCCGTCAAGAAGAAGACAAGCCTCTAGCGGACTTGTTGAATGACTTGTTAAAATATTTTAACCAAAAGCGCAACTATGATAAGGAGATGATCAAGAGGGATAAGGACTTGATCATGGGGGGATTGGGGGTGGTAGAATTATGGGCTTTGAGCGATGCAGAGGGGAATGTGGACATAGAATTAAAGACCTTGAATCCCCAAAGTTTCCTCATTGATTATTTTAGTACGGATTCTAACGCCCTAGATGCGCGCAGGTTTCATAAGATGCTCTGGATGGATAGGCCTAGCATTGAAGCCATCTTACCCGGGGTGGAAGTGGTGTATAAGCATTCTAGCCATCAAGAACGCCTAGCTTTGATCATAGAGAGTTGGGTGAAAGAGTTGTTGGGCAATACTTGGGTGTGGAATCGCTATTTGTGGAGCGAAGTGGGGGGAATCTACAAATTTGAGGCAAAGCCCTTTAAAAATGGGCTACACCCCTTTGTGGTGGCCAAGTTTTACACAGACGAGCATAACCATTACTACGGGCTTTTTAGGGATATTAAACCCATGCAGGACTATATCAATTATGCGGAGAATCGCATGGGGAATATGATGGGCTCTTTTAAGGCCATGTTTGAAGAGGACAGCGTGCTCAACATTGATGAGTTTGTGGAGCAAATGAGTTTAGATAATGCCATTGTGAAAGTCAGACCGGGGGCTTTAAAAGATAGTAAAGTGCAATTCTTAAACAACCAAGCCGATATAGCAGCCCTTAGCCAGAAGGCCGAGCAAAAGCGCCAATTATTAAAGGTGTTAGCCGGCTTGAATGACGAAAGTCTGGGCATGGCCAGTAACCGCCAAAGCGGGGTAGCCATCGCCCAGCGCAAAGAGAGCGGGCTGATGGGCCTACAAACCTTTTTAAAAGCCAGCGATGACATGGACAGGCTTATCTACGAATTGGCCGTCTCTCTGATTAGCCATTATTTCACTAAAAAGCAGGTGTTTAGAATTGTGGACCCTAAAGTGGGCGATCGCTACTTCTCCATCAATGATGGAGAGCACAACGCCATCAAACCCTGTAAATTTGACTTGATTTATAAAACGCAACTCAAGACAGAGAGCAAGGACGAACGTTTTAGCCATTGGAACGAACTGCTCAAAGTGGTTAGCCCCATTAGGCCCGATCTAGTGCCTATGTTATTGCCCTTGATTTTGAAGGATATGGACAGCCCCATTATGGCTGATGTGATGGAGGTCATTTCCCAAGCCCAAGCCCAGCAAGAACAACAAGCCCAAGAGCAAGCCCCCTATAACCAACAGATGCAGGCTTTGGAGTTGCAAAAAATCCAAGCCCAGATCATGGAGTTACAGGCCAAGGCGCAGAAATATAGCCAACAGGGCGCGTTAGTAGAGGCGCACACCACTAGTGAGGAAATCTCTCAGGCCCAAGCCAAAGAGCAGGCTCAAGGGGCTAGCCCCACACAGGGGGCTAAGAAATTAAAGGGCTCAGAGTGGCAAAAATACCCTAGCGCGCACCATTTGGAGGTTTAGCCCCGCACAATGTCAGTGAAGTCGCTAAAATCTTCTACTTTAAAAGCACGGATGTCGCGCACACTCTTTTTAAACCATTCAATGCTAGAGAGTTTGGCAATGGCCTTATAGATCAGGGCTAGGGCGTTGTGCTCCGGGCTGATGTATAAGGAGCCTTGAGTCCATTTAAACCCCAAGGCCTCTAATTCTTGACGCACATCATCATAGGCCTTATTATAAGGCGTGCCGTACTCTTGTTTGAGATTCTCAATTTTTAAATCAAAGGCTAGGGCGTACATCGGTCTCTCCTTTGTTGTACTTAAGTTGAAAGGGCGCGTTTTCACCCAATTTAACACAGATATTATAACGCATCGCGCTTTTTTAACCCTTGATTCACGCGGGGGTTTTTGGGTTTAATCCTTAAAAAAGGAGAACAGAATGTATAAAAAGTATTTGGTCTTTGATTTGCCTAAAGTGCATGCGGATTTTGACTCGTTAGCGTCTTTGGGGCGGCATTTTAACATTCCTTATAGCTATTTGATGGGCCGTGTGCGTTACCAACAGCGTCTAGCCCATGGCTTTAAAAGCCGCGCATGCAGAGCCCACATGCAGGCTTTAGTGGAAGCAGGGTACGTGCGCGTCTTAGATTCTTTGCAAGCATGATGAACCCTAACCCCCATCTTATTTTTGAACACGCGCGCATCTTAAAGGACTTTGGGGATGTAAAGGCCTTTGGGGCGGCCTATGGCCTATCTAAAAGCACGATGGAATACCGCTTTTACAACCCCTATTTTAGCCCCGTGCACTTGCGCCCACAGGTGGCAAAAGCCCTTAAAAAGATGCAAAAAGATGGCTATGTGCGCATTGTCGGACTAGAAACACAAGGAGACTAGATGGAACTCACCCCAGAAGAACAAGCCGCCCTAGAGGCCCATGAGCAACACATCTTAGAATTGGCCTCTAACCCACAAGAATGCGATTTAGGATGTTGCCAAGCTGATCTTTACTACGCCCTGATCCAAGACAACCAGATCGCCGACATTTTCAAGGGGGAGAGTTTGCCCCAATTCAACCCTAAGGACATCCAGCTCATCGCTTTACCCCAAGGCCAAGAGCGCCACTATAAAATCGGGGGTAGAGTGCAGGAGGGGAAGCTAGTCCCCATGAGTTTAGAGGAAGCCAAAGCCACCCAACTAGCTTATATTAATTTGGCTTTTGAAGCGGCTTTTAACGCCGCGCAGAGCGAACATGTCCCCCTTGAGGAATCTATGAGCTATGAGCTGCAATACCAAGAAGCCCAGCTTTTCAACACAGACCCTAGCAAACCCACGCCCTTTTTAGACGCGCTAGCTTTGGCTAGGAAGGAAACAAAGAGCGCGCTGGCGGCTAAGATTTTGAGCAAGCACCAAGCCTATTTTTCTAAATTGGCCACCTTGATGGGCTATACCCAAACTTTGCGCAACAACCTTGCCAAGGCTCAAGACTTGCAAGAAGTCTTTCAAGTGGAATTTAAAAACCCCCTTGAATAATGCCTTTAATTTGGGACAGAAGCGACCCCAAGTATAAGAATTGGGCTAGGGAGAAATACCAAGCCCATTTAAAAGAATACACCCGCATTAGAGATCAATACCGCCTAGACATTGAAGATTGGGTTTTAGACAACCAAGCTCTAAAATACGCCATAGCCGAGGCCGACTCGCATTTTCAGGTTTTCAGCGATGCGTTTAAGGGGGGGAATTTATTGGCCTTTATTGGGGCCCTTTTGCAGGCGATCGGAGGGGTGGTCATGGGGGCTATTGTTAGCGTGTTCTCTTTGGGGCTAGCTAGCCCAGCAGGGGTGGCCTTAATGACCACATCCATCATCGGGGCGATCGCCACGATCGCAGGGACGATCACCAGCAGTATCATAAGCGATTATGCTTCTAGCGCGCAGGGCTTTAATGTCCAGCTAGAGGGCGCGCTCAAAGAGTCCACAAGCCTATCCCAACACTCTCAAAGCACTTTAGAACACTCTATTGCCCATGATCTGATTTTTAACGCCTATGCGATCTTCCCTGAGGGGGTGATCTACAAAGATGAAAACCCCGGAGGGCTAGGCTATCGTGCCGGGCTGGAGGCCCCAAATTGCATGAAGGGCATCAATGGGACCAAGGGCCCTAATTTCTTTGCCGAACAGATCAACAACACCCAACACCGCTTTAAGGCCGGGAACACCCATTACGACCCGCTCCATTTGCCTTTTCCTTTGGCTAAGGCCCAGCAGGATTATAAAATGCACAAAGAGATCGCCCAACAGGCAATCAAGCAGAGAATGCTCAGCATCCAGCAGGGTTTTAGTGAGCTCATTAAAGAAGGGTTTGGGGCTTTTGACACGCACTCTCCAAAGGCTTTTTAACCACCACCAAAAAAAGCACATCAATACGCGGATCGCCCAACTCAATAG
>NZ_QXQT01000039.1 GCF_003660395.1 Helicobacter vulpis
ATGCTCACCATTAGCCCCAAGAATGTCCCCTTAGAAAAATTGCGCAACAATACCAAAGCTTTAAACGCTTATGTGCATAAATTACTCACTAGAAAAAAATATTTAAGAGATAGATTTGCCCCCAGAGGTAAGGGCGGTTATATCAGAGGCACTGAAATCGTAGGCATGAGTTTTGATACGCAATTAGGACAGGGGATGACCCACCCCCACATCCATTTGCTTGTTATTGTCCACTACAGCTACTACAAAGAACGCTATCTCACACAAAGAGAGTTCTCAGAGATGATAGCCGAACAATTCAAAACCCCCATTACCATCGATGACTACAACAGCCCTACAGAGGACAAAAACGGCAAACCCATCGAACCCAAGAAGATCAAAGTCAAGCTAGAAGGCAACAATGTAGATATGCGCGTGGTCTTTGATGGGCGCAAATTTGCTAAGAAACTTGTTGCTAAAACCTCTGAGAAAGGCAAAGAAAAAGTAGAGCAAGAAATTAGAAAGGTCATGTATGAAATCGTTAAACAATTCAAGCTAGACAGCACAGAAGAGAGCCTAGCCACTGAAGAACAACAAGTAATCCAGGAGAGTGCCCAAGAGTTTTGCGCTGAGATCAAAGAAGGAGCAAAGGATGCACTAGGTTACCCCGATAAAGGGATGATGAACCCCGCACAACTGCGTAGGCTAGGCAGACTAGACCGCAAGAGAAACAAAGTCTATAAAAAAGCCTTAGAGCAGTATAAACAAGGCAAAATCACCAAAAAGGAGTTAAAGCAATATGAGTTCAAACCTTACTTCTTAATGCTAGCCGAGCAAACCAAAGGTCTTAGAGCCGTAGGTTCAGGCGGTGTCTTTGCACGCCGTAATATGGCAAATGCCGATGAGCTCACCCTACCCCACAAAGCACAAGTAATCCAATATGACCACACTGCAGTGGACCGCGTTAAACCCCCACAAGGTGAAGACAAAGATAAGCCCCTAGGACAATACCTAGAAGAACAGCTACAAGGCACGCATTACACCATCAGAGCGGTTTATGAGCACATAAAAGGCAAAGAACAACAAATTATGGAGGAAGCCTATGGCGTGAAGCTCACAGAGCGTTTTAAACGCATCATTGACGAGCATTTAGGACAACTAGACCCAGAGCAAAAGAAAAGCATGCGCGCTGTGTGTTCTGCTGTCAATCGGGCAAAAAAAGAATATCTAGCCCAAGCACAGGAGGAAAAAGAGCTAAGAATTAGAATGGGGGTCTCTGATCCACTAGAATTACAAGGCAAGCGTGTTCCTATACCAGAATGGCAAGAGTGTGGGTGCTATCAATACAGCCTATACAAGATCATTAAAACTGCCTATGCCTACGCTATGGACAAACTCAACAATGGCTTAAGCGTCTTTGTCTATGAAAGCGAGCAAGATAGGGCATTAAAGAGTTTGGAGAAGACACTAAAGTCCAAAGAAGTCAAGGAGCAGTTATCTGATCCACCGCCTGATTTGTCTAACAATGAATCAACATCTAGCTAGCAAGTATGTCGGCGGTCGTGTTTTGTCATTATGTTCGAGCTGGATATTGTTTGTCTTTTTGAAGTTGATAGATGCAATATTGCTCATGCCACAACGAATACCCAAAGACATGGCAGGAAGTCAAAAATAAAATGGGCGTGTTCGTTCACTTTTGCCTTTTTGACATTGTGATGTTGCGTTGCAATGTTTTGAACCAATTATCGTCTTGAATAGTTTGCCCCACACCGCATTGCGGACGGCCCTAAAGGGCTTTGTGGGGAAGAGAGGCGAGCTTTATTGTTGCATGCACTTGTGATTACCACCGCTCTTTTTACCTTTGTTTGAGAGCTCTTGTTGCGTTGTGTCTATGCATGTTCTTAGTGTATCAGCGCGCGCGTTTTTGCTGAACCAAATGGGAATTTTGAACGGTGTGATTTAGGGTGTGCTTATGATTGTGCTAAGTGAAACAAAGGTTTTTGTATAACACAATGGCGTTTTTTACTTTTGTTCGCTGTGCTAAAGACAAAAAATCCTTCTCTTCACTTAGCTACTTTAACTGCCAAACCAAGATAAGCGTTACTACAGGGCTAGACCAAACAAGAATTCAAATCACTTCTTAAAAGCTACGCGCGCCTCCCTCATCGTGCTATGGAGCAATCCATGCAACTAGGCGCGCAATGTGATCACTTTATTTAAAGTTTTAGCGTGAATGACCTTTACTCTCTTGTTTTTGTTGTTGCATAAGGAGTTGTTTTAAGTTGTGAAGGTGTTGTAGTTGGGCTTTAATTTTTTCAATCAGTTCATGATCTCCAGTTTTTTCAGCATATTCTAGGGCTTTTTCTAATTCGCTTATACTTCCCGAATCTGTGTTATTGTTCTTAAAGAGTTCTCGAGCTTTATCAAGGAGTGTTTGTTTTTCGGACATAAAATTTCCTTTTTTAAAATTATAAGAATACTAGCCAAGGTTGTCTAAAATGGGAGTAAAATTTCTTTAAATTAATAATAAAATTTTAAAATTTATTAGTTAAAAATCTCTTAAGAATTCTCCCCTCAAAATCGCACAATCCCCTAAAATAGGGCACTCTCAGAACCCTCTAAAATAGGGCTTTCATATTCACTTGATACTATACAGACAACGGGCGGATTTTGTGTTCTTTACCTTGTGGGTTAAAAAGTCCTAAATTAGGGAGTTTGTAAAGGTTTTAAGAGTTTTGTTAGTATGGATAGGCTAACTTCTAGGTGTTCAAGCAAAAGGAAAGCCTTGTGAGCATTCTACAAAACGAAAATTTAAATGACACTTTAGAGCGATTTGAGACTAAAAAAAGTTAGCTTTAGAACTCAATTTGCCCGATTTTTATAACGCGATTGAAAATTTTAAATTGAATTGAAAACTATTATTGCTAAGACCTTTTCTGGCCGTTCGAGAGTGATTGATAAACTCTAACGCCAACACTCCACGATGTCCAAATGGAGGATTCCCGATGACAATTAGGGGTTTAGAAGGTAGGGTAAAATCCAAATAATTCGCCTGTATGATATCAAATTTGCTTGAGTTAATATCGATGCCAATTTTAGCTTCTGGCAAAAGGGTATAAAAACAGCCATCTCCCACGCTAGGTTCAAGCCAAGTGTATTTGTCCAATGCCTCATACTGGCTAATTACCTCTTTAGCTTTAGTTAATAGCTTTTGGGCGATTTCAGGTTTGGTAAAATAGGCATCTAGATGATTTTTAGTATTTCTCCTCATCTGAGTGCCATTGACATATCTCAAATCCATCTGTACCTTCTGAAAATGGTGTATTTTAGTCTAATTTGACTGATTTTAAGGTGTATTTTCTGTGGATTGATAAAAATTATTTTTTGACATACTTCCCATAGCTAAAGCTAGGGGCTTTACGGCGTGAATGGTAATTTTCTTTCCACTTAACTTGGTATCAAAGAAACAATTGTGCGCAAAGTGTGTTTAACCCCGTGCTACAGGGCGTTGCGAGCACATTAAAGTTTTCTTAGACAATTGCGTAGAGGTTATTTTGTAGGCATAAAAGTGGAGGTATTCTGTAGGTATTTTAAGTTAAGCACCAAGAGTTGATTTGTTATTGAAGTTAATTTGTAGTAATGTGTTCTCATGCGCTCAAACACTCGAACACAACTTAAACTTAAAAGAGCCAAAAAACCTAAGAAAAGTTCAGGACCCAAGAAAGCTTAAGCGTGCTAAATATACCACAAAGAACTTTAAAATTTAAAAAACCAAATTCAGCAACCACTACCAATGTCCCTGCCTTTTCCTCCTCCCCTACCCAAAAACACCTGAACCTAAGCCTACAGCGTGATTACAGCGAACTCAACCACGCCTACAGAGACATCGCCCACGAGCTCAGCAATAACCCCAACTACCAAAAGTACTATCTAGGCAAAATCAAAAGAGAAACCTTCTTTAACCGTGCTACTGCTCTAGAGTTTTGTGGAGAGATCATGCTCACCACATGGCATGGAGAAAATGGAGAAGAGAAGGAAATCCCCCATGCTTGGTGTTGCAAAGATGCCAAATGCAGCAAATGCACTAGTCTCAGAGCCAAACAGCGCACCATCATGCTAGAAAACACTCTAGCCAAGTATTTGCTCAGTGGTGCAGTTACACTAGAAGATTTGCGCCTAGTGATGCTCACCATTAGCCCCAAGAATGTCCCCTTAGAAAAATTGCGCAACAATACCAAAGCTTTAAACGCTTATGTGCATAAATTACTCACTAGAAAAAAA
>NZ_QXQT01000003.1 GCF_003660395.1 Helicobacter vulpis
AATGTGCCAAAATGGTGGACGCTTATTTGAAGTTTGTGCGTCCCGTAGCGCTTGAGCGTTTGATCCGTGTGGGGGGCAATACGGATGGAGGGTATGTAATGTACCCCCCCCCCCCCCCCCAATCAAACCCCGCGCGGCCCAAAGCCCTTTCTCTAGGGGTTTCTATTGATTCGCCCTGGGACCTAGAAATGGCGCAGATGGGTTATTTGGTCTTGCAATACGATGCAAGCATCGAGCAAGCTCCAGATGCCCACCCAAATATCATTTTTCATAAAAAGTTTGTGGGTACAAGGTGCGATCCCCAGACCACTACCTTAGAACAGATCCTGCTAGATTATTCCTTTGACCCTAAGGCACATAATATTTTGCAAATGGATATTGAAGGGGTGGAGTGGGAGATTTTTGAGAAACTAGATTTTAAAATCCTTGAAAAGCATTTTGCACAAGTGATCGTAGAGTTCCATGCGTGCAATCCTTGTGCGATCCTGCAAGCCCACAAAAAGTTTGAAATCCTAGAACGCCTGCAGCGCGTTTTCCAGCCAATCCACTTGCATTTTAATTCATGTGGAAGATGTTACTACGTACAAGATCGTTTCTTTGGCGATTTGCTAGAGGTGAGCTATTTAAGACGGGATTTATTGCCCTTTCTCCCCCCTTTGCGCAATGCCTGTGGGAATATTAAGGGTTTGGATTATCCTAATGAAGAACGTCTCCCTAATATTCCTATTATTTTTGCATAACCTCCTTAAACCCATGCCCTAGGGTTTGTGCAGGTTGTGGCTTCTCCACTAAAGGCAAGCAGATACCAATCTCATCTACAAGGGTCGTTGTTTCTTAGCTTCTAGGGCGACAATAGAGGCCTTTTATCTTTTAACAAGTTCAAAAAGCCCTGTGAATGGATCCAATTTATTACTTTTAATATTATTTAATTTTTCATTATCATAATCTACATACATTTTATTGGTCTTTGCATCTAATTTTTCTACAATGCAGAAAGTCGTTTCAGAAAGGCCAGAGATATAGCTCATCTCTTTTATCTGCATCTGATCTAAGGTTTCTATGATTGTAGAGGGGTGAAAAATCCTATGGGCATTGAAACAAACTCTATTTTCTTTGCCAACAGGAACACTAAGATAGAGCTTTCCGCCCGGCTTTAAAACCCTTTGAAACGACTTTAAAGCCTTCCTCCAACCATCTGGATCTATTGGATCTCCATATCTCCCTAGTCCAAAATGCTCTACACTGCATAGAGCGGACAAAGATTCTACAGACTGATCGTCCACATTATTTAGATGTGTTGCATCTGAACATATATAAGTAACCCCCCCCCCCCCCCCGCATTTAGAAAACTCGTATTTAAACTTGCATTGTCCTGTTCTCTAATGTCAATCAAGACAACTTTCTGACAGAACACCAACAAATGCGCGATAAAACCTTGGATAGAACTTCCAACATCATAATGGATCTGCGGTCTGGATTCTAAAACTTTTCTAGCTCCCCAAATGTCTTGAACATAGTAACTCCCCCCAATTGTGCTATTTTTACTATATTTGTCATACAAACATAAATAATCATTTTCTTCATTGAGCATAAAACAAGCATCTGTATTTAAAGATTGGTATAGTCTCTTATCACTTCGTATTTCTGACATGCTCATGCGGCATTCCATATAATTCTTACACCACTGTACCATAGGCAAACTTCTAATCTTTTCAGGCATGACGGTCTTGAGTATTTTTCTTAGCATTGCGTTCACTAGATTCCCACCTTTTTAGCAAAATTACCAACACTCCCCATCGCTTTAAGCTTAGGGGGTTAAAATGAGCTCCATCTGTGCGGCAAATCATTATAGCACAGAAGCGCCTCAATCCGCCTAGTTCAAACTTAGGAGCTTGAGCACATAAGGCAAGGGGTCTGTCAATCTATGCTCCTTTATCAGTGGAGGAGAATCCTCTCAAATATCTCTAAAAAGCGTTGTTCATAGGTGTGCTGGCTAGAGGCCTTAAAAAACGCCTTTTCTCTTATGGCTTGCAACGCCTCTTTATGCTCCAAGTAATAGCGCGCCTTAGAGATGAGCTCAGCAATGTCCTTATAAAAGATCATACAATCCTTATCAAAGAGGGCTTGCAAATCCGGATTGTAAGTGGTGATGTAGGCCGCCCCGCTCATGGGCGCATCAAAATCGCGCAATTTCATGTTGATAAAATCTAGCGATCCGATATTCCCACAGCCTAATACCAATTCGCACTGGTTAAAAAAGGCATTGGTTTGCTCTAGGGGCAAGCGGCCTCCAAAGCCATACCCATAGGCTTTGACCTTAAAATTTTCTCTCTCTAGGGCTTGGATAATCTGGCCTCTAATGCCCTGATTGGCCCCCACAAACCCGATGTCATAGATTTTCTCCACCCCTTCTAAGGGGTGGTAAAAATCCAAAGAGCTCGCCAAGGGCATGTAAAAAGCGGGGGTGCCCTCTTTTAAGATCCATTCCACGCGCTCGGGTGCGGTGCTTAAAGCCAGATCAATAAAGGGCAAAATCGCATGCGTGCCCAAGGATCTATTTAAATTGTAACAAGCGCGATCGTCCATCTGCAAATTGAGAATCTTTAAATCTTTGTAACGGTGTTTGATTTTGAGCAAATCCCTAGGGGTGTAATTCCACCCCCAAGCTTGGATAATGAGCAGATCGGGTTTGACGCGCGCGCGATCGATGATGTCGCATATTATGGCGGTGTTCACATACGAATTGGCCTCTTGATAAAAAGAAAAGCGGTTGCGCCCGTTCGTGTAGCCATAGTGCGCGGTCCCGTAACTCCCATCGTCCTTGTGAAACAAATAGAGTTTTTCACACACTTTTTGCAAATCTTGGATAAACCCACTCTTGTCCTGATGTTCATCATTGCCCGCAAAGAGTACAACGGGCTTTCTGCCCTTGAATTTGTCTTTAAAGGCTTGGTTGAAACCCTTTTTCTCTAAGAGAATTTGGGTGTAATGATCGTAATCCACCTCCTGCCAGCTAGAATAGGGGGGAAGGGGTGGGATGGGGAAATGCGCGTAAAACGCGCTTTCTTCAGTCGTGTTGCTCCCGTACAAACGTTGCTCTAAATATTGATCCAAATAGCTATCCAACACAGAAAAACGCCGTTGGTACGCTCGCACACACGCGCGGTAGAATTTGTGGGTGAGGGGGTTTTTTTCAGACAACTCTCTAATTTTGGCCTTAAATTGGTTTAAACGCATACACTTCCTATGTGTGGGATGATCGATTTTAGCTAAGTTTAGTTAGTATCACAAATCTCAATGAGGAATTTTCATGACTATTTTACTGAGTACCGAGCAGTATTACCCCTTGCAAACTGGGTTGGCCAGTGCGGACTATGGACTCACTCACGCATTGGCTAAGGCCGGGCATGTTGTCTATGTGATCAGCGCTGACATCTATAGGACACAGAGGTTGCACAGGGAGGGCAAATTACACATGACTCTTAGTGCGGACATGCGCAGACAAGCCATAGAAATCGCACCTAACTTATTTGTGTTGGAGTTTCATATCTACTATGAAAAGGGTTGGCAGGGTGAGATCAAGGCTTATCAAGATTTTGTGCGCCATTTTGAGTGCGATCTACTCATCACCTCTGCAATTTTGACATGGACTAGCGATTATATCTTGGATGTCCTCCCCCAATGCGTGGCAAAAAAGAAAGTCTTAAGACTCCATGGGGAGTACGATCTCATGTGCGCAGGACCACGGGGAATCAAACAGGCCCTCAAGGATCGAATCAAGAAAGTTCTCTATAGTCCTGAGCGCTATAAATCAAGTGCTTATATCCCTTGGTTGCGCGCCAAACTCAAAACATCTCTAAAGCATTACGATCGCGTTTTTTTCTTGCATGCGCGCAGTCATGGCTATCATTATCTCAAGCCCTATTGTACAAGTGTGGGTATTTTGCCCAATGGGGTGTTTGCTAAGGATATACTCCCGCCAAAGAGCTTGCCCGGGGCGTGTTTAACCCAACACCCAACACCCAACACCCAACCCAAAGCCGCTTGAGCGCTTGAGCAACGCGCCCTATATTTTGAATGTCTCCAATTACTACAAAGAAAAGGGGCAGGATTTCGTGCTAAGGGCTTACTACCTCAGCCAAGCACATATCCCTCTGATCTTTGTGGGTTCTTTAAACACTCAAGACACCTTAGAATCTCTCAAGTGTCTTAAAACCCAACTAGATGACGAACATGGCTTTAAAGAGGTGTATTTCTTTCGTGATCTAAAGAGAGATTGGGTGTTAGACTTATTCAAAAAAGCCACTTTGCTTGTACATGGGAGTTTCGCCCCCTATGAATCCTTTGGTTTGGTGATCTTAGAGAGCATGCAATTTGGTACTCCCTTTGTCTGTACGGATATTGGTGTTGTCAAGAATTTATGTGCGGAGCTGGTGATCCACACACCCCTAGAGATGGCGCATAAAATCAACACGCTATTGGGCGATGCGCGCTATTACGCCCAAATATCTCAAACCCTGCACCGCACAATCCAAGAATACACCTATGAGAGGATCATAGGCACACTAGAGGCGTTATTGTGATTAAGGGCGCTGGACCCGGACATAGTCTAGGATCGCCCTATAGAGCGCGCGCGGTTCTAGATGGGTGATGTCTTTAAATTGGGTTTTATTAAAGGTGGTTTGCCTTTTGGCTAATTGGTGGGTGTGGGTGGTGATGGCTTCTTGGAGTTGTATCATGTTGTATTGCCCTGCCAAGTACGCCAAACACTCTTTAGGACCTATGGCCTTAAAGGGTTGGTGTGTGTTGCCATATTGATGGGCTAAATTTTGCACTTCGGCGATGATGCCTTGATCTAGCATGCGCTTGGTACGCGCAGCAATGCGCGCGCGCAAGATATCCCTGGGCAAAGTGAGGGCGTAGAGTTTGATAGGGAATGGGAAAGGGGTTTTAGGGTGGTTTTTAAAGTAAAGGCTGGGGGGGGTGTTTGTGGCTAGGAAAATCTCTAAAGCCCTTTGGATGCGGTAGGTGTCCTTAGGGTGGAGTTGTTGGGCATAGAAAGGGTCGATGTTTTGAAGGGCTTCATAGGGCTTTGGGAAGCTAGCCGCTTGGGCGCGTATAGCCGCGCTCATCACAGGCTGGGGGCTCAAACCCTCTAAGATCGCCTTGAGGTAAAACCCACTCCCTCCCACCAGCAATAAGACCGATGTCTGGCTTTGGGCTAGGGCTTTTTGCAATTCTTGTAAAAAGATGGGGGCATGGCATGCTTGCCAAATCTCTAACACATCGATCCCATAGTGCTTGATTTGGGCTAACTCTTGGGGGCTGGGTTTGGCCGCAGAAATGTCAAAACCTTTGTAAATACTCAGCGAATCTAAGGAGAGAATCTGCGCGTCCAATGCGCAAGCAAGCTCTAGTGCCAACGCGCTTTTTCCACTCCCACTCGCGCCCAAAATAGCGATAAGAAGGGGCACTAGGGGTTTTTATACGTGCGTAAAAAGCCGTCTAAATCAAAACGCGCACGGACTTCTTGGGTAAACAAATGCACCATCATGTCCCCCAAATCTATCACGATCCACTCTTCATTATGCGCGTCAATGGCGTAAAATTGCTCCCCCAAAGGTTTAAGGGTGGTTTTGAGATGATCGAGCAGGGCTAACGCGTGCTTGCCAGCCAGTGCAGTAGCGATGACCACTTTTTGGGTGATATAGTTTTGTGTGCTCAGATCAAAGACCACGATGTCTAGGGCTTTTTTATCTTCCAATAGTTCTACGATTCTGGCGATTCTAGGATCGGGCATGGGTTTCCTTGAAGCTTTTTAACACCCCCATTTGCAAAGTAGGAGGGAGATGTGCGGGGATTTTATGTTGGGCTAATAGCGTTCTAATTTGGCTAGAAGAAATACTGTGTGTGATTTGGGGCAAGGGCATGTAGATACAGGAATGGGGGGAGGTTAAGGTATAGCCCTGTCTTTGCACCACCACAAACTCTACTAGCTCTTGCATGAGGGCATAGCCCTCCCACTGGGGCAAATGCGCCATATTATCTGCCCCCAGAATAAAATACAGCTTGCTGGGCTTTAAGGTGTGGGAGAAATGCAGCACGCTCTCTATACTGGGCACGGGGCGTTGGGCACGGATTTCAAAATCGCTCACCTGCACTTTGGGCAACCCCTTTAAAAGCCCTTGCATCCATGCATAGCGTTGCGCTGGGCTAAAACAAGGCGCACCCTTGAAGGGATTTTGGTAGGCCACTAAAATAATAAGGCGATCGATGTCCAAGCACTCTAAGGCTTGGTAGATCACAGCCAAATGGGCGATGTGGGGGGGGTCAAAACTCCCCCCATACAGGGCGATTTTAGGTGTTTTGTCCAAAACTAGAGGCCTTGGTGAGCTTAGAGAATTTCACGCCCTTTAACCCCCCGATTTCTAGGTGCAGGTGCATGATTTCAGAGGGCTTGCCTTTTAAAATAATGGTTTCTAGGCAGTTATTGGGGTTGAGGTGCACATGGGTGGTACACATGATGCTAATATGGCTTTCGTGCTGAATATCAATGATCTTTTGGTTGAGTTCGCGTTGGTGGTGGTCGTAAATAATCACTAAGACCGCCACGGTCAGCCCGCTTTTATCGTGTTCTAGGTTCTCTGCATTGGACCAATTGTCCTCCACGAGTTTCTCGCGAATCATATCGCGCACCAACTCCGATCGAGAAGAATAACCATTCTTGATAATGCGGTTGTCTAATTCGTCTAGCAAATTCTGTTGCAAAGACACGGAAAACCTGATGATCGAATCGTCCTTATGTTCCATGATAACCCCTATGATGGAAAAAATTCTGCAATTCTAACTTAATTTGGCTTATTACACAATTTGGGCGCGTGATCTATAGCGGTGGAAGGCTATCGCGTAGCGGTGTGCTTCATCGCGCAATTGTTGCACGAATTGCAAACAGGGATCCTTAGCTTTAAGGCGCAAAGCGCGATCCACAGTGTAGAGGACATCGGGGACATCGCCCATAGAGCGGCACACTCTCCCCCCTCTTTTAGCCTTAGCAATCCCTAGTACGTGGATACACAAGCACGCGCGCGCTAAAATCTTTTGAGCTAGGCGCACTTGGGCTTTACCCCCATCTAAAAGCCATAGATCAGGAGGGCGATTTAGACGTTTGAGACGCCTTTGCAAGAGTTCTTGCATTTGATCATACTCGTTCTTACTCTCAAGTATGTAACGTCTATAGGCATTTTTAAGCCATTTGCCCTTTTCAAAAACTACCATCGCACCCACACAATGGCTTTGGGCATGGTGGCTTACATCAAAGATCTCAATGCGCTCTAAAGGCGCGCTCAAACCTAAGTGCATTTGCAAGGCGCGCATGGGGGTGGAGTCTTGCAAACGCCCTAAGAGTTCTTGAATTTTAGCAAGACGATCGCGATAGATCGCTGCTTCTTCAAAACGCTCTTGTTGGGCTAGGGTGCGCATGCGCTCTTTGAGTAACGCGCCTAGCAAGGGCAAGTTTTCTAGCAAGTCTAGAGCTTCTTGTAGCATGGACGCGTAATCTTGAGGGCTAATTTTGTTTTCACAGGGGGCTTTACAGCGCTGGATTTGATAAAAGATACAGGCGCGTGTGGCGCGCACACAGGAAAGACTTTGGGCCAAGGGGATTCTCTCTAGCACGCTTTGTAAAATCTCTTTAGCCCCACAACTAAAGGGGCCAAAACAGCGCAAACCTTCTTTAGGTTGGCGTTGCAGGTGCAAGACCGGATAGGGCAAGTCCATGTCCACGCAAATATAGGGATAGGTCTTAGCGTCTTTGAGCAGAATGTTATAACGGGGTTGGTGTTGCTTGATCAAGCGATCCTCTAAGAGCAACGCTTCGTGTTCATTGGGAGTGATATGCCATTCAATAGAGGCGATCTTGGCCACCATATCGCGCACGCGCGCGCTGTTCTTAGGGTTGGGGGTGGTTTGCCCTTCTTGGAGGTAAAAATAGCTTAAAACGCGTTTTTTGAGATTCTTGGCTTTACCAATGTAGAGAATCTGGCGCGCGCGATCCAAATAAACATAGACTCCACAACTCTCCGGCAAATTCTCAAGAGTTTGCGCGGTCATGGGCTTGGATACAGGCACGGATGCGCTCAAAGGCGGCTTTGATCTGGGGGTCTTTGGCGTGGTTGTGAAAAGTTCCCTTGGCGCACTCTAGATAGTAGATTTTGGGGGGGTTTCTAACGAATCTAGCCCTAGCCCTTGTGGAGACATAGGCCCTGATCGCAAGTGGACTAGAGGTTTCCAAGCCTAAATTTTTCACTTCTCTATGCAGGATTTGGCCAAATTCTTGCGCGTGCTTGCAAAAATACGTGTGCGCGCTGGGGTGATCAAAAGCAAGCAAGAGTTTAGAGTTTTTGATTATAATGCCCTCTAGAGATTCTCTAATGCTAAGAGGTAGAAAGCGTTTGAGGGTGCGGAGTTTGAGACGCATTTCTAGGGGTTTCAATGAGGGATTGTTTTGCAAGACGGATTTAAGTACATCTTGAGAGTGTTTCATGTTGGCATTGTAGCATGTTTATGCGTGGGTTGTGGGTATAAGGCCGCGCCCTTTTATAAAGCCAAGCCTTCGCCCTACCCCAAGGCCCAAATGCCCGGCCCTGATCACAGTATCCAAGAACACTCTCCTTGAAGGATTTGCATGTTTGCGCCCTATCCCTTTGAGCGCCTGAGCGCGCTGCTACAAGGCATTAACCCCTCTAAGATCATTGATCTTAGCATTGGGGAACCCCAATTTCCTACCCCTGCTTCCATCCAAAACGCCCTCAAGGACCACACCGCTACTTTGCGCTTTTATCCTAAAAGTGGGGGGGAGTCTTTTTTAAAACAAGCCCAAATAGACTTTATTCAAAAGCGTTTTGGAGTGGCTTTGGCCTTCGAGCAAATTTGCCCTACTTTAGGCTCTAAAGAAGCGCTCTTTAATTTCCCTATTTTCTATTTGCATGATAAATCCCAACCCAAAATGGCCATGCCAGACCCTCTTTATCAAGTTTACTTGGGCAGCGCACAAGTGGCCAAAGCCCAACCTCTCTTCATGCCCCTAAGTCCAGCTAACCACTTCACTCCCAAATTAGATTCCCAGTCCAAACCCCACCTAGTGATCTTAAATTCCCCCAACAATCCCACCGGGCGCACCTTGAGCCTAGATGAGTTGAGCGACTGGGTCAAAAGGGCTTTAGACGCGCATTTCCTGATCATTAATGACGAATGCTACAGCAATATTTACAGCGACACCCCTCCCCCTTCTATCTTGCAAGCCTGCTTGCGGGTAGGCAACACATGTTTTAAAAATGTGTTGGCGATCAACTCTTTATCCAAGAGCTTAAGCGCACCCGGACTTAGAAGTGGCTACATCGCTGGAGATGCGCAAGTCTTACAAGCCTACCAAGTTTTTAGAAGTTATAGCGGGTGTGCGATCCCCTTGCCCTTGCAACATGCTAGCGCGTTAGGGTGGTTGGACTTCAAAGCCCAAGAGGAGATCCGCCAACTCTATGCCACCAATCTAGCCTTAGCCCAAACAATTCTAGACGTACCCATCGCGCCCACAAGCTTTTATGTATGGTGGGACGTGCACAAGGGACAAGAATTTGCGCGTTATCTCTACGCGCATACCGGGATTAAAGTCTTACCCGGAGATTTCTTAAGCCCCTTGAGTAGCCCCCACACGGCGCGTTTTGTGCGCGTGGCTCTGGTTTATGAACACATGCAAGACATCCTAGAAACACTCAAAGCAGCCTACCAAGCTTATACAAAGAGTTTGGCATGCTAGATCGCCCAATTCATACTTATAAAATTCATTTTATTGGCATTGGCGGGATTGGGATTTCTGGATTGGCCAAATATCTCAAGGCACAGGGCGCTCAGGTGAGCGGTTCAGATCTCGTGCAAAGCCCCATTACAGATTATTTAGAGCACTTGGGCATCCCCATCACCATCCCCCATGACCCCAGCGCGCTTACAGATCACGAAGTGGTGATCCACTCAGCGATCATCAAAGTGGACAATGTGGAAATTGTCGCGGCGATGGAAAAAAATTGCGTGATTCTCTCGCGCAAACGCGCTTTGACCTATATTTTGGGCGATAAGCGCGTCTTTAGTGTGTGTGGGGCGCATGGCAAGAGCAGCACCAGCGCGATGTTGAGCGCGCTCTTACCCCATTTTGGGGCGATCATCGGGGCGACCAGCAAGGATTTTAACTCCAATGTGCGCGAAAGCAATAGCCCTAGCCTTGTCTTTGAAGCTGATGAATCCGATCAGAGTTTTTTACACTCCAACCCCTATTGTTCCCTTGTTACAAATGCTGAAGTGGAACATTTGGAGGGCTATGACTACGACCTACAAGCCTTTTACAAGGCTTATCAAGACTTCTTGCTCTTAGCCCAAAAGCGTGTCATCAATGTCCAAGACCCCTTCTTACACAGTTTAGACATAGAAGCGCAGCGTTTGGATCCCCATAAGGACATTAGCGACATCTCTTACTTTTTGAAAGACGATGAACCCTACACCCGTTTTAAATTGAGGGATTATGGCTTTTTTGAAGTGTGGGGGTTGGGCGTGCACACGGCTAGCAACGCCGCGCTAGCAATCTTGGCTGCTTTGGGCGAATTGCCTTTAGAGACTTTACGGGCCAATTTAGCCCAATTCAAGGGCATTAAAAAACGCTTTGACATTCTGCAAAAAGACGCGCTGATTCTCATTGACGACTACGCCCACCACCCCACAGAAATTTGCGCCACTTTGCAAGCCCTGCAAACCTATGCCCAGTTAAAGGGCGTTTCCCAAAGCACTATCATTTGGCAACCCCATAAGTATTCAAGACTGCTAGATAATTTAGAAGCTTTCCAGCGTTGTTTTAAACACCCCATTGTTCAAGAACTCTATATCCTGCCCGTTTATAGAGCAGGAGAACCCCATCAAGACATTGACATGCACGCTCTTTTCCAACACTTGCAACCCACCTTCATCGATCGCCTGTGGCGCACACAGCAGGGCCTAGAACTCTTTGTACAAGACGTGAAAATTCGCACTTTACAGCGCGGGCTTGTGGTGGGCTTTGGAGCAGGGGATATCACCACCCAACTAAGGGGGGAGGTCTAATGGGCGCGTGGATTGTCTTGTCCTTGGTGTCTATCTTATTGTGGATCGTGTTGCAGGATTTTGGCTTATGGCGCTTGAAACAAAAACTCTTTAGCGCGGGGGTGTTGTTGCTCTTGGGAGGGTTAGTGGGCCTCTACACATATAGACAAGATCGCGCTAACCAAACCCAAGTAGATTTACAGCGCGCGTTTTTACGCGGGGAGACCCTGGTGTGCCAAAACCATGTCAGTGTGGATAATAAAAATTTCAATCTCGTTACGGGCACGCTGAGTTTTTTAGGCAAGCCCAATGGCCCCATGAAAGACACCTTGATAGACCTGCAATCCTGCCAGAAAAAAACCCCTTGAACACTCTAGCTGCCCAATTAGATTTAACACGCTTCTTAGAACATTTTAACACATTTCTAGCCCGTCCTAAAGACTTTGCCCTGCCCCAACGCCCTAATCTTTGGGAACATTTGCAAGAATTAGAACACGTAGATTGCACCCCCCCACCTGCCCTTCCCTGTCTTAAGGACGCGCTCAAGTCCTTTAAAAAAGGGGGGGTATGGCGTTTAGAAACCCTCTTTGCCTTTGTGCAAATCGCGCGCTATTTTCTCTACTTAAAAACATGCCTGCGTCCCAAGCAACACCCCTATTTATTGGCCTACTTAGAAAATATCCACTTCCCCCAAGCGCTTTTAGAGTTGAGCGCGCACATGCAAGACACTCCCACGCTTAAAAGCGGGATTTACCCCGATTTGGACGCGTTGTTAGAGAGTTTAGCGCGTTTGCAAGTCCAGCAAAAGAAACTCTTTAGCCAAATTTTAAACAAAGCCAGCTTGCAGCCCTATCTTGTGGACAGACAGATACACTTTGTCAACGGCATAGAAAGCCTATTGGTCAAGCCGGGTTTTAGTGTGGCGATCAAGGGGCAGGTGATCCAACGCTCCCACACGGGGCAATTTTACATAGAACCTTTGGAAGCGCGCGATTTAGGCCGTAAAATCCAAGAAATACAAAATCGGATTGAAGAGCATTTAGCCCGCATTTGCGCGCAATGGTGTGGGAATCTGCGCCCCTATTTTTTGTTTTTGCGTTTCATCAATCACGAGTTTGACTACTTGGATCACTTGATCGCGCGGGTGTCCTTTGCCAAAAGCGCAGATTTGAGTTTTGTTAAACCCAATGATCGTGGAAATTTCACGCTCAAGCATTTTGCCCACCCCAACCTCAATAACCCCAAGCCCATTTCCTTACACTTTGATCAATCCCTCTTGCTCATTACGGGGGTGAATACGGGGGGTAAGACGATGTTGCTCAAATCCATTTTGAGCGCGGTGTTTCTAGCCAAGCACTTCTTGCCCTTTAAAATCCACGCCCCCACTTCTCACATCCCCTTTATAGAAAATATCCAAGCCATCATCAACGACCCCCAAAATAGCCAAAATGACATCTCGACCTTTGCAGGGCGTATGTTGGATTTCCAGCGCGCCTTAAGTACGCCCCATCTCCTACTGGGTGTCGATGAGATTGAATTGGGCACAGATGCGTCTGAAGCAAGCTGTTTGTACAAGGTGTTGTTGGAAAGACTGATCGCACAGGGAGCCAAGATTGTAGTTACCACCCACCACAAGCATTTAGCCTTACTTCTAGCCAAAAATAGTGCTGTCCAATTGCTAGCGGCTCACTTTGACCCCCAAGCACAACTCCCCACCTACACCTTTAGCCCCGGACTCATTGGCAAGAGCTATGCCTTCGAAAGCGCGTTGCGTTATGGTTTATCCCCAGAACTCATAGATCAAGCCCGCGCGCTTTATGGTGTAGAGCAAGAGAACTTAAACGCTTTGATCGAGCGCACCAGCGCGCTAGAGCAAGAGCTAAGAGAACAACGCGTCCAACTTGAAATAGCCAAAGACACCCATATCAAACAAGTCCAAGCGCGCCTAGAGCAAATCCAAGTCCAGGCCCAAGCCCAGCAGACTAAACAAAACGCGCTAGAGCAAAGCTACCAACAAGCTTTAAGAGCCTTGCAAGACGCGCTCAAGGAATTTGAACGCAGCCAAAACAAGAGTCATGCCCACCAGCAAATCCAAGCGATCAAGACAAGCCTAACCCCTCAAAGCCGCCCTGAAAATCCACCCCCACCCCCCCGTACGCTCACTCAGGGCGCATGTGTGCGCTATAAAAACCAACTAGGCACGTTACTTAGCCTGAATCACAGTACTTGCATGGTGGCTTTGGACAATGGCTTGAAGATCAAAGTGCGCGCCCAAGAGCTCACCCCCGCCACTCCCCCCCAAACTCCCCCCCAAGTCAAGCTAGAGCGCAAACCCAAAGCCCAAGCACGCATGCGCCTAGATGTGCGCGCCTTAGAAGTGTTAGAAGCCCTACAAGAAGCCCAAGACTTCTTAGCTAACGCGCTTTTAGCGGGCTTTGAAGAAGTGTTGATTGTGCATGGCAAAGGCAAGGGGATTTTACGCCAAGCGATTCGAGAATGGCTTAAAAGCCACCCTAAGGTACTCTCTTTTGAAGACGCGCCTTATAATTTGGGCGGTTCAGGCGCGCAGGTGGTAAAAATTTAATTTTTGCAACCTTCTTGTTAGGCGTTCAAGATTGACAAACATTTGGGGTTTGGGGTTTGTACCATCCTTGTGGATACTAAAGCCATCTTGATGTGGTGGCAACAATCTTAGCAAAGGGCACGCGAAAACTCGTAAATGCACAATGCGCATTTCCCCCCCTTCGCTTTGTTAGCAATACTTGCATGCCCCCATACTAGCCTTTCTGGATTTCGCGCAACATCTGGTTGAACGCGTCCTTGGTGCCCGGGCGCACCGAACTTAGAAGACTGAAAACCACAATAGCAATAGAGCTAGCAATAAAACCGGGCACAATCTCATAAATATCTAAAAAACTCTTGCCAAATTTGTCATACAAGATCACCGTGCTCGCCCCAAAGATCATGCCCATGATTGCCCCTAATCTGGTCATGCGTTCCCAAAAGAGAGAGAAGAGAATCACTGTGCCAAAACTTGCGCCAAAACCTGCCCACGCATAAGAGACGATCTTCAACACACTGGCGTTGCGATCCATAGAGATAAAAAACGCCACACAAGCCACGGCTAGTACAGACGCGCGGCTAACTAGCATGACGGTTTGTACGGGAGCCTCTTTATTGAACACTTTGGCGTAAAAATCCTCAGCAATGGTAGAGGAGCTCACTAAGAGCTGTGAACTGGCTGTGCTCATCACGGCTGCTAAAATTGCGCTTAAAAGCACTCCGCTCACCCAAGGGTTAAACAAGGTAGCGCTCATGTGGATGAAGATTTTCTCAGGGTCAGCTAGGCTGAGATGAAATTTTGCCACATAAGCCACGCCCAATAACCCAATCAAGCATGAACCCAGCAAACTAATGCCCATCCAGCCAATCCCAATAGCAGTCGCTTTAGGAATTTCTTGAATCGATCGAATGGACATGAAGCGCACCAAAATATGAGGTTGTCCAAAATAGCCAAAACCCCAAGCCAAGCTCGAGATCACCGCCACAAAAGAAGTGCCCTTTAAAAAGGCAAGATTCTCCGGTTTGACACTGGCAATGCTTTCAAAACTCGCGCTAAAGCCCCCCAAGTGGTAGAGCATCATGCAAGGGACGGCCACTAACGCGCCCATCATCAAGAGCCCTTGGATGAGGTCTGTCCAGCACACCGCCTTATAGCCCCCCAAAAAGGTGTATGTAACGATGATGCACGTACCCACAATCAACGCGTAACTGTATTGCACCCCAAAGGTGGCTTCAAAGAGTTTCGCCCCACTTACCAAACCCGAAGAAACATAAAAGGTAAAGAAAATCAGAATCACAATGGCTGAAATGAGTCGCAAAATATGCTTGTCATCGCTGAAGCGGGTTTCAAAGTAGTCGGGGATAGTGATAGAGTTGGCGATCACGCTGGTATAGACCCGCAAACGTTTAGCCACTAAAGACCAATTGATAAACGCCCCGATGGTCAGCCCGATGGCAATATGGCTATTGACCAACCCCCCCACATACAAGGCCCCGGGCAAACCCATCAAGAGCCACCCGCTCATATCGCTCGCCCCGGCACTTAGCGCGCTAATCACAGGCCCCATGGAGCGATCCCCTAAAAAATAATCCTCTGTCGTTTCATTTTTGCGATAGAAGTAAAACCCAATGTAGAGCATCAAGACCGAGTAAAGCACGAACACGATTAAAATTTGGTAACTAATGTGCATGGCGACCCTCCCCCTGGGCTAAACCCCGTGCCCCCAAGTTGCCATAGCGATGGTAAGAGATGCTCACAGACTTTTCTAAGTGGTAATTGAGCAATTCAAGACGCCCACACCTTAAGGGCTTGGCATTGGCTAGGACAATGCCCGCTTGCGCGCTTTCTGTGTAGAGCGTGTCTAGAGTTTGGGTGAAGTAGCGCACACGTCCAAATTCACTGATCTTTTGGCTAAACTCTTCCAAACTCTCATAGAAGATCGCGGGTTTGAAATGGTGTTGCAAGCCATCCAAACACTCCAAGAGGAGATTAAAATGCGCATTAGTGGGGACATTGTCCACGCTGATACTCAAGGGAATCCCACACACGGCACAAGCCAAGACCACGCTAAAGAGTTCTAAAAGCCCATCATTATCACTCACGCGATAACCCACGCTCGAGACTTTGGTATAACTAAAATAATTTTCTTCCCCACGCACACGGATAAACTCCACGGGGGTACTGAAGGTGTGCTGGGCGTGGTGGGCGTAGTCGCGCGCTAGAGTCAGGATTTCTTCAAAGGCATGGTTGTGGTGGGCGTTGAAAGCTTCTAGGGCTTGGATAAAGGGTAAATGCGCATCGTGATGGACGGGGAGGGAGGTATCTTCCACAACATGCACAAATTGCAAGGCGTAATTGTAACTACCCACCTTGCGCCCCAAGCCCACCGCAGATTTTTTGACCCCCCCAAAGGGCTGGCGCAAAACAATCGCACCCGTGGTGGGCTTGTTGATATAGACATTGCCCACCTCGATACGCTCAATGAAATATTCCCATTCGCGCTCATCAAGCGACTCGAGTCCGGCAGTCAGGCCATAGCCCGTACCATTGGCTAAGTCTAAGGCCTCTTTAAGGTCCTTAGCTTTCATCACTGAGAGCAGGGGTACGAAGAGTTCGGTGCTGTAGGTGTAGTCCCCTTTTTGCGTACCATACTTGATACAAGGGCGCATTAGGTAAGAATTATCTTGCAAGAATTCGGGTTTCAATACCCATTCTTCATGGGCCTCTACATTGTGTAAGGCTTTTTGCACCTTGGGGCTAGGCGTGCTTGCCAAAGTGCCGATTTTATGGCGCAGTTGCAAGGGATCGCCCACGCTCATGGACTGTGTCGCATCCACCAGCATTTTTTTAAAATTCTGATCTTCGTAAACCTCTTCTTCCAAAATGAGCAAGGAAGTCGCCGAACACTTTTGTCCGGAATTGCTAAAAGCAGAATGGACAATGTTTTTAACAGCCTGTTCTCTATCCGCCATTTTGGTAACAATGGTGGCGTTCTTCCCCCCCGTTTCTGCGCTCAAATGCAATAAGGGATTGGCCTTGAGCATTTGGTAGGCTGTCTCTTCTGAACCGGTCAAAATGGCAAAGCGTACTAGAGGGCTAGCCAGCAGATGCGCGCTAAGTTCAATCCCCCGACAGGGTAGGTAAATGAGCGCGTCCCTAGGCACCCCTGCATCCCAAAAGCATTCACACAGGCGGTAACCCACTACCATGCTCATGCTAGAGGGCTTGTAGATCACCACATTACCCCCAGCCAGCGCGCTAGCAATACTCCCTACAGAAATGCCAATGGGGAAATTCCATGGGGCGACCACCACCCCCACCCCTTTAGGTTTGAAGTGGACATGGGGGTGTTTCTTTAACAGGGTTTGCAAACTATGGGGGTAAAACTCTAAAAAGTCGATGGCTTCGCTCACTTCTGCATCGCTTTCCATAAAAGTTTTACCCACTTCTAGCGCGCTCAAACCGATGAGATCACCTCTTCTCTCTCTAAACTTTTGGGCCACTTGGCTTAAGATGGCATGGATTTCTGCTAAATGGCGCTGGGGGAATTGACTTTGCTGGGCCAGATGCAACGCCTCTTGCATGATGGCTTCATCGGCTAAAAACACCGAGGCAACCTTTTTGCATTCAATTTTATCAAAGACATCTAGGCGTTTGAGGCCCTCAAAGGCGCATGCTTTGCCCACCACTGGGGAGAGCTCGATGGGGGGGATATTGCGCATTTTGTCTACGATTCTTTGCGCCCATTCTCTATTGGCGCGCAGGGTGAAATCCGTGTCGCTTTCATTGATAAAGGGCTGATCTGGATATGTGCTTTTGCCTACGGGGGGTTGGTTGCGATCTTGAGCGCGCCTAGGGGCGGTGTCAAGCGTCTCCATGCCTGCTAAACTTTTTAAAAAGCGTTCTTCTTGATCTTGCCACGCCTGCGACCCCACCTGCAGATTGAAAAAGGCTTTCATGAAGTTGTCCGGGGCAGTGTTTTCATCTAAGCGGCGCACTAAATAGGCAATGGCGTTGTTGAAGTGTTGGTCATCGCACACGGGGGCATAGAGAATCAAGCGGTGCATTTGCCGCAACTCTCTGCTAGCTTGTACACTCATCCCCTCCAACATCTCAAAGCTAAAATGCTCTAGGGCGCATGGATCGTTGAGCGCGTGGATACGGGTGTAGGCGTAGGCAATTTCAAAGATATTATGCGAGGCGATGCCAATATGGATATACTTATAATTCTCATCGCTCAAGACGTATTCTAGCATTTTGTTGTAATTGGAGTCGGTGTCCTGTTTGCTTGAAAAAGTGGGCAATTCCCAACCTTTGATAGAGGCGATGGTCTCTTCGTTTTCCATGTTCGCGCCCTTGACGAAACGAATCTTAATGGGGGGAAGATCGTTGAGCACCCGTTCTTTGGAGAAGGCGATCAAGGTTTTTAGGTGGTGGTAGGAGTCTGGAATATAGGCCTGCAACACGATCCCCGCGCTAATGGGGAATTTGGCAATGGACTCCATAAAGGCGGCGATGGTGAGCTCTAAATCCTTGAATTCTTCCATGTCTAGGTTGATGAACTTATCTACGCCATTTTGCTCTTTTTGTTCGAGAGCTAGGGCATAGAGGGTGTCTAGACGTTTGACCACCTCCGCTTTAGAATACTCAAAATCCAAAGGCTGGATCTGAGAAAAAATAGTGGTGATCTTGATGGAGATGTATTGGATGTAATCCGATCGGATCACATCTTGGTATTTATGCAGGCGGTAAGCCGCCTCAGATTCGCCCAACACCTCTTCCCCGATCAAATTGACATTGAGCACGATCTGATCGGCTTGGCGTTGTGCGATGAGGTTTTTGAGGGCATGGCTATTCTCGTCTAGCACCATTGCCTTTGTATTAGCGCGCACCTTGTCCACGAAAAAGGGCACACTCAACGAAGGAGCGAGCTTGCCCACATGCAAAAAGCCCATCAAGAGGAATTTTTCAAACGCGCTAAAGAAGTCTGCGATCCCATACTTGTTTAGGGTGTACTCGATGAGTTCAAAGCGGGCATGGTTGTCTTGACAGCGAAAAGAACGATCTAGCAACTCAATGAGCATGACTTTGTTTTGTGGGTTATCCAAGAGCTTTTGCATTTTGTTATGAAAGCTCTTCTCTTGGTGGTCTAAGTGTTCGCTAATTTTTGTTTGCAAGGTAGCGGCTAGGTTCAAGGCAGACTGTACTAAGTCTTTGGGGGGTTGTTCCATGATCACTCCAAATTGATAATCAACCCCGTAGTATAGGACACTTGAGTTAATATAGCACGCTAAGTGGGAATGAGAACGCGTATAGATAGCAATTGGTAACATGGTACGCTTGGCAGGACTTGAACCTGCGGCCTACGGCTTAGAAGGCCGTTGCTCTATCCAGCTGAGCTACAAGCGCGTGGTGCGCCTGAAGGGAGTCGAACCCCTAACCCCCAGATCCGAAGTCTGGTGCTCTATCCAATTGAGCTACAAACGCCAAGCCAAAAACGGAGTTTTGAAAAATGGGGTGGGTGATGGGGCTTGAACCCACGACCCCCAGGACCACAATCTGGTGCTCTAACCAACTGAGCTACACCCACCACAAGCCAAAAGCGACACAATGGTCGGGGCGAAAGGATTTGAACCTTCGACCCCTTGGTCCCAAACCAAGTGCGCTACCAGGCTGCGCTACGCCCCGAAGTTTTGACAAATTGGCACTATAGCATAAATTTTAAGCTCTTGTCAAGACATTTTGCCTAATGAAACCTTTAGGACATTTAACAAGAATTACTCTTAAAACTTAAGCACATTTTAACCCTAGTATTGTATAGGATTCTTACCTAAACATTTTTATATAAGGAGCCCACATGCTTAAAGAAAAACTCAAGCAGTTGCGTAGCGCCAACAATCTGACCCAAGAAGAGCTCGCGCTCAAATGCGGGGTGAGTTTGCAAAGTATCAAGCGTTATGAAAGCGAGCAGAGGAGCAATATCACTTTAGACACCTTAGAAAAACTTGCCAACGCCCTTAACACCGATTTGCATTTTTTCACATCTACACATAAAGAAGTAGAAGATGTGGTGATGGTACCCTATATTAAGGATATCAAGGTGCATGCCATTAGGAACAGAAACCAAGATGAGGGGGTGGTGTTTTTGCCCCAAAGTAAAACCTTTCTCAAAAGGCATTTTGGAATCACCTCTACGGATCATTTGGGGCTATTGCAGGCTGCGGGCAATTCCATGGAGCCCCTTATCAAAGAAGGCGACTTGTTGCTCTTCCAAAACGATGGCAGTTGCTATGAAGGGGCGATCTATGTGGTGAATTTGGATGGGGAATACTATGTCAAACGTCTGAGCAAGCGTCCAGAGGTGTCTTTGCTCAGCGATAACCCCATCTACAAGCCCATTCCCTTGCAAAGCCTGGAAGATGTCGCTATTTTAGGGCGTGTGGTGGGGGTGTTGCATACCCGCAGTCTTTAAAGCGCGCTTTAAAGATAGGCGCACAATAAACATGCTAACATGCGCGGGTATTTGTGCAACTAAGCCGACCAAGGAGCGAGATTGAAAATTTTAGTTGTAGATGATAGTTCCACCATGCGAAGGATCATTAAAAACACCTTGCAGCGCTTGGGTTATGAGGACATCATGGAAGCCGAACACGGGGTGGAGGCGTGGGGAAAGCTAGATAGCAATGACACCACTGGTGTGCTTATCACAGATTGGAACATGCCAGAGATGAACGGTTTGGATTTGGTAAAGAAGGTGCGCTCAGATGGGCGCTTTAAGGATTTGCCCATCATTATGATCACCACAGAAGGGGGTAAGGCAGAGGTGATCACCGCGCTCAAGGCCGGTGTAAACAACTACATCGTGAAGCCCTTCACCCCGCAGGTACTCAAGGAAAAGTTAGAGGTGGTTCTAGGGACTAATGATTGAGATAGAGGATTGTAGCGCGCGTGTGCCAAGATTTCTATTTTAAAACCTTTATTCTCCCCACACATCGCCCCGATTTATTTGCCCACTATCTGTTAGAGTTTACCAAGGAGGCCATTGAAGAGATCGACTCTCCCCCTGCTCTTGATTACCACTACTTTGGCAACACTCCTTTAGCTCCCCCTAGTGCGGGTTTTGTGATCTATTCTAAGGAATCTTGCGAAGCCCTTTTGGATCATCTCAAAGGCGTGTGTTGTCTTTTAGGCGCGCGTTTGCAGGAGAATATCGGGTTTTACCACCACAGCAGTGCCCACCCTAATTTAGACTGGGTACAAGCTTACCAACAGAGTGTGGAACCCCTTGCATGTGGGCAGTTCTACATCACGCCCAGTTGGAATTCTCAAATGCATGGGGGCTTGATCCCCTTAGTGCTCGATCCGAGTTTAGCCTTTGGTACGGGCAGGCATGAGAGTACGCGCCTGCTCTTGCAAGAAATTTCGTGCCTGGAAGTGCAGGGCAAATTGAGCTTAGATGTGGGTTGTGGAAGCGGGATTTTGAGTTTAGCTTTGGCCAAAAAGGGAGGCATCGTACATGTCTGTGACACAGACACGCAGGCCACCGCCCAGACCCAAGCGAATTTTGCGCACAATGGGCTAGAGTACGCACGGCTCTGGGAGGGCTCTATCCACAATGCTCCCCCCAACGCGCGCTATGATCTCATTATGATCAATATCATCGCCGATGTAATTGTACAGATGTGCCCGGATGTAGTGAAAGTGAGCAAGGAGGGGAGTTTGCTACTGCTCTCAGGCATTTTAGATGCCCATGAGGGCGCAGTTTTAAACGCCTATTCTCAGGATTTCGCCCTCGTGCATAGAGCTCAAGAAAACGAATGGGTGTGCTTGACTTTACGTAGGCATTTTAATTCATAAGGACATAAATGGATAATCGTTCACAAAACCCCAATCCTAAAAAGCCTTTGCTCCAAAATCCCCTGGTGCTTGTACTGATCTTTGTGATCATCGCCATTGTGGCGGTGCGCATGATGGGCACAGAGGGGGGTTTTGGGGATCGCTTTTTATCCACTAGTACCAAAAATGTCAGCTATCACGAGATGAAAGAACTCATTGAGAAAAAAGAAGTCGATAGCGTGAGCATTGGGCAAACCCTCATCAAGGCCACTAGCAAAGAGGGCAATAGCAAGATCATCTATGTCGCCAAACGCGTGCCCGATCTCTCTTTAGTGCCCCTCTTGGACGCGCAAAAAATCAATTATTCCGGTTTCAGTGAGTCTAATTTCTTTACAGACATCTTAGGCTGGCTCTTACCTGTGTTGGTGATCTTAGGGCTATGGATGTTTATGGCAAGCCGCATGCAAAAGAACATGGGCGGGGGGATTTTTGGCATGGGGAGTTCTAAGAAACTCATCAACGCCGAAAAGCCCAAAGTGCGCTTTAACGACATGGCGGGCAATGAGGAGGCTAAAGAGGAGGTTGTAGAAATCGTAGATTTCTTAAAATATCCCGATCGCTACGCTTCTTTGGGGGCAAAAATCCCTAAGGGCGTGTTGTTAGTGGGACCCCCTGGCACGGGTAAAACTCTCTTAGCTAAAGCGGTGGCCGGAGAGGCGAGCGTGCCTTTTTTTTCTATGGGGGGGAGTAGCTTCATTGAAATGTTTGTAGGTCTAGGGGCTAGTCGGGTGCGCGATCTCTTTGACATCGCCAAAAAAGAAGCCCCCAGTATTATCTTCATTGATGAGATCGATGCTATTGGCAAGAGCCGCGCGGCGGGGGGTATGGTGAGTGGGAATGATGAAAGAGAGCAAACCCTTAACCAGCTTTTAGCCGAAATGGATGGCTTTGGTTCAGAAAACGCGCCCGTGATTGTGCTAGCCGCCACAAACCGCCCCGAAATTTTAGACCCCGCCCTCTTAAGACCCGGGCGCTTTGATCGCCAAGTGTTGGTGGATAAACCGGATTTTAACGGACGGGTGGAGATTTTAAAGGTGCATATCAAGCCCGTTAAATTGGCTAATGATGTGGATTTGCAAGAGATCGCCAAGCTCACCGCCGGATTAGCCGGGGCGGATTTGGCCAATATCATCAACGAAGCCGCCTTGTTGGCTGGGCGCAACAACCAAAAAGAAGTCAAACAACAGCACTTAAAAGAGGCGGTAGAGCGGGGCATTGCGGGGCTAGAGAAAAAGAGTCGGCGCATTTCGCCCAAAGAAAAAAAGATTGTCGCCTATCACGAAAGCGGGCATGCAGTCATCTCGGAGATGACCAAGGGCTCGGCACGCGTCAATAAGGTTTCCATCATCCCAAGAGGGATGGCAGCCCTAGGCTATACGCTCAACACCCCAGAAGAAAATAAATATCTCATGCAAAAGCACGAGCTGATCGCGGAAATTGATGTGTTGCTGGGGGGGCGGGCGGCTGAAGAGGTGTTTTTACAAGAGATCTCCACGGGGGCGAGCAATGATTTAGAACGCGCCACGGACATCATCAAGGGCATGGTGAGTTACTATGGGATGAGCGATGTGAGCGGGCTGATGGTACTAGAAAAACAGCGCAATTCCTTTTTAGGGGGGGGCTTTGGGAGCGGGCGCGAATTTAGCGAAAAGATGGCCGAAGAGATGGACAGCTTCATTAAAAACCTGCTAGAAGAACGCTATAGCCATGTCAAACAGACCTTGAGCGATTATAAGGATGCCATTGAGGTGATGGTGGGCGAACTCTTTGAAAAAGAAGTGATCACGGGTGAGCGGGTTAGAGAGATCATCGCTGAGTACGAAGTTGCTAACAAATTGCAAAGCCGCCTCGTGCCTTTAGAAGAACACGCCAGTTAAGGATCTTCTATCAAACCCCTCTATCTCTTCCCCAATCTGTTCACCGCTAGCAGTATCTTTTTAGGGATGATGGGGGTTTTTTACGCCTCTAGGGGGAGCTTTGTTACAGCATGTTGGTTTGTGGTGGTGTGTTTGGTACTAGATGGTCTAGATGGGCGTGTGGCGCGTCTGACCAACACCACGAGCAAGTTTGGCCTAGAGTTTGATTCTCTAGCCGATGTGGTCGCCTTTGGGGCGGCCCCTAGCACCATCGCCTATTTTTACATCGGGCATACTTATGGGCGTGTGGGCATGGCAGCTTGTGCCCTATTTGTGATCTTTGGGGCGATTCGTTTGGCGCGTTTTAATGTAACCACCCAAACCACAGATCCCTATTCTTTCATCGGCATTCCCATCCCCACCGGGGCAGTGTTGGTGGTTTTAGCCATTCTTTTAGATCACAAATACACACTTTTTAAAGCCCAACACGGGCATTTGATGTTGGCCTATATCGTGTTCTTGGGCGTGATGATGGTGAGCAATATCCGCTACCCTAATTTTAAAAAAGTGTGCTGGAATTTAAAACTCTTCGTGCTCCTCTTGCTGTTCTTATTGCTCCTCTTCATCAAACCACTTGAAGTACTCAGCGCTTTTATGTTTTCTTATCTGTGCTATGGCATTGTGCGCTGGCTCTTTGTGATGGGTAAAATCTTATGGAAACGCAAGTAATGCAACAAGCGCGCTTCTACATTGAGGGCATGACTTGTAGCGCGTGTTCAAGTGGGATTGAGCGCGCCTTAGAGCGCAAAAGTTTTATCCAAGAAGTGCGCGTGGATTTGCTCTCTAAAAGCGCGGTAGTGGTTTATGACAGCGCACAGGCCAATCTTGAAGATGTCTTTAAGATCATCACCAAGCTAGGCTACACCCCCAAAGAGAGTCTCCCCCCCCCAAAGGCTAAAAAATCCCATTTGTGGATCGCCATTGTGGCGACTTTGGGCGTGCTCTATCTCTCTATGGTGGCTGGACACCTGCCTTTTTTACTCCCAAATGTCTTGCTTGATCCCTTCATAAGTGGCTTTTTACAGGCCTTGCTCACCCTATGGGTGATGTGTGTAGGTAGGGGTTTTTATCGCAGGGGTTTTAAAGCCCTATGGGAGCGTCAGCCCAACATGGACACTCTGATCGCGCTGGGTACAAGCAGCGCATTTCTCTATAGCCTCTTTTTATTATTTAAGGCGTTTTTGGGCGTGCACACTGGGTATTACTTTGAAAGCGCATGTGTGATCTTGGTCTTTGTGATGTTGGGCAAACGCCTAGAAGAGGGTTCTAAGAATAAGGCTCTAGAGGCGATGGAGGGGCTACTAGGCCAACAACCCCAGAGCGCATTGAGGGTAGAGGAGGGGGGCGTAGTGGAGGTGTTGATCGAGCGCGTGCGCGCAGGCGATGTCTTGCAAATTTTGCCCGGGAGCGTGATCCCTGTAGATGGCATAGTCATAGAGGGGGAGGGGGAGGTAGATGAATCCACGCTCACAGGGGAGAGTGTGCCCGTTTACAAGGCTAAAGGCGCGCATGTGTTCTCAGGCACGCTCAACACCACGAGTACCTTTTGTATCAAGGCCACCCACACTAGCATGCAGAGTGCTTTGCAGCAGATCACCAAGCAGGTGCGTAACGCACAAGGTTCTAAGGCACAAATCGCCAGATTAGCCGACAAGGTCGCTAGGGTTTTTGTACCCGCCGTGATTGCCATTGCCAGCCTTGCCTTTATCGTGTGGCTAGCCTTAGGGGATTTTGCGCGCGCCCTAGAGGTCTTTATCGCTGTCTTGGTGATCTCTTGCCCTTGTGCTTTGGGGTTGGCCACGCCCATGTCTTTGTTAGTGGCACACAAGGAGGCGAGTCATTTAGGCCTGTTTTTCAAGGACGCGCAGGCGTTAGAAAAGGCGCGCTTGGTGAGCTATGTCGTTTTTGACAAAACAGGCACGATCACACAGGGCAAACCCCAAGTACAACAAGTGGTGGCGATCCCAGAGATTTCAGCCACAGAAGTGTTGATCTTGGGGGCAAGTGTGGAGGCTTTAAGCGAGCATGTCTTAGCCCAAGGCATTGTGGCCTATGCCCAAGCCCAAGGGGTGGTACTCAAAGAAGCCACACAGGGGCATGCGGTGTTAGGACAGGGCATGCGCGCGTGCGTGGAGGGGGCGATCATCAAGGTAGGGAGCTTGGAGTTTTTCAACACTCCTAGCCCCTTTGTGCAGAATGTGCCGGGTACTTGGGTGTTTGTGGGCATAGAAGGGCAAGTTGATCACATCTTAGGCGCGCTGATCTTGCAGGATCGACCCAAAGCGCATGCCAAAGAGGATTTGGCACGCCTAAAAACTCTGGGGCTAAAAAGCATGTTGCTAAGTGGCGACACGCAAGAAAATGTACAGCTTTTAGCCAAAGAACTCAACATGGACGCACACACCGCTTTAGCCAGCCCCCAGATCAAGCTGTCCACAATTGAAGCGCTCAAAGCGCAGGGGGAGGTGGTGATGATGGTGGGCGATGGCTTGAACGATGCGCCCTGTTTGGCGCGTAGCGATGTGGCGGTTGTGATGGCCAGTGGGAGCGATGCGAGCCTAGAAGTGGCCGATGTGGTGAGTTTTAATAATGAAATTGTGGCCGTGGAGAACGCCATTAGATTGAGCCAAGCCACGATCCAAAACATCAAGCAAAATCTCTTTTGGGCTTTTGGCTACAATAGCATCGCCATCCCTTTAGCCTGTGGCGTGGCCTTTAAGGCTGGCATCATGTTAAGCCCCATGTTGGCTAGTTTGGCAATGAGTTTGAGCAGTTTGAGCGTGGTACTCAACGCCCAAAGACTCAGAGGAATCCATCTCAAAATCAAGGCAAATTATGGAAGCTAAATGGTTAGTCCCAGAGATCACATGCGATCACTGCGTGGATAAAATCGAGCGTTTTGTCGGGGAGCTAGAGGGAGTCAAGCGTATTGAGGTTGATGTGGGTACTAAGCAAGTGTGTGTAGAATTTGAGCCCCCGGCAAGTCCAGAGGCGATTGGCGAGGCTATTTTAGATGCGGGCTACACACTAGGCTAGGGCTTGAAACTCTTTTTTAGGCGCTTTGCCCCCTATTTAAAGGGGCATTACGGGCGTTTTGTACTGGTGCTGATCGCCTCCTTAGTGGTGGCCTTGAGCACGGCGTGGGGTACTTATCTAGTCAAACCGACCCTAGATGACATCTTCATCCAAAAAGATGTGCGCATGCTCGCTATCTTGCCTTTTTTGGTGATTTTGGCATATTTGGGCAAAAGCGGGGGGATTTATATCCAAACCTACCTGACCAATTACATCGGGCTAGACATTATCCAACAATTACGCAAGCGCATGCTAGAACACCTACTCCAAATGGAGTTGGGGTTTTTCAACCGCACTAAAAAGGGTGAGCTCATCGCGCGCATCACCAATGACATCGCTTTAGTGCGCGCCAGTTTGTCTAATTACTTGGCCGAATCCATTCGCGAGGGTTTGACCATTATCGGGTTGATCGGTGTGGTGATTTACCAAAGCCCTAAACTTGCCTTTTGGATCGTACTCTTGCTCTTTGCGGCCATCCCCTTGAGCAAGATTCTCAAAAAAGTTAAGAAACTCTCCAAAGAAAATCAAGAAACCAATGCGCGCATGACCGCCCGCTTGTCAGAGATCTTTCACAGCATAGAGGTGATCAAAACCTCTAATGGAGAGGCCTTAGAATTGCAGGCTTTTCAAAAAGAAAATGAGGCTTTTTTTCAAGTGAGTTTGAAGAGCATCAAATACGCCGAGATTTCTTCGCCTTTGATGGAGTTTTTAGGGTCTTTGCTGATCGCCTTGGTGATCTATTCGGGGGGCAGAGAAGTGATCTCTGGGCACATGAGCGTGGGGGCGTTTTTTTCTTTCATCACGGCCTTGTTTATGCTGTACACGCCTTTAAAACGCTTGGTGCGCATTATGGCCAGTTTTCAAGAAGCCCTTGTGGCCGGTGAGCGCATCCACGAGATCCTAGAGAGGGTTAGCCCCCTTGTAGAGGGTACACACATATTAGAAAAACCCATTGAACACATCGCCTTTAGGCATGTCCATTTTACCTACGACCAAAACGCGCCCCTGGCCCTGCAAGATATTTGCCTAGAATGGCGCACTAACCAAATTATCGCGCTCAAGGGCAAGAGTGGGAGCGGAAAAAGCTCGCTAGTGAACTTGATCTTGCGGCTTTATGAGCCTACCAGCGGGGAGATCACCATCAATGGCATGCCCATTGCCTCTTTGCAACAAAAGAGCTTGCGCCATCAAATTGGGATCGTAACCCAAAAGGTGTTCATTTTTAGCGGGAGCGTGGCTGAGAATGTCGCCTATGGGCTAGAGATTGAGCCCCAGCGCGTGCGTACTTGTTTGCAACGCGCGCAGGCGCTAGATTTCGTACAAGCCATGGGGGGTCTGCAAGCGCAATTAGAAGAATTTGGGGCGAATTTGAGCGGGGGGCAACGCCAAAGAATCGCCATCGCGCGCGCCCTTTATCGCGATGCGCGTGTGCTCATCTTTGATGAAGCCACTTCAGCCCTAGATAGCCACACCCAAGCGGGCATTTACCAAACTATCACAGAACTTAGAGAAAATCGCATGGTCATTATGATTTCGCATAATTATGAGAGTTTGAGAATTGCTAGCCATGTCTATGCTTTAGAAAATGGCCGCTTGCAAGAATATAACCCCACACCCCAGGAGGAGTGATGCGCCTTATTTGGATTGTGCTGTGTGCCATGCTGTATGGGGGTTGTACCCATGGGGTTTTTAGCCGCCCCTCTTTGCGCTTGCACTATCAAAGCGCTTTGCCCCAAGTGGCCCTTCAAAAAAATCTCCTCTTGCAAGCCCCGCAGATCACCTTTTTACAGGATTTTATCCCCCATTATTACCAGCGTAAATACGCCCAAGCCCTGCAAAAAGACGGCACAACCCTCCTAGCCCATTTGGGCTACCCCCCCGCCCCCCACGCCCCCAGCGCGTTTTTAAAAGGGCAAGTACATCTAGCCTTTGAGCCCACCCCCCCCACGCTCAAAGAAACAAAGGCCATGCTCAAGGCTAGCGGGAATGAATATGTCGATCCAGCGCGTGTCTTGCGCATGTTGCGCGCTCAGAGTACTTTAACTCTGCAATGTACCCAACAAATTGGCTTCCCCTGTGGGGTACAGGTGCGCGTACAGGTGCTAGAGCCCATATGGCGGGCTAACCCCCTAGATAGCGACCCCAATGTCCAAGCCACAGACGCGCAACGCTATAACACCACCCTTATAGAAACGCTCAACAAGCTATACCAACAAAGCCTACACGCCCTAGAAGCCCAAATCCACCCCAAAAAAGAGTGATGATGCTATCTAAAGATGTCAGCGAATATATCAAGGTCAAAAACGAGCTCTATGCCTATGTGTCCTATCTTTTAACCCAAAATATCAAGAACTATCTTAAAAAACCCACACTCAAATACATCCACATTGCCATGGAGCGCATCAAACAAGAGGTACGCATCAAAGAAAATCTCTTTGTACTAGATGTGAATGGGAATTTGATCGATGAAGTGGGTATGATCAAGAGCAGTTTTGCCGAAAATTCGCCCGAATATGGCTATTTTCACGAGGCGATCAACGAACGGCGTTGCATTTTAACCAATCCCTACCCCACCCGCCATAATCGTAGCTTGGTGGTTACAGCGGCCTATCCCATTTACAACGCTCAAGATGAGTTATTCTGTGTGGTGTGCATGCATATCCCCATTAAAGTTGCCATCGCTTTGAGTTCTTCTTCTAAGCATTACAAGGTCTTTGCTGAGGGCAGTGTGGTGATGTATTTTTCTATTTCGTTCATGCTAGGTTTAGTCGCCCTATTGCTCTTTGTCAAGAGCATTTCTACCCTCTATGACGCGCTCATCCACTTCAATAATTTTGATGTCAAAGAGGTGTTTCACCCCATTGTCTTGCTCACGCTCGCCCTAGCCACCATCGATCTTGTGAAAGTGATCTTTGAAGAAGAGGTGCTGGGCAAGAACAGCGGAGACAACCACCATGCCATCCATCGCACCATGATTCGCTTTTTAGGCTCGATCATCATCGCCCTAGCCATTGAGGCCCTGATGTTGGTACTCAAGTTTAGTATCAGTGAGCCCAATAAACTTCTTTATGCCGTTTATTTGACCGGAGGGGTCGCGCTCTTGCTCATCAGTCTAGCCATCTATGTCAAATTTGCCTATGGGGCGGCCTCAAGCAATAAAAATTAAGGTTCAGAGACTGCATACGGATAGTCCCGCGTCTTTTTATGATTTTTCAAAGACAACCAAAGGGTGCTTACATGACAAGTTGGCACGACTAAAACCAGCGGTGCGCCACCAACTCCACCCACGGCACACACAGCACCAAGAGAGCGGTTAAATTTAGCAATCCAAAGATCAATCCTAACTTCCAAAATTGCGCGCCTTGGATATAATGGCTACTATACCACACTAAAGAGGGTCCCGTGCCATAGGGGGTTAGAATGCCCATCAGTCCTAAACTCAACATTAAAAATAAGGCTAATTCTTGCACATTGATTCCAGAGATACCAGCCCCAATACTAATAAAAAGCGTTAAAAGCGCGCTCACATGGGCGGTGGAGCTAGCAAAGAAATAATGTAAGAGATAAAAGCCGGCCACCAACATACACACCATAGCTGTGCTAGAAAAGCCTAGATGCGTCATAAAGCTTTGAGTCAAGTTCTCTAGATACTGCAAAAAGCCGACACTCTTAAGCCCGCTAGCTAGAGTGATCAAACCCCCAAAGAGAAAGAAGATATTGTAAGCCGCGCTATTAGAAATGATGTCTTTCCAGCTAATAATTCTGCTAAGTCCCATAAGCACCATCGCCACTAAAGCCGTAGTGGTGGCTTGCACCTCCAGGGTTTTACCTCCAATCCATAAAGCTAAGGTCAGTAGACTCAATGCGCACATCAAGAGCTCCTTGGATTGCATTTTGCCCATCTTCTTTAATTCTTCTCTAGCCCATAAACAGGCTTCTTTAGAGCCTTTGAGTGTGGGCTTACAGAGGTAATAAGCCAAATAGGGGGTGAGCAAAAAGAGCACCATCCCTGCGGGCAAAAAGGCTAAAAACCAGCCTAGCCAAGAGATTTCAGGCACATTACTCTTAAGAGCCGTTTCCATCGCTAGCAAGTTAGGGGCTAGGGCGGTGAAAAACATAGAAGAGGTGATACAGGTGGTGGCAATCCCCACCCATATCAAATAAGTGCCCAGTTTTTGGGGTTCTTTGTCGGGTAAACTCCCCACTAAGGGGGGGATATTGGCTACAATGGGATAAACAATCCCCCCAGAGCGCGCCGAGTTGGAGGGGATAAAAGGAGCTAGAAGTAAATCCGCTAGGGCGACCGCATAGCCTAGCCCTAAAGTGGTTTTACCCAACAAGGCGATGAGCCATAGGGCAATGCGCTTACCTAATCCGCTTTTTTCATAACCTAAACCTAACATGAAGGCGATGAACACTAACCACACGGTTTTATTGGCAAAACCGCTTAAGCCCCAGTTAATCGCCTCCCCCGGGCTGACCTGTTGGGGGCTAGGACCAATGCGCAAGAGCACACACAGCACCACCCCAATCACGGCTACAAAAGAGGCAGGCACGGGCTCAATGATGAGACCTAAAACCATGCCTATAAAGATACTAAAATACAGCCAAGATAGCGGACTTAAACCCTCAGGTGTGGGCAAGAGCCACAGCCCAACAGCCACAATCACGGGCAAGAAATAACGCCAAAGGGATAAAATTTTTGCCATCCACACTCCTAGGAGATTCAAATGTATTGTAGTCTACTCAATGTTTAGAATCTTAATTTTAAGACTTTTTGAATAACCCCAAGATTTTATAAGGATACTTCAACAACATCGTCCCCCAATGCGCTTTGATCCCATTTTCTCTACAAGCCCGTAGATTCTCTTTATTGGATAGCCATAGACTTTTGAGCCCCCGCGTGCTCACCCCCCCCACGCCCATTTTCACCCACACCTCTGGCACATACACCGCCTTTAAGCCTGCCACATACAAAGTGCGTAGTAAAAACTCGTAATCCGCGGAGATTTTATAATCAATTTTGTAGCCCCCAAAGCGATCATAGACTTCTTTGCGCACAAAGAGGGTCGGGTGCGCGGGCACTTTGCCATAAAAAAAGCCCTTTTTGCTAAATGCCCCGCTCTTATAATAGCGCACAATGCGATCGCCCTTGACATAGACCAAATCCGCATAGACCATGTCCGCTTGTGGGTGCGTTTTAAACGCTTCTAGCACTTGCGCCAAAACGCCACTATGCGCGTAACTATCATCGCTATTAATGATCCCCACAACCTCCCCTTGCGCGCGCGCAATGCCCTTATTCATGGCATCATAAAGCCCTTGATCGGGCGCGCTAAAGACTTGCAAATGGGGGTAGCCTTGCAAAATCTCTAGCGTGCCATCTATGCTCCCCCCATCCATGATCCAATGCTCTAAGGGGGCAATACTTTGGCTTGCTACAGATTCAAGAGTGGCTTTAATGGTTGTAGCTCCATTAAAAACGGGGGTAATAAGAGAGATTTTCACACATACGCCCTTATTTGCTCCCTATCTTTGCGCGCCAAATCCCATGTACTAGCCCCCTTTAAAAGCGTGGGGTAAGAGTCTTTTAAACTCTGCAAAAGCCCTTTTAAAGCCCCCTCATCTTTAGGGTCAAACACAAAGCCGTTGAGCCCATTTTCTACTAAAACCTGCGCCCCGCACGCACGGCTCACCAACACCGGCAAACCCACCCCTAAGGCTTCTTCTACCACCAAGCCCCAAGGTTCGGCAATGCTTGGCAGGATCAACGCGTCATGGGCGCAAAGCAGGGCGGCGATTTGGCGATTTGCCACAGCCCCCAAAAAGGCAACATTAGCACTTGCCATGCCCTTTAATGTGGCTTCTAGCTCCCCTGTGCCCACAAGGCTTAAAGACATTTGGGGCAACTCTTTAAAGACCTTTAGCAAAAACTCTAAATTTTTCACGGGGGTTAAGCGGGCGATGCAGATAAACTTTTTAGAGTAGGGGCGTGGCTCTCTTTGCAACTTAGGGGGGGTGATGATCCCCACCCCGTGCGTGGTTTTAATCACCCCCTTAAAGCCCAAAACCTCTAAGAGTTGAGAGTGCCAATCCCCACACACAAAGGCAACAGAGATTCGTCTTAAAAACAGCCGTTTCAAGCTAGCCTTTAGCCCGCTGGTTGTACTCTCTTGAATGCTCGACTCCACGACCACAGCATTTTTAGATTTCACGCTCAAAGCCCACCCCGCCCAAAACTCCACACAATCCCACCCTCCCAGCAGCAAGCGTTTATAGGGGTGTTTTCTCAAGATTTTAAAGAGTTTGCGTGTATTTTGCCAAGTAGGGCGCTCTTGCAATGCCCCCTGAAACAACACTTCATGGGCAAATTGCGCCTTCTCTAAGGTGCTAAAATCCTTGGCGCGGGTTTCTTTGGTGTCCCTAGCCAAAAACACCACAAAGATTTTTAAACGCTGGGCTAGGGCGTTGTAGAGATGGATTTTATAAAAAACGGGCAGGGGAGTGATGATGAGGTAGTCTAACATGCTTTGATTTTTTCATAAAGGGCGCGGTATTGCTTGGCAACCACCGCCTCACTGAAACACTCCAAAACATGCGCACGCGCGCGATCGCACAGCTTAGGGTAATGCGCTGTGTTTAACACCCACTCTATCCCCTTTTTTAAATCCAAAACATCAAAGGGGCGGGCTAGATAGCCATTTTCTTGGTGTTTGATTAGATCGCCATTGCCCCCAATGTCAAAGCCCACAACCGGCGTGCCACACGCCAAACTCTCTAAAATCACATTGCTTAAATTCTCTTGACGGCTAGGCACCACCACCACATCTAGGGCATTGTAGAGGGCAACTAGGCTCGCATTGTCTTTAAGCACACCTAGATAGCGGGTTTTAAAAGGTAAGTTGGGCATGTGTGTGTGCGCGCCAAACACCACTAATTCTATATCTGCTAACTCTAGCTTAGACAAAGCCTCTAGCAAGAGATCATAACCTTTATTAGGATCGCCAATATCCATTGCCCCAAAACCCACCAATTTTTTAGACAAGGGCAGCCCTAAAAGTTGGCGGCAAAAGGCTTTATCTAGAGGCTTGTATTGATGGGTGTCTATGGGGTTTGGGATCACTAGGTGGGGCTTGTCTTGTAAAAGCGCGCTTTGCTTGGCGAGTCTAGAAATCCAAGAACTCACCCCCACCACGCTTAAGTGAGAAATTTTAGTATAGGCGCGTTTTTTCATAGAAAAACCCAGTGTGGCTAGGTCGCATTCAAAGGGGCTATTTAAAATACAAGAATGCTTGTAGGTATGCTCTCTTTCATCATAATAGCAATGATCGCCCCCAGTAAAAGCCCACATGTCATGCAAACTCCACACCAAAGGGGCAGGGATTTTAGGCAAATCCCTTAAGGGTAAGACCCCCCGCCCTAGCCAGTGTAAATGCACAATGTCGGGTTTTAAAGCATCGATCGCACTTAGGGGCAAACTAAAGGGCAACCAGCCCAAATTAAAAGTACCTTTTTTGCGCTTGGGGTAGAGCAAGATCGGGGCTTTGTCCAAATAAGGGCGCACAAACGCCCACGCTTTGGCTAGGCGAGTCTTTGGGCTTAAGACATTTGACTCTAAATTTGCCCCCCGCCCATCTTGCACCCATACAAAGCTCTCAACCCCCTCTTTTAAAAGGGCTGTGTGTAGGCGCAAACACGCGCGCGCCGCCCCCCCAGTGAGCGTGGCGTTGAGGTGGAGGACTTTCATTTCTTAAGTTCTCTAGGATGTCCTAGGATTAAGTTGATCAATTCTCTGAGCGCGCCCTGTCCCCCCTGTTTGTTCAAAACAAGGATCCCGGGCAGTGTTTTTAAACTCTCTTGGGCGTTTTGTACGCAAGCCTTTAAACCCACTTGCTCTAAAAGAGGCAAATCGTTGATGTCATCGCCCACATACGCCACTTGTTCTAAGCTAATGTTTTCTTTGGCGCAAATTTCACGCGCGGCTTCTAATTTGCCCTGCGGGCTACAGCCTTGATACAAATAATCCACCTTGAGTTTTTTGGCGCGGTGCTCCACAATGGGGGTAACTTCTCCGGTGAGGATACCCGTTTTAATGCCGGCTGCTTTGAGCAATTCAAAGCCAATCCCATCGGCCACACTGAATTTCTTAAACTGCTGCCCGTCTTCCAAATAGTACATCCCCCCATCTGTCAAAGTGCCATCACAATCGCACAAAAAGGCTTTAATTTTGATCATACCGCCCCTTTTAGAGAATAAGAGGTATTCTAGCACAGCAAGCAAAGATTAAAAAATCTTCAAGCGTTTTTTTGAGACCATGCGCTCTTAAGGAATCCACAGATGTCCCCGATAGAAGCCTCCACATTTACCCTAGCGCGTCTAAAGTGCATTAGAATAAGCCAAAACAGAAGGGCACGATGATGAAAAGACAGATTAAAGTGGCGGCGGTGCAGTTTTCCCCCCAGTCTTATGCTGTAGAGGCAAATCTTGAGCATGCCATGAATTTGGCGCGTAAAGCCCTTGCTAGCGGGGCTAAGATCGTACTCTTGCCAGAGTTGTTTGACAGCGGTTACTGCACGGAGGATCGCGATAAAGAATTCGGCATTGATCTTAGCGATCCCACACAGCCCACGATTGCGGGTCTAAAGGCACTGGCTGGGGAATACAAGGCCTACTTGATTGCCGGGAGCATTGAACAAAAACAAGGGGCGTTGTTCAATAGTGTCTACATCGTGGGTGAAAGGGGAGTAGTGGGGACGTACCAAAAGGTTTATCTATGGGGAGATGAGAAACAAAGATTTTCTAGAGGGCAGGGATATCCTGTCTTTGAATTGCCCTTAGAGGGCCTTACCCTCAAAGTGGGCTTACAAATCTGCTATGAAGTGGGGTTTAGCGAGGGGAGCAGGTTTTTAGCCTTGCAGGGAGCAGAGCTCCTATGTTTTTGCGCAGCATTTTCTAAGATACGCAGTTATGCGTGGGATTTGGGAGGCCAAGCGCGGGCCCTAGAGAATGGGCTCTTTGTCTTGGCAGCCAATCGTTGCGGGAGTGAGATCTCCAAGCTCACTCATAAGGAGCTGACGTTTTGTGGGCACTCTAAAATCGTCAACCCAAAAGGGGAGATTGTAGAGCAGTTGGACGATCAGGAGGGCGTTCTAGTGGGGGTGTTAGATTTGGACGCAATAAAAGCCCAAAGGCAGAACATCCCCTATCTACGGGATTTGGACTTGGAATTAAATCAAAAAACTCTAAAAAACATCCAGTGTGTGAATCTATCTTAAAGGAGCAAACATGGCAAAAGAAATTTTCGTGGCGTATGGAGTGGACATTGACGCGGTGGCGGGTTGGATTGGGAGCTATGGGGGTGAGGACTCCCCTGATGACATTTCAAGGGGGATTTTTGCGGGCGAGGTGGGGGTCCCTAGGCTGTTAAACCTCTTTAAAAAATACCATATCCCTGCCACTTGGTTTATCCCCGGGCACTCCATTGAGACCTTCCCCGATCAGGTGAAGATGATCGTAGAGGCCGGGCATGAAATTGGCTTGCATGGCTATTCGCATGAAAACCCCATCGCGATGACTCCCAAACAAGAAGAAGATGTACTGCTCAAAACCATCGGGCTGATTAAAAATCTAACCGGGCAGAACCCTACCGGTTATGTGGCACCATGGTGGGAGTTTTCTAGCGTTACTAATGAATTGCTCCTAAAGCATGGCGTGAAGTACGATCACTCCTTAATGCACCGCGATTTCACACCCTACTATGTGCGCGTGGGCGATTCGTGGACCAAGATTGACTACAGCCTAGAGGCAAAAGATTGGATGAAACCCCTAGTACGGGGCACAGAAACCGATTTGGTAGAAATCCCGGGGAGTTGGTACTTAGACGATCTACCCCCCATGATGTTTATCAAAAAAGCCCCTAATAGCTTTGGCTTCATCCCCCCTCGCCATATTGAAGAGCTTTGGTTAGAACAATTTGACTGGGTTTATCACGAAATGGATTATGCGGTCTTTTGCATGACCATCCACCCGGATGTGAGCGGTCGCCCCCAAGTGTTGCGCATGCACGAGCGCATTATCCAATACATCAACCGCCACAAGGGCGTGCATTGGGTCAATTTCAACACCATCGCCGATGACTTCATGCGCCGTTGTCCTAGAAAAAAATAATGTGTGTGCTGTGCGCGGATTTGAACACCGCCTTGCATTGGAGCGATGTGAGCGCGCCTATGGGGGCGGATTTAGTGGTGGGGGCTTTGCAGGGGGAGCGCGTGCGCGCTAGGATACAAAAACTCAAGGCGGCTAATAAAATCTTGAAGTTCTATGGTTTGCAGTTGCGCGTGTGGGGGAGTCAATTTCTCTTAGAAGATCAAAAGGGGCGCAAGGAGTTGGTTAAGGATTTGGGCGATCTGTGCCACAAAGCCCAAAGTTTGAGCCCCAAACCCCTAGACATTTTAGACCCTAAATTGCTAGATTTCTTAAAGCGTGGCTAAGATCCCTGTAAGCATTTTGACGGGCTTTTTGGGCAGTGGCAAAACCACACTCTTAGCCCAAATTTTAGAATGCCATGCTAATTGCGCGATCGCGGTGGTGGTGAATGAGTGCGGGCAGGTGGGTTTGGACACGCAAACACTCGCCCATCTGCACTATGTCCCAGAGAAGATGCGCCTGCTACAGGGGGGGTGTGCGTGTTGTGTGCAGCGCCAAGATTTAATAGAGACGCTCAAGGAGTTGATCTTAGCAGATCGCCTAGATCATGTCCTGATTGAAACAAGCGGGATCGCCAACCCCGCGCCCATTCTCTTTAGCCTTTTGCATGATGTCTTTTTAAGCCAACATTTCACCCCCCACAATCTCATTAGCTGTTTAGATGGGATGCATGGCTTGGTGCACCTTAGAGAAAATATAGAGGCGCAAAACCAAATTGTCGCCTCTAATGTGGTGGTGATCACCAAAACAGACCTGCAAGATTCTTTTGCCCCGCTTGCTGCCCTGGTTGCAAGTACCAACCCCACCGCCACTATTTATAACAAAGCGCATATGGACATCGCGTGTTTGCTCCAAGAGCGCCCCCCCAATCCCATCCCCCCACCTCCCCCTAGCCACGCACACCAACGCTTTAAAACCCTGTGTTTGGAGTTTGAAGAGCGCATAGACTGGAGCGCTTTTGCGTTGTGGCTGAGTTTCTTGCTCTACAGATATGGGGATCGCATTTTGCGCACAAAGGGTCTTATCCGCACAGAGCAAGCCTGTATCGCGCTCAATGGTGTACAGCACATCATCTACCCCCCCACCCATTTACACCCCACACAAGAGCACCTATCCCAATTAGTCTTCATCCTCAAGGATTTAGACCCCCAAGCTATCTACACTTCTTTAACAACCTTGTTCAACGCTCTGGGCATTGCATGGCATCCTCAAAGGCATTGGAGTTGAGCGAGTAGGGTACACAAGCGCGGGGCTATTTTGCGCTAATACCGCGTGTTAAGAGAAAATTCGTTAGAATAGGCTACATGTCTAAACTCCAGTTCGATAATTTATTATTTCTGGCCCCCTTGGCAGGTTATACGGATTTGCCCTTTAGAAGCGTTGTGAAACGCTTTGGGGTCGATGTTACCGTGAGTGAGATGATCAGCTCCCATGCACTCGTGTATGCCTTTGAGAAAAACGCCAAAATGCTAGAAAAATCCCCCGATGAAACCCCCTTTAGCGTGCAAATCGCCGGCTCCAAAGTGGAAATCGTGCAAAAAGCGGTGGAATTGCTCAATGGAGTGGAAGGTATTGATATTGTAGATTTCAATTGTGGTTGCCCTGCCCCTAAAGTGGCCAACCATGGCAATGGAAGCGGATTACTCAAGGATTTAAAACACTTGATTAAGCTCTTGGGTGTAGTGCGCGAGCACAGCCAGAAAACTTATACCAGCGTTAAAGTCCGCTTGGGCTTTGAGCGCAAAATCCCTACAGAGATCGCCCACGCACTCAATGACGCGCCGGTGGATTTTGTAGTGGTACATGCACGTACACGCGCAGATCGCTATAAAAAAGAGAGAATTGACTATGAGAGCGTGCGCTTGATGCGCCAGATTTTAGACAAACCTTTGATCGTCAATGGGGAGATCGATAGCGTGGCTAAAGCCCAAGAAGTACGCGCGTACACAGGGGCGCAGGGGGTGATGATTGGGCGCGCGAGTTTAATTAAACCTTGGATTTTTTGGCAGATCAAACACAACACGCAGGAATTGCCCCCCGTGCTCAAAAAAGATTTGGTCTTGGAGCACTTCGATAAGATGATAGAGTTTTATGGAGCTAGGGGGGTGGTGCTCTTTCGTAAGAATTTACACGCGTATGCCAAAGGACATGCGGGCGCGGGCGCGTTTAAAGAGTTGGTCAATGGCATGAGCGATCCACAGGTCGCACGCATGCAGATAGAAGAGTTTTTTAGCCATGCGCAGGACTTGCACGATCTCCCTCAGATTATCACTTTAAATAACCAGAGTTGTTGATGCGTTGTAGAATTGTCATTTTCTTAGCATTGGGCATGCAGGTGTTAGGGGCGGTGAAAAACCATGTCTATACGGGGGTGCGCTTGGGATCAGCCCAGGGGGCTTCTAGTACCTTTAGCCAGCAAGCGAGCATGCATAACCCTAGCACCCTGCCCAATGGCGCGCCTGCATGCCCCCAAAATTTTTGTCAGGGTGATTTGATCAAGGGCACTTATGGCATGGATAGAAACGCGAATTTTGCTTTTACCTACACCCTAGGTGATGAGATTTTTTTTGATAGATTAGCCATTAGTGGACTGCGTGTCTATGGTACGTTAGAGTACATTAGTGCGAATTTGGGCAAATTGAACAAAACTGCCAATCAAGGGGGGCAAAACTACAACCCCAAATACATCAAGGCTATTGATTCTTCTACAGGAGAGGTGATTCCCCAAACCATTAACAATGGCAATGTGCCTAACGGGTTTAAAAACGTGGGAGGGAATTTAGCCGTGCCCAGTGGCTATAGCTCACCCTGTGCGCCTTTGAGTGCCAATAACCCCCTGGGTATCTGCCCCACGCCCAGCCCACAAACAAATCTCTTACAACACAGCGCGCATGCCTTGAGTTTTGGGCTCAATGTGGATGTGTTTTTAAATCTCCCTTTGGATTTCTGGATCAAAAAGATTTACTCTAAAATGTTCTTTTTTAAAGTGGGTTTGTTTGTGGGCGGAGGGGTGGAGTACACAATGTTTTGGAGCGATCGCTTTGTGAATCAAGTTCTAGGGCGTAAGACACGTTTTTTTGCAGCTGGGAGCGGGTTTTTTGTGAACGTGGGTACGCAGGTGTATGTGGGCAAACACAACCGCGTCATTTTGGGGTGGAAATTCCCCTATTACAAACTCAGCGCGCAAAATTGGTATAACTATGGAAATACCAATGTGGGCACCCAACAGACTCTCAAGCAAAGCTTAAGTATCGTGCCTCATAGTGAGTTTTATGTGGGCTATGCTTATTTATTTTAAGGCACACATTAAAGGGTTTTTAGCTTGACTTTTTATTACAAAATCAATACAATCAACACCCTTTAGACTACATTAAAGGCTTGGTATGGGCGAGGGTTCTACTATTAAACTCATTGGGGAGTATGTGGATATTGGGGTGTTTAGCGTGTTGGGGTTGATGGGGTTTTTAGCGTTATGGTTCACCGTCGAGCGCATTGTTTTTTACGCGCGGATTGATTTTAATCTCTATAGCGATCCTGATAGACTAGATTTGGATCTCACCAAAAATCTCACCATGCTCTATATTATCTTTTCCAACGCGCCCTATGTGGGGTTGTTGGGTACGATTTTAGGGGTGATGGTAACCTTTTATGACATGAGTACCAGCGCCACCGGTCTAGACGCTAAGGCGATCACCTTAGGGCTTTCCCTAGCCCTGAAAGCAACGGCTTTTGGTTTGGTGGTTGCCATCCCTACTTTAATGGTTTACAACATGTTTTTGCGTAAAGTAGATGTACTCTCTGAGCAGTTTAAGTTGCGTTCTAAAAAGGCGCAACCATGAAAGTTAGGCTACGCCGGGGGGATGGTCTAAATATCGTGCCTTTTATTGATGTCATGTTAGTGTTGCTGGCCTTGGTACTGAGTGTTTCTACTTTCATCGCTGAGGGCAAGATCAAGGTCAATTTGCCCAGCGCGTCCAGCGCGCAAAAAATGGAACAACCAGAAAAGAAAGTTACGATCGTGGTGGATAAATCCGATGGGATTTATGTCGATGACAAGCCCCAAAGTTTAGATGATCTCAAGGCCTTGATTGCTAAAACCAATCCCAAAACTCTGGTGGATTTGCGCAGCGATAAGGATTCCAAATTTGGTACTTTCGTTGAGATTATGGATATTCTCAAAGCCCAAAACCATGAAAACTTCTCCATCTCTACAGAAACAAAGTAAATTTTCTACGAGAGTAGGCTTTGTAATCGCCACGGCGGTCTATGCCCTTGGGTTGTGGCTAGCCTTTGCCAGTTTTGAAAAAATGGAGAGTCTTGCCCAGTCGGGTACAAAAACTCTTACGATGAGCTTGGCCAGTATCAACACCCACTCTAGCCAGCTCCAACACGCCCAACAAGCCCCTCAGACTCCCCCCCAAGAAAAGCCCAAACCCCATCATAATCTCCACCACAAACTCCACCACAAACCCAAACCTGAGCCAAAGCCCATCCCCAAACCCAAACCAAAGCCAGAGCCAAAGCCCACTCCAAAACCTAAACCTGAGCCTAAACCTGAGCCTAAACCTGAGCCTAAACCTGAGCCTGTAAAACAGCCCCCTGAAGAAAAAGCCCAAGAAAGCAAACCCAGCCAAGAGCCCACCCCCAAGCAACAAAAACGCGAGGAGTCCAACCAAAAATCCGAGGGTGCAGAAATGAGTGCTCAAGCTTATAACCCTGGGGTGAGCAATGAATTCTTACTAAAAATTCAGATGGCGATCTCTTCTAAGAACAGATACCCTAGAATGGCGATGGTGCGTGGGATTGAGGGAGAAGTCTTGGTAGAGTTTACGCTCAATGTGGATGGTAGCACGACAGATATTAAGGTAGGCAAGAGTTCGGGTTCTGATATTTTAGATCGCGCGGCCATGCAAGCGGTGAAAGAAGCTTCGAGCTTGTTCCCTGCGCCCAAGCAGACCGTCCACTTGAAAATCCCCATTGCCTACACGATTAAGGAAGAATGAGCACAGAGGGGGTAACAGAGGGGTGGGGCTTGCAACACCCTAAGAGAGGCTAGCCATTAATCTAGTTTTATGCTATAGGCTTTAGGCGCGCTATAAAGATGGCTAAAGTGATACCAAAAGCTCGCTTCGTAGGCATTTGGATTGCGTTTGATACGACAATGAAAGCCCCTTAACATCTCTTCAAAAGGCAAATGGTTCTCTACAATGCAGGCTAGAATTTCTTGACGCACTTTGAGCTGCATCACGCGATAGCCTTGTTGGGTAGAAACCAGCGCATCTTCTGTAACAATTTTAAAGCTTTGGGTGGCGAAATTGGCTTCTACAATAGGCGCGACGACTTGATCAAAATTGTCATTAGTGGGGATAAAATTCACAATCTGGTAAGCTTTATAAGCAGAGAGCTTTAAAAAGCCCATGAGCTTATGGGGGTCGTAGGTGAAAGCCTTGGTGTAAAATTGTGTGTATTTGAGAGGCAAGTCTTTTTTAAGGGTGTGGGTTTCTTCTTGCCATTGGACCAAGTCTGTCGTCTTAAACTCTAAGGTGATCGCATCGTCAGGAGTTAGGCATTTTACGGGGGTTTCTCTATGTGTACGGCTGTACTGATCACAGATTTTGCTGCATTCTAAAATGTCGTGATGGACGTTGATGCGCTTGATGATCGCATCTCTAGTGCTCTCTTGTATATAGGGGGTGGCGATGGGTAGGACATAGGCCGGTTTAGTAAGATCAATGAGCTTTTCTAATTGCTGTTTTTGCCCCTCTAGGTGGGCGGTATGTAACGCCTTTTTTTCCTGCCCATTGTAATTATCTACACAAAAGGGGAAGCCTGAAGTTTCCCCAAAAAAGGCGTTACAAAGCAAAGTGAGGCCACTGGGCAAATTAAAGCGGTTAATATAGCTAGCATAAGGATTAATGAGTACGTCATGCCCACATAGACACAAATAAAGCCCGCTCTCCTCTGAACCATCCCCAGCCTTAAAAACACTGAATTGGAAAAAGGAGCTAAACTCATAGATTTCTTGAAATTCTAGGGGGAAAATATTAGAAAAACCTAAGTTTTTAAGCGCGCGCTCGATGCTTTTAGACGCGAAATTACCCACGATGAAGGGTCTACTTTTGGGCACAAAGGCTAGAGTTTGGGGGTGCAAACAACTAGAGCGGTTGGAGGAAATGAAAATAAAATCTGCCTGCACCAAGCAATGCAACGCCTCCTTACAACTTGCCTTTTCTAAATAGCTAGCCCCTAAAAAGGCGGGGCCCAACAGCCATGGATCGGTGATGAATTTGATCCCACCTGCTTCAATATACAAACAAGCATGGTTGAAATAGCGGATTTTAAAATCCCCCTTAAAACTGGATTGATAGGGGTTGACTAAATCCGTAGAGGTCTCTATTTGTAAAGTGCGCCCTTCTAAATGGTATTTCAAGGGTTGCTTTTTGCGCCCATTGTCATAGCTCAAACTGTTCAAATACAAATTCCAAGCGCAATGCGGACAGGAAGCAATGCCCTTTTTATGCAAAAGCTTATCCCCCTTGTGATCGCAGATAGTATCAATGATCCAATCCACCTCTGGTTTTTCGCCCATTTTGACATGCTTTTTCATTTTAACGATGAATTCCCCCATGTCGTTGATTCCCTCTAATAACCCTCGCACAGAGAGACTCTGGGTATTAGTATTGGTTTCAAATAGCCCTACACGGCGTAATTTGATGGGCGTAGGTGCAGGGGAATCTTTCTTAGGGGGCAAAGCAGACATGGGCACTCCGTAGGCTAAAAATAAAGGCGTATTATACTAAAATTCTCAACAAAAACCCCAATCCTCCATTAAGGACATGGCATGGTGTTATTTGTAGATAGTAGAAGTGGTGTAGCCATAGAGAGCTTTGAGCGCGCCTTGCTTAACCCTAGCTCTATGCAAGGCTTGTGTGTACCCCAAAACCTCCCCCAAGTGGATTTTTCTACCTACCTGCCCTTGAGTTACGCCCAAGCCACTCATACCCTCTTTGAAACATTGGAGCTTGGTTTACAAAATACCCTCTTAGCGCGCGCGCTAGCGCGCTATTCTAAATTTAATGCCATCGCCCCCCTGCATGCCTTGCAGGGCTTTAAAACTCCCCTATATGTCCAAGAACTTTTTCATGGTCCCACTCTAGCCTTTAAAGACATGGCTTTACAACCTTTTGGGGTTTTGCTCTCAGGGCTAGCCCAACAGCACCAAGAAAAGTATTTGATCATGGTAGCTACCAGTGGGGACACCGGTCCAGCCACCTTGGCTAGCTTTGCCAATCTGCCCAATACCTGCGTTTGTTGTTTATATCCGGCTAAGGGCACAAGCTTGATTCAAGCTTTACAAATGCAGAGCATGGACGCGCCCAATCTCAAGGTGCTAGGTTTAAAGGGAAATTTTGATGACGCACAAAGCGCGCTCAAAGCCCTTTTGCACGATGAAGACTTTCAAACACATTTAGCCCAAAAAGATTTGCGTTTGAGCGTGGCTAATTCGATCAATTTTGGGCGCATTGTGTTTCAAATGGTCTATCACATTTGGGGGTATTTGGATTTGGTGCGCACAGGAGCGATCCAGTATGGCGATTTGGTTAAGATTCTCGTGCCTAGTGGGAATTTTGGCAACGCTTTGGGGGCGTTCTATGCCAAGCAAATGGGCTTACCGGTAGAAAAAATTGGCGTGGTGTCCAATGTGAACGATGTGCTCACAGAGTTTTTTAACACGGGGGTCTACGATTTAAAAGCGCGCCACCTGCAAAAAAGCCTCTCCCCCGCGATGGATATTTTAGTGAGCTCCAATGTGGAACGCCTGCTTTTTGCCCTCTTTGGGCACACACGCACTAAAGCGTGCATGCAAGAGCTCCAAGATCACAAGCACTACACCCTCACCTCTAGCGAATTGCAGAGCGTGCGCGCGCATTTTGAAGCCTTTAGCTGCGACGATGCGCATTGCTTGGAGACGATCGCGCGTGTTTATCACGATCGCCACTATTTAATAGACCCCCACACCGCCACCGCGCTTTATGCTTATGAGTGCCTTGAGAGTCGCCTGCCCTGCGTGGTGGTCTCCACTGCCTCTTGGAGCAAATTCGCCCACACCACTGCCCTAGCTCTAGGAAAACAAGCCAAAAACGATCAAGAGGCTTTACAAGTTTTAGCTAAAGAGGGAATCACCCCCCCAACCAGCGTGCAAGAGCTCTTAAGTAAGCCCCTTGTGCATAAGGATCGCGTGGGGGTGAGTGATCTACAGCATTACATCAAAGCGTGGTTGGAAAATTTTTAGCGCGCGTTGCGCACTAACCCCTCCTTGTTTGCTAATGGACTTCGCGCCACACCTTTTGTTTCCACGCGTAGGCGAGCAAGGTCATCACCGCAAAGAAGATCATGATCTTAAACCCGATCTCATCTCTTTGGTGTTTCTTGCTATCCCCCACTTTTTCTAGATAATTGATGATTTGTTCTTGAGACTCTTTGCTCAAGCCCACTCTAGGCATGGCTGTCCCGGGGAGGAGTTTTTGAGGGTCGTTGATAAAGACTTCTAGCTTTTCGCGCCCTAGTGAGCGAATCATCATAGAGAGATCGGGGACTTCTGCGCCCAAGTAGCGGTGTAAGTCTTTAGGATCGCTGAGCGCGTGCATTTTGTCGTACTTGATGTCATGGCAACGCTGGCAGGCTTGCGCAAAGACTTCTTTATCCTCTAATTTCTTAGGCGCGATAGAAACTAGGTAAGCCACAATGTCAGATAAATCCTGATCGCTAAATTGGGCAAAAGCGGGCATGGGATAGGGATTGTCGTCCTTGTATTTGTGGGCGAGTTTTGCCGTTTTGACGGGGTCTTTGATGAAGTGGGCTAAAAATTGGGGGTTTAGCACACTGCCCACATGAGAGAGATCGGGGGGCACGACCCCAAAGCTCGCCCCCGCGCTGGCATGATCCATAGGAGCAGGGATTTTCTGGCTCTCAATACTATGGCAGGCGGTGCAGTTTTGGGTTACTAAATCCTTGCCCTTGGCCGCATCGCCTTTACTCAAGTCTATGGGTTTTAAGTCTTTAAAGGCAAAGTCAGCCGGGGCTACTTTGGGCTCCATCACGCTATGGGCATAGGGCTCCACCCCCCAATAAAGCACCCCGATCACCACGATTAAAATCGCTAGGATTTTAAGCTCTTTCATTACACCCCCCTTTTCTTTTCAGCGCGCGCAATCAAGGGCAACACCACAAAGAAGAGCGCCAAGAAGACGATCGAAGCCACAAAGCCCACATATTTATTATTGCCCACAGGGGGCAACTTGCCATAGATGGTGAGCACCACCATGTCCACCACGAGCACCCAGAACCAAATCTGAAAGGCCTTGCGTTGGTGGGCGGGCTTGACCACAGGGCTATTGTCCAAAAAGGGCAAGAGGAAGAAGATCACTTGCGCCACCCCAAAGGCGACTAGCCCTAAATTGCCATTGAAGAAGAAGCCCCGTAAGACCTCATAACTCCATAGAAAATACCATTCGGGATAAATATGGTGGGGGGTTTTAAGGCTATTGGCGCGCTCAAAGTTAATCGGATCCATGGCAAATTCGTAGTGATAGCACACCAAATAGAAGAAAAAGACCATGAAGGCACAGACCACAAAAATATCCTTAGAGAGAAAGACGGGCCAAAAGGGGATGACCTTAGATTCTTTCTTTTTGCCCTCTTTGAACTTCTGTTCTTCGGCTTCAAAGTCCAGCACTTCGCCCTCTTGGTTATTGACATGGGGGATGCGCAAAGAATAAAAGTGCATGCCCACGATGGTTAGGATCACCACAGGCAATAAAAAGACATGCAACATGAAAAAGCGCGTGAGTGTCGCGTCTGCCACGACATAGTTCCCCCGAATCCACACGAGTAGATCCGGACCAATGACGGGGATTTTGCCAAATAACTCCGTGATCACTGAGGCTGCCCAATAGCTCATCTGCCCCCAAGGCAACATATACCCGCTAAAGGCTTCTGCACTAAAGATCACAAACAAGAGCATCCCGCTGATCCAAATCATCTCACGACCCTTTTTATAAGAGCCATAGTAGATCGCCACAAACATATGGATGTAGAGGATCACAAAGATCATACTAGCGGCCGTGGCATGGATATGCCGCCACAACCATCCATAGGCGACCTCTTGCATGATGGTGAAATTCACGCTGTCATAGGCGAGTTTAGCGTCCGGCTTGTAATACATCAACAAGAAAATGCCCGAGATCACGAGCAAGGTAAAGAGGGTGAGCAAGATCACCCCCATCGCCCATAAGAAGTTAATGTTTTTAGGAATCCAGTACTCTGTCATCAACACTTTGGTAAGTTTCTTCACCCCCAAGCGTTGATCGAGCCAATCTAGTAGCCCTGTTGCTTTCTTTATTTCTGCCATTCTCTATCCTTTACGCGTGCGCGACCATGGTTTTATACTCTGGACCCACTTCGCCAAAGGTGATCTTAGAGCCCTCTAATTTAAAGGGGGGGATTTCAAAGGGGCGAGGCGGGGGGGTGCCTGGGATATTCACCCCGTTACTGGTAAAACGCCCCCCATGGCAGGGGCATAAAAAGCCTTGCTGGATGGATTGGAAATTGGGGATACAACCTAAATGGGTGCAAATTTGAATCCCCACGGTGAACACCCCGCCTTGAATCTTGAAATCGCGCTTGGGATCAAAAGCGTCCTTGGGGTCTTTTTTGATGATGTAAACCGGCTTGCCCCGCCACTCCACGCTAGAAAACTCCCCATCTTTCATATTGCTCACATCCACGCTTGTAAAGCCTGCGGACACCACGCTAGGCAAGGGGTCCCAAGTTTTTTTCATGGCCACCAAGCTAGCGATCGCGCCCGCGCCCGCCACCCCAGCTAAAGCCATGCTCAAAAAATCGCGCCGATTCATCTCCGCCATCATTGCTCCTAACTTAAGTTTGATTGCAAAACGCGATTTTACATGAAAAAGTTTAATACTCTCCTTTTCCCCTAAGGGGCGGCTAAAAACAGCGCAAGATGAGGCGGGCGTTTAGATTGAGTTGCATAGAACGGGGAGCGCTTTCATGAGCGCTTGCAAAGCGCATGAAGCTGTCTTCATGGGTGTAGAAACTAAGATTTTTAATGTGGCATTGCTTCTTAAGAGTTTTAGAAAAGAGATCGCGCTTGGCTTGGGCTTGGCTCACTAAGGCGTTTTGTAGATTGGTGCGGTCTTGACTATCTGCTTGCAAGTGCAAGGCGGGCGTGTTCAACACAAACAGTTCGTTGTCCGCAGCGATCTTGGCAATCTTGTCGCGCAATTGTTCATACTCTGCGATCTTGGCCACACCGAATTTACAAGCCATGCTTGCATAGAGTCGATGCCCGCTTAGAGTTTGCTTGTGATCCACAAAGCTATAATTGGGGCGTACGCTATAGCTAGTTTCTTGGCATAATTGGCTCTCCCTAGCCAAGCGGTTGATCTGGGCGAAAGCCTCTTTTAAGCTCTCCTCTTGAGAAGCACTCAGCTCAGGAGCGTTTAACAACGTGTTAGTGCTGCTAAAAAGCAAATGCGCGTTATAGGTTTTAGGCGGCACTTGCTGGCTTTCTTGAAGTTCTAGGGCGACTTGGAGTGCCTGCCCTCTAAAATGCTTGCCCAGCACGAAACGTTCAAACGCCAACCCCCCTATAAAGACCCCCAAAGCCACCGCCACGCCCAGCACGAGTTTTACATACACCATACTAAATCCTTTTACTTTCTCTTAAGGGACTTCTGTGGCATCCAGTTTAGCCAAACGCTCCACCATCGCCCCGATTTCCTCCGTATTGTAGTGCCCCTTGATGTGATCTAGAATCTCTTGGATCAAGACCAAACTCTCTGATCCAACGGCCTTTTCTAACTCCAAATCACCCGTCCTATTGGTTATCACATTTCTATAAACATTCATTTTTAATACGATCCACTCAATGTGGCGTTTGACATGCCCTAGGCCCGTCTCTAGCTCTTTGGAACTGTCCGAACTCTTGTGGCTATTGGCCACAAACATGCGTAAGACTTTTAAAAACTCTTCAAAATGCCCCTGAATCTCTGAACTCAAAGAACTCACTTCACCAAACTCCTTACCCAGTTTGACAATGTCCTCTTGAAAATGGCTAAAACTGGTTTTAATGCTGCTGACTTCTTTGGTAACCTTCTCGGCAAGTTTGCGAATCTCATCGGCCACCACCGCAAAGCCCCGCCCATGCTCTCCACTGCGCGCCGCTTCAATGGCCGCGTTTAAAGAGAGCAAATTGGTTTGATCGGCAATGTCGCTGATGACATTAGTTACTTGCATGACAAAATCCATTTTATTGCGCAAGTCATCCATGACTACATTGACATTATTACAATTGTCATTGAAGTGCAACAAATCCTTATGGATGGTTTCAATTTGATCTTGGGTGTTCAACGAGTCGTCCTCAATGGATTGCATGAGCTCTTTATTGTGCACACATTGCTTGACTCGCTCATCCAAATCAGCAAGCACATCTCTAATCCCCCTTGCGCCCCCGTCCATTTCGGCTAATTTGAAGACAATTTCACTATTGTTAGCCACAATGATCCCCGCAACGCTCTCATCTACATGTTCAGCGTATTGCTTGAACACCCCCCGATAGCCTTCATGAAAAATATTGCGGTAATCCTTGCCCTCATGCGCGGCTTTCACGCATGCGTCCATCTCTCTAAAGACCGATTCAATTTGATCCAACAGGTCATTTAAGCCATGCGCAATGCCGGCATAAGGGCTTTTCTCATCAATTTCTGTAATGCGGTGTTCTAGATGCCCATCTCGCACGGCCCCCACGCACTCCGCAATTTTTTGCAGAGAGTCGTCCTTACTCTTTGTCAACCAATCTAACATGCATGATCCTTATAGTCTTTGTAGTTTATTGACCCAAGCGTCGTAAGTGTAGCCCTCTTCTTGGAGTGTCTCCTCTAGCAAGGTGGTACTGGCCTGTAACCCTCCGCGCTTTTCAGCCTCCAGTAGCTTCTGGTACAAAGAGCTCACGATGCTGATGGCCTTCCTATTGGGCGCGCGCCGCACGGAGTAATAGCCCACCACCATGCCCTTTGCGTCCACGGAAGCGGTTACATTGGCAAAGACCCAGTAAAAGTCCCCATCAAAGGTTTTATTCTTGACATAGGCAAAGATCTCTTGCTTTTGCTTGATAGCCGACCACATCATTTTGAAGATCAACTTGGGCATGTCCGGGTGGCGCACCACGCTATGGGGTTTGTGTAGTAAATCCTTCTCGCCATTTCCTCCCACAATGTCAATAAAAGGCTTATTGGCATACGTGATGACACCCTTCGTGTTCGTTTTGGTTACCAAAAAGTAATTGCGATCCACAAACTTTTCCACCAGAACCCTTTCAAACTAAGATCATAGCATTCTAGCGCATTTTGATAAAATGTACCAAAGACATGCGCCTCATTGTAAGATTTTCTCTAATTGTTGCAAAATGTGCCCCCCTATGGGCAGGGCCGAAGTGGCCGCCGGGCTGGGCGCGTTACACACATTGACACTTCTAGGCGTGTTAGAAAAGAGAAAATCTTCTATGAGTTCCCCACCTGCGCTCACCGCTTGGGCGCGCACCCCAGCGGGGTGGGGGGTTAAGTCCTCTAAACACAGGCTAGGGCAATACTTTTGCACCAAAGCCAAATAACTTTTTTTACAAAAGGAATGTTTGAATTCAGCCAACCCGGGCTTAAAATACTTGGCGATGACTTTGCGCACACCCTTATGGGTGATCATCTCCTTAATGTCTTTCAAACTCACATCGCTTTTTAAATAGCCCTCGCGTTTGAGCGCTAACACCGCGTTGGGCCCCACGGTAACACTTCCATCGATCATGCGCGTCAGATGTACCCCCAAAAAAGGCATGCTGGGGTCAGGGATGGGGTAAATAAGATGCTTGACGATGTGGTTGTGTCGGCTGGCGAGTTTGAAATATTCCCCTCTAAAGGGACAGATCGTAAAATCCGGGGTGATCCCTAGCATTTTGACTAGCCTGTCTGCGTGCAAACCCGCGCAGGTGATGAGATAATTGCTTTCAAACACCCCGCTAGTGGTGTCGATCTTCACCCCTCTAGCGTGTTCGCTCAAACCGACCACTTGGGCGTTGTACACCACTTCCCCCCCCTGCTGTTTAAAGCGCGCGCCCATCGCTTGGGTTATTGCAGGGTAACTCACAATGGCGCTAGTGGGGAAAAAGAGCCCCCCCAAACCCACGATGTTTTTTTCCATCTCTCTGAGTTCCTGCGCATCTAAACGGGTGCGCTCAAGGCCATTTTCCTTTGTGCGCTCTAAAAGCACCTCCATGCGCTCTAGCTCCAATGCATCGCTTGCGACCAATAATTTCCCGCACTCCTCATAGGCGATCCCATTCTCTGCACAAAAAGCCTTAGTGGCCTTATTGCCTTCATAGCAAAATTGCGCCTTAAGAGTACCCGGGGTGTAATACACTCCAGCGTGAATTACCCCGCTATTGCGCCCGGTTTGGTGCAGGGCACTCCCATGTTCTTTTTCTAATAAGATCACTTTGAAGTCGGGATATTTTTGCAACAATTGCATCGCGACCGAATGCCCCAAAATCCCCCCCCCTACGACAATACAATCGTAAATGCGCGCCATTAGAAGTTTTTGAAGTCTTTGTAACGGCTGAAAGGGTTGGTGCTAAAAGAAAAATAGCCCCTCTGGCGCATCAATTCACGGCGCAAACCCTTATGGGGTTGGAATTTATCCCGCCCATGCAACCAAAAGAGATTGTTGATCAGCAAGAACTGCCCCACAGGTACTGGGAAGGACAATTTGGCCTTCGAATTCTCCAAAGAATCGCCCAAATCGGCCAAGTACACGCCTTCTTCATAATCCTTAGGTTGGGCGAATTGGTCAATGTAGAGCATGACGGGTTTGGCGTGGCTGTCCGCTTCAAAAACGGGGTGGTAGACATCGGTAGTAACATTCTTGCTAGGGGGGGCTGACCAGCGCATCACCCTTTTGGCCATGTGGTGGTTGTAAAACTTGTCTAACTCCTCCCAATCGTCCAAATGCAAGAGCTGTGAATCGCCCCCTTCCATGTTCTGTTCATCGATCTTATACATCAGCACATAGTCGGTAACTTCGTTGACGAAAGTGCCATCGTTATGCAACTCTAGGGGTTTGTCTGGTTTTCTTAGGTAGCTGTCTGAATTGTCTGTATTGAGCACAGCCCAGCGCGCATAAAACTGCCCGGTCATCAGATCGAAATTAGAACGCCCAATCAGATGTACAAAGGCGGTGGCGATTTTCACCATCTCATCGCCCTGCTCGGCGCGATCGATTCCTTGTGGGTTGACTAATAAAGCCCCTGTTTGGCGATCTCCTAACGCGTTTTCTAAAAAGGGTTTGAGTTGGTGATCGCAGAGCGTGTCTAACATTTGTGCCACCCTAAAGCGCAGAAAAGACTTGTATTCCAACGCCTGCACGGGATAAATGGCGACAGATTTAAGGAAAGCTTCAATGGTGTCTTGAGACAAAGTTACTTGTAAAAGCCGTTGGGAATAAGCGGTGGGTTTTACGCTAAACGCGTCTGTTTGAATGGAATAGGCCATCTGTTCTCCTTATGTTAGATTTAAAAGCCCAAGACACGCGCCAGTGTTCTAAAATCAAGCCGGCTAGCTAGCAAATCGCGGCGCGCGGGGCTTCCCATTAGCCAGCCTGTGGGGATTGTAGCACAAACACCACCAGCGTGTTTCTCTTGGTTGCCTCTAGGGCGTTTCAAGCTCGAAACTGGGAATAAACTTAACACCAAAGCCCAAACTTGAGACACGCGCGCACCGCTCATTCCTTGAGATTGACACCCATGTATTTGATCTCTAAATAGTCCTCCAAGCCATACTTAGACCCTTCCCGGCCTAGCCCGCTCTGCTTGACCCCTCCAAAGGGCGCGGTTTCAGTGGACACATGTCCGGAATTCACCCCCACCATGCCGTATTCCAAGGCCTCACCCACTCTAAAGACACGCGCCAGATTTTTGGTGTAAAAATAGGCCGCTAGGCCATATTGCGTGTCATTAGCCTTAGCCACGACTTCCTCCTCGCTCTCAAAGCTAAATAGGGGGGCTAGGGGACCAAAAGTCTCCTCTTTAGCCACCAACATATTTTGATCCACCCCGGTTAAGATGGTGGGTTCAAAAAAGCTCGCGCCCAACGCGCTGGGCTTGCCCCCGCTAAGAATCTGCGCGCCCTTGGAGGTGGCATCGCTGATATGCTCTTGTACTTTCTGTACGGCTTTGGAGTCGATTAGGGGGCCTTGCGTGGTGTGCTCCTCTAAGCCATTGCCCAGCTTCAAACCCTCCACTTTGGTCTTGAGTATGCGGCTTAATGGCTCATACACACTCTTTTGCACATAAATGCGGTTGGCGCACACGCAGGTTTGCCCGCTATTTCTAAACTTAGAAAGCAAAATCCCTTCTGCGGCGTGTTCTAAATTAGCGTCCTCAAAGACAATAAAGGGCGCGTTGCCTCCCAACTCTAAAGAGAGTTTTTTGATGCTTGGCGCGCTCTGCGCCATCAAGATCCGCCCCACCTCTGTAGACCCGGTGAAACTGATTTTACGCACCGCCTCACTTTCACACAGCACTTTAGAAATGAGGCTAGCTTTCCCACTCACCACGCTAAACACCTCCTCAGGCACGCCTGCCTTGTGGCCTAATAACATCAAAGCGTAGGCACTTAAAGGGGTTTGCGTGGCCGGCTTGGCGATCATAGAACACCCACAGGCCAAAGCCGGCGCAACCTTGCGCGCGATCATCCCGCTAGGAAAGTTCCAAGGGGTGATCGCCCCGCAGACCCCGATGGGCTGTTTGAGTACTAAAATCTTTTGTTGATCCACCACACTGGGCAGAATATCCCCCTCCACGCGCCGCGCCTCCTCAGCAAACCAGCGCAGGTAATTAGCCCCATAAACAATTTCTGAACGGGCTTCTTTGAGGGGTTTACCCATCTCTTGAGTCAGAATACGCGCCAAGTCCTCTAGATTTTCTAGCAATAACTCCCGCCACTTGAGCAAAATATTGGCGCGCTCTAGGGCTAGCTTGCTTGCCCACGCTTTTTGGGCGCGCTGTGATTTGGCGATAATTTGCTCTAATTCTTCCTGCCCCACATCTTTAACATAGGCGATCTCTTGCAATGTGGCCGGATTGACCACTGCTATAAAGCCCTCCTTGGGGCTTTGACTGACAAAGGGATGTTTTAACAATTGGAAATTCATGCTACGACCTTTCTAATGGATTGAGAGATGATATTTAAAGCGCGATCAAATTGATCTTGGGGGATGGTTAAGGGATAGAGAAAACGAATCACATTCCCATAAGCCCCACATGTCAAAAGCAGTAGGCCTTGATCCATCGCCTCTTTTTGCACAGCCTTAGCCAAAGGCGCGCTGGGTTGGTTGTCTTTGAAAAACTCTACTGCCACCATAGAGCCCAAAGCGCGTACTTGGGCGATCTCTTGGATACCCTCTTTTTCTTTGAGTGCTTGCAGGGTGCTTTGGAGTTGCGCGCCTAATTGTTGCGCCCTCTCATTGAGCTTTTCCTCTTTGATGATAGCCAATACCTCTAGGGCTGCAATAGTGGCCAAAGGATTGCCCGCATAAGTACCTCCTAGCCCCCCTGGGCTGGGCGCGTCCATGATCTGCGCCTTGCCCACAATTCCAGAGATAGGAAACCCTCCGCCTAAACTCTTAGCCATGCAAATGAGGTCTACCTCCGTGTTGAAGTGTTCCATCGCGAAAGTCTTGCCCGTGCGTGCAAAGCCCGTTTGTACCTCATCAGCGATCAGTACGATTCCATGCGTGTTACAAAAGGCGCGCAACCCCTCCACAAATTCAAGGGGTGCCGGGTTAAACCCCCCCTCACCCTGCACGGGTTCAAAGATCAGCGCGGCCACATCCAAAGGGGAGATAGACGTTTTACAGATGTGCTCCAAGCTCTCCAGCGCATCCTTGGTACTAATTCCATGCAAGGGGTTAGGATAATAGGCATGATAAACCCCTGGATGGCCCACGCCTAGCTCTGCCTTATAGGGTACTACCTTACCTGTCATGCTCAGTGCCATAGAAGTACGCCCATGGAAAGACCCCCCAAAGGCGATCACCCCATAGCGTTTTGTGTGTACCTTGGCGATTTTGATGGCGTTCTCTGTAGCCTCCCCCCCTGTGGTGAAAAAACATGCCTTCTTAACCCCGCTAATGGGAGCTAGATCGTTGATCTTCTCAGCCAGTTCTATATAGCTTTCATAGGGGCTCACTTGGTAGGCGGTGTGGGTGAACTTCTCTAATTGCGCCTTAACCGCCTCGATCACGCGCGGGTGTCTATGCCCCACATTTAGCACCGCAATACCGGCCGCAAAGTCTATAAAAGTACGCCCATCCGTGCTTTTAAGCGTAGCGTTTTGCGCTTCTTGTACAAACCAATCGCACACAATGCCAATGCCCCTAGGGGTGGCTGCCACCCTACGGCTGCATAAATCGCCCATATCCATCCTTTGCATGAAATCATAACACCATTGTATAAAAATTAATCTAACTAGATGTTAAGGCTTAGAGGCGATGAGTCCAGCCTCTCTTAAGAAACAAGAAGGCTCGTAAGCAATACGCCTTTGCTTATCCTGCTTGGCATAGGAGAGATAAAGATGATCTTTAGCCCGCGTGGTAGCGACATAAAATAAACGCCTCTCCTCCTCTAAACTCCCGCTTTGTTTGGCTAATTTAGTGTTGGGGAAACGCCCCTGCATGAGATCAATCACATACACCTCTTTAAACTCTAAACCCTTGCTGGCATGTACGCTGAGTAAATGTACCCCCTCCCCACTAGAGGCCTCTCTAGCCCCCAAAACCATCGCATTCATAAAGTCTTTTAGGCTGTGGTAAGGTTTGGCAAGATTGGCCAGCAGGGCTATTTTGGCTTGAATCTGCGCCTTAACTTCTTGAGCGCGTTGCAAATCCAAACTCCCATCCTTATTCTTAGCGCGTTGCGCGCCCAGTTTCTCTAAAATGGCCTCCCACCATGTAGACTTGGCGATTTGGGCGATGCTTTGGCTGGGCTCGAGCGCGTGTGCGCTGGCACAAAGGCTAAAGAACGCGCCCAAGAAGCGCGCCATAGGAGGGGTGATCTTAGGGTGGTTGAGCAAGGCATGGGTTTTAAAGCCCACAGGTACTTCAAAGCGCGCGCTGTTCTCTGCGCTAAATTGCGCGGCAAACAAACCCATTTGGGGGTTTTTAAAGGGTTTTTGATCATTGGGAGCGATCAAGCCCTTTAAACTATCTCCATCACCCATAACTTGTAAGGCGTGGTAAAATTCTTGACCTAAGGACGCGCCCACCCCCGGGGCATAATTGAAAATCTCTATCGTGGCGACCATGTCCTTAGGGTGGCTTAAAAACGCGCACACATCTAAGGCTAATTTTACTTCCTTGCTCTCAAAGAAGCTTAGGCTTCCCTTGCGCTTAGAAGGGATGCCCAATTGGCGTAAAGACGCTTCGCAACCATCCGCGCTCGCGTTATTCCTAAAGAGTACCGCCACCTCCTCATACCCCCCCTTGTGGCGGGCGATGTGGCGCGCGATCCCCTTGTATTGGGCGAGCAATTCGTCATATTCTAACAAAGTAGGCAAAGAGGGGTTGGTGGTTTTGCACACCTCTAAACTCTTAGGATACAGGCGCGGGTTATAGGCGATGACACGGCTGGCTAATTCTAAGATCGCTGGGGAGGATCGATAGTTTTTCTTCAGAGTGAAAAGGCGCGCGTGGGGATATTTGCGTGTGAAATTGCCAATAATAGAAATGTCTGCCCCATTGAAGGCATAGATACTTTGATCATAATCCCCCACGCAAAAGAGACTTGGGGGTTTGAGGGCATCTAAGATCGAATCTTGCAGAGGGTTGGTGTCTTGATATTCATCGCAGAGCACTTCTGTAAAATGCTGGGTGGGCGCGATGTCTTGACGATAGAGCAAGAGCAAATCGTTGTAGTCCACGTAGTGGTGTTCTTGTTTGAGGGCGTGGAACCGCGCCAACATTTCTTCATAGATCAATGCGTGGGGTTCTTGTTTGGGCGCGCGCGCACACAGCCATTCCCCAAAACTCTCCGGGCTTTGGGCGTTGATATACAAGGAATGCAAGTCATATAGATGCCCCGCGCTATAAAAATGATTTTCATGACTGGCTGTGCTGGTTTCTAACACACTCCTAAGCAGAACGCCTAATTCTCTGGGCTGTTTGAGTCCCAAGTGCGGATACACCTCCTTAAGGTGGCGATACGCGATGGCATGGAAAGTACCCGCCTGGATGTATTGGGCGTGTGGGGTGTAGTGGGAGAGGCGCGCCTTCATCTCTAGACTGGCCTTGTTAGTGAAAGTCAAAAGCAAAATCTCTTGAGGGCGCACGCCCTGCTCTAAGAGGTGTAAGATTCGCCCCACAATGCTAGAGGTCTTGCCCGTGCCCGCAGAGGCGATCACCAAATTATGCCCCAAAGGGGCTTGCACGGCTTCTTGTTGTTCGATATTGAGCTGCAAGAGAAACCTATTTTTGGGCGGCTTCTACTTCAATGTTGAGAGTTACCCTATCACCCACTTTGAGAGTGGAGGTATCTGGAGCAAATTTAAAATCCGATCGCTTGATCTGGCCGCTCAAGGAAAACCCGAGTTTTTCCTTGCCATTGATCTGTGTTACACCTCCAATTTCGCTAGTCAACACCACTTTTCTAGCCACCCCGGCGATGTTGAGTACCCCCACCACACGCCCATTTTCCTTGTCTATTTTCTCGTATTTTTGCATCACAAAGGTAATATTGGGGTATTTGCCGGTTTTAAAGAAGTCATCAGAACGCAAGTGATCGTCCCTGTTTTGGTTGTTTGTGTCTATGGAAGTGGCCTTGATCGTGGCTTCTAACTTCTTAAAAGTGTGGCTGACAGGGTCAAAGTCAATCAGCGCGCTGTAATCTTTGAAATCCCCCATCACATGGCTAATTTTGAGGTGCTTGATCTTAAAACCAACGTGGCTATGTACCCTATCAATTTGGTAAACCTTGCCCATCAAACCCGCACACAACACACATAAGAGCGCCAAAGGACGCAAAAACGACAACATACCATCTCCTTTTATAAAAATAGTGGCCATTATAGCACATGCTTTGTGTTAGAATAGGCTAGCTTTGAAGGGAGTAAGGCATGCAAAGTAGAGTGGCGTACAAAGTGATGTGGGGCGTGCTGTTGGGCATGGGGATGCTAGGCGCGCTAGGTAACCCAGAGGAATACCTCTTGAAAGCCAAAGAGGCTTATAGGCAGCATAATTACCCCAAAGCTTTAGAGAACTACCAAAAGGCTGCTGACTTGGGGAGTGCAGAGGCCTATCGGGGCTTGGCCAATATGTATCTCATTGGGGCGGGAGTGAAACAAGATTCCCAAAGGGCGCGCGTGTATTTTAAAAAGGCCATGGATCTCAAACACGCGCAACAAACCCCAAAAGCTTCAACTCTCCCCTCAGAGGCGCAAAGCTACATGCGCTTAGGAGAAAATTACGCCAAGGGGCAGGGCGTGGCTTTGGATTTTAACAAGGCGATAAAAGCCTTTGAAAAAGCCGGAGAGATGGGCGATGCGCGGGGGTTTAACGCTTTGGGAGATCTGTATTACAATGAGAGTCAAGGCGTGGAGCAAAATTATCCCAAAGCGTTGGAGTATTACCAAAAAGCGGCCAAAATGGGGCAGGCTAGAGATTTCAGATTGGGGATGATGTATTTGCAAGGGCAGGGCGTGGCACAGAGCTACCCCACAGCCCTAGAATATTTCCAAAAGGCGGGCAAAAAGGGCGATGGGCGCGCATGGCAAAAGCTAGGGGCGTTGTATTTTAAAGGGCAGGGTGTGCCTTTGGATTACCAACAAGCGCACGCCTACTACCAAGAGGCGATCAAGAGCTACCTAGAAGCGGGCAAAAAGGGCGATGGGCGCGCGTTTGTGCGCCTAGCGCAAATGTATGAAGAAGGAGAGGGGGTGTCCAAAGATTATAGCAAAGCCTTTGAGTATTACCAAAGGGCTGCAGATTTGAAAAGTGGGGATGGGGCTTTCTACCTAGCCACTTTGATTTTGCGCGGCAAGCTTAAGGGGGTTATTGAGGACAGGGCTAAGATCACCGCGCGCTACCAACAGGCCATCGCCTTTTATCAAGAAGAGGGCAAAAATGGGGATGCGAATGCGTATGTCAAATTGGGCTCTATCTATAAAAACGGGCTCTATTACTATGGGTGGTTGCTCCATAAAAACGCCGCATTGTCGCTAGAGTATTACCAAAAGGGCGCACAAATGGGGAACGCGCAGAGTTATTATGAGATCGGGGAGGCTTATAGAAATGCTAGAGGGGTTGAACGCGACTTGCAAAAGCAAAGCCAGCATTATCACCAAGCCTGTTTGCTTGGTTTTAAACCCGCGTGCTACGCGCTTAACCACGCAAATTGACGATCGCATCCACCACTTTATTGCACGCGTCTTCATTGCGCCTGCACCATTTGTATTCTATGTCCGCGAAATCGCATTCTAGCACGAAGCCCTCGCTTTTCAGACGGTAGTTGTTGATCACCGCCTGATTATCCCCTATGACAAAAAGTTTGTAACTAGAATCTAGCTTGTGGGTTTTGAGCATGGCTTGCAGGTGTTTCATACTGGTGATAATGGCTTGTTTCTCGGCTTTGAAACTCTCATTCAAACTAGAATGCAGAGGGCATTTGTAGCGGTTGATCTCTTCAAAACGCCCCTCTTTAAAAATATAGAGGCAGAATCCACACATTACCGCGTCTTCTCTAATGCTCGCATCGGTGTAGAGAAAATACGTTTCTTGTAAATCCTCAGAATCGTAATCCTTGAAAATAGTTTCACCCAGGGCGATGCTCTTCTCTCCTAGGTGATCGTAGGTGCTTCTTGGGGGGATGTAGGCGGTTTTGGGTTTACTGAGCGCATTTTTGGGCGCGCCCAAATAATCCCCTAAATCGTTTAAATCGCTGATCTTAAAACTTTTGATCTCCAGTTTACCCTCATAATTGGCTTTGATCTCATGCAAACAAGCGCAAATTTGGGCTAGAGGATTGGCATAGAGGGGATGCAACATATACACCCCTCCAATCAATTTAGCAAACCCATAACGGCACAGCACTCCCTCTAAGGAGTCCACACTGCCATTGTCCTTATTTTCAATGCCTAAACACCACATTAAAATCCTTTATCTTGAAATTGCCCCACACTCTGCCTTGCAAAACTCCCCTTGACATCTAAGAGGCTAAAGTGGAGGGCATCATCAGCGCACACTTCGATGCAACGCCCACAGCGTGTACACTCTCCCGAATTCACCGCTGCGCTCTTCAAGCCCACCATCCATAGCACCTGTACTTCTGGGCACACTTCAAAACACAGGTTACAGCGTGTACAGCGCGTGGCATGGTGTTGCACTTTTAAAAGCGCATAACGCCCCACCAGCGCGTAAAAACCCCCTAAAGGGCATAAACGCGCGCACACAAGCCTATCACCTATAAAGGTGTCAAGACAAAAGAGCAGGAGTGCAACCCCCACCCATGCGCTAGTCCCAAAAATGATTCCTCTTTGCACAATGCCGATGTAGGACACGCTCTCAAAGGCGGGCAAGCCAAGCGCAAAAGAGAGCACAAGACTCAAGACAAGCAAGCCATAGCGCGTAGTTTTGGGTATTTGCAAATAGTGGTGCGTGCAATGTAGCTTGCGGCGTGCCCACGCCGCGCCATCCACGATGAGATTAATCGGGCATACCCATGCGCAAAAAGCGCGCCCTAGAAACAAGCCATAGAGTGCTAAAATGACGATCGCCCCTAACAACGCTTGTAAATTCATCTGTAAACTCGCCAAATACACTTGCAACACCGCAAAAGGGTCGCTTAGAGGTATGCGATCAAAGAGCATAGACGCGCTTAAATTACCCCTTAAAAGCGCATGCGCACCCCCCCATGCAAAGAGGGCTAAAATCCCCGCTTGTACCACACGCCTAGCTAGCAAGTAGCGCACTAGAGATCGCCTTGATTGAGATAGTCCATCGGATTGTCCTTATGAGGAGCTTGGAGATTGGGGGGCGCACTAGGGGAGGGCGCGCCCATCCTGAGATAGTGCGAATCGGTCTTGCCGCTCACAAACGCGCTAGGCAAGATTCTAATGGCGGGCTCTTGAGTGATGCAAGCGCGCTCACACAGTCCACAACCCACGCACACACTAGGTTCTACTACGGGCAACATATAGGCATGCGCTTGGGTTCTAGAGTCATGCTTGAGCTCTAATTTGATCGCTTTGTCCATCAAGGGACAGACGCGGTAACACACATCGCAACGCACCCCCCAAAACGCCACGCAAGAATGCGAATCTACCACGGCAATTCCCATCTTGAGGGAAGTGATGCCCTGATCGGGTTTGAGGTGTTTATGATCGAGTGCGTCTGTGGGGCAGGCCTTGATACAGGGAATATCGGGGCAAAGGTAGCAGGGGACCTTACGGGCTTCAAAAAAGGGGGTGCCCACTTTGGCATGATCTAGCAAAGTGGCTAGCTTGAGGGTATCATAGGGGCAATCCTTAACGCACAACCCACAACGCACGCATAAACTCAAAAAACGCGCCTCGTCTTCTGCCCCCGGGGGCCTAAGGGCGTAAGCACGCTTGGCCTTTAACAAAGTGCCCAGAAAAAACCCACCCCCCACACACAAACTCACCCCTCCGATCGCCTTTTGCAAAAAAGCGCGCCGTTGCATTCTAAACTTTGGTGATCTTCACCGCGCATTTTTTATAGTCGGTTTGTTTGGAGATGGGGCAAGTGGCATCCAAACACACCTTGTTGATGAAGACATTTTCATCAAACCATGGCACATAAACCAACCCCACAGGGGGCGTGTTGCGCCCACGCATATCCACACGCGCCTTCACACGCCCACGGCGTGACTCAATCCACACCGCATCGCCCTGACTCACGCCCAGTTTTTCCCCGTCTTTTTCATGCATGTAGCACAAAGCTTCAGGCACGGCTCTAAAGAGCTCGGGCACGCGCATGGTCATTGTCCCACTATGCCAGTGTTCTAACACCCGTCCGGTGGCCAACCAGAAGGGATAATCTTTATTCGGACGCTCTGGAGCTTTCATGAAGGGTCTAAAGAAGATCTTGGCCTTGTTTTCTAGGCTTTTGGGCGTGGTACCGGTGGGGGCTTTGAGATCCCCACTGACTAGCGTCTTCATCGCCTTGCCATAAAAGGCAAAATCGCTATCTGGAGCGGCTTTTTTGGCATAGGGGTCGTAAGCGGTGTTAAAACGCCAACGCGTTTCTTTGCCATGTACAACAGGCCAACGCAAACCTCTGACATGGTGGTAATCATCAAAGTAGGCCAAATCATGTCCATGTCCCATGCCAAATTTGCGGTACTCCTCCCAAAGGTATTTTTGCAAAAAGAAACCATAACCCTTAAAGACCTTGCCATCGCTGCCTACCACCTCGCGCTTATCACCCCACATGTCTGAATTAGGCGCGCCTTTGGCGATGGGATCCGTACTTTTATAGCGCTTGGCATGCCTATTGGCAAACAGCACATCATAGAGAGTGTCGCTGTCCTTATAGCCCATTTTACGGGCTTGGGCTAGCACATTAGGCAAGGTAAGCTGGGCATCCACCTTTTGCTCCTTCCACACTTCATGGAGTTTAAAACGTTTGGCAAATTCAAAGATTTGCCACGTGTCGCTCATTGCGTGCCCCACTGGAGTTACTTGCTGTTTCCAGTGTTGGGATCGCCGCTCGGCATTCCCATAAGCCCCCCATTTTTCATAGATCATTGCGCTAGGCAAGATCAAATCGGCCACTTTGGCGCTGATCCCCGGATAACAATCGCTCACTACAATGAAATTGTCCATCTCTCTGGCGGCTTTGATCCAGTGGTTGGCGTTGGCGGTGTTTTGCCAGGGGTTATTCACCTGTACCCAAATGAATTTGACCTTGCCATCTTCTAGCGCGCGCATCATCGCCACGAAGTGATAACCCGGTTTGGGGTTGATGGTGCCATGGGGCACATGCCAAAGTTTTTCGGCAATCTTGACATGCTCGGGGTTGGTTACGACCATGTCTGCAGGCAGGCGGTGGGCAAAAGTACCCACTTCCCTAGCTGTGCCACACGCGCTAGGTTGCCCTGTGAGGGAAAACGCCCCGCTTCCGGGTTTGGCTTGCTTGCCTAGCAAGAAATGTACCATGTAGGCTTGCTCATTGACCCATGAGCCTCTGGTGTGCTGGTTAAAGCCCATCGTCCAAAAACTCACCACTTTGCGATCTTTTTCTATGTAGAGCTTGGCGAGTTTTTGCAGTTTGTGTTTAAAACTTTCCAGGGATTCGTGAGCATCGCCCTTAGCCACCTGTGCCACATAGTCCAAAGTATAGGGTTCTAGGGCTTGCTTGAATTGTGCAAAGGTAATTTCCCAGTGCTTGCCTGCCTGTGCGCTGTGCTGCATTTTGAGCACATCGCCGGCCTTGACTCCTAGATGTTTGAGCGCTATAGCCTCTTGCGCGTCCAAAGTGATGGCGCGCTGTTTAGCGACCGTGTCTTTTTCACTGGGCCTAAAGCCATGGTGGCTGGGGTCCTCGCGCATGCCATAGCCGATGTCGGCGTAACCGGTGGCAAAAACGATGTGCTTGTCTATAAAGTTTTTGTCAATGGCCTCAGGGTGGTTGTAGACAATTTCCCTAGCGATGTAGTTCCAAATAGCTAGATCGGTATTGGGGGTGAAGATGATCTCCATATCCGCCACGCTAGAGGTGCGGTTAGAAAAAGTGGTCAAATTGATCACCTTCACCCTATCAGGGTTGCTCAATTTGTGATCGCTCACCCTAGACCATAAAATAGGGTGCATTTCGGCCATATTAGCCCCCCAAGTGATGATGGTGTCCGTGGCTTCGATGTCGTCATAACACCCGCTGGGCTCATCAATGCCAAAGGTTTGCATGAAGCCAGCCACCGCGCTGGCCATGCAGTGGCGCGCGTTGGGATCGATATTATTGCTTCTAAAGCCCGCTTTGATGAGTTTGCTGGCTGCATAACCCTCTTGGATAGTGTACTGGCCACTTCCAAAAATCCCCACCCCGGTTACGCCCAACTCTTGGTAATACTTTTTAAATTGCTTCTCCATTTCGTCAAAGGCGCGCTGCCAAGAGACTTGTTGGAATTTGCCCTTTTTGTCAAATTCTCCGCGTTCATTGACTCTAAGCAGGGGCTGTACCAAGCGATCTGCCCCGTACATAATTTTGGCGTTGAAATAGCCTTTAATGCAGTTTAACCCGCGATTGACCGGCGCGAGCGGATCGCCTTTAGTGGCGACAATTTTATCATCTTTAGTGGCGACCATGATCCCACAACCCGTACCGCAGAAACGGCACACTGCCTTGTCCCATTTCCAATCTGCTTGGGCATGCTGGGCTTTGGCCATGAGATTTGGGGGGGTGAGCAGTCCGGCACTGCCCAAGGCTGAAGTGATGGCTACGGATTTTAAAAATTCACGTCTAGTAGCATCTTGTGCCTCATAGAGTGGATTTGCCATGTAAAACCTCCTTATGCTAGATTTAGGTTATTATATTCTAAAATCCGTTAAGATAAGTAACCATAGGCTGTTATGGTTACTTTTTATCATTTTTTGGCTATCATTGACGCATCGTTGGGCTTACAATATCAATGGAGCAAGATAAATGGGGAGTCCCTATAAACATCTGGTGAGTAACACGCCTAGAGTGTCGCCTGTTATGCGCAGGTGGGTGGGTTTTATGTGGCTGTTGGGGGGGGTGTTGTGGGTGTTGTTTGCTATAGAGGTGTTTTGTGTCAAAACACATCAAGAGTGGATAGGGCGTTTAGACCAAATGCTGATCACTTGGGCGCGCGCTTACCCCATCCCTAGCGCAGAGAGTGGCTATGTCCAGTTGATCAGTGTGGTAACATTTTTTGCAAAGTCCAAGTTCACTTTGACTTTAAGCGCGCTGGTGGGACTTTTTTATATTTTTGTCAAAAAGAATAAGGTTCTAGGGTTGGGGTTTTTTCTAAGTATTATGCTGGGTGAGAGCGCGCTCAAAGCTTTGAAATTGTGGGTGGCGCGCCCAAGGCCTAGCACAAATGGTGAGGTGGCTCTTGCGCATGGTTTTAGCTACCCTAGTGGGCATGCCTTAGCGGCGAGCTTGTTTTATGGTTCGTTGCTGGTATTGATCTGTATGGGTTCTGGTAGTGCGCGTACCAAGTGGACTTGGGGTTTGATCTTGTTATCGTGGATTTGGCTGATGATGTATACAAGGGTGTATTTAGGCGTGCACTATCCTAGCGATGTGTTAGGGGGTTTTTTGATGGGCATGGCATGGGCTTGTTGGTCCATGGGGGTGTATGTGGGATGGCTGAAAAACGCTAGATGAGTGGGGTAGCGCGTGGATTTTAAAGGTTTATTCCAACAGATCATCGACCTTTTTTCAAGGCTCAATAAAGCCCAAAAGATCACCATTGTGAGTGCCTTTGTGCTGGTGGTGGCCTTTTTGATTTTCTTGCTCGTGTATCCCACGCGGGGGAAAGACGCGCTTTCAGATTATGGGGTACTCTTTGAGGGCATGGATAATAGCGATAACGCGCTGGTCTTGCAGTATTTGCAACAAAGGCAGATTCCCTACAAAATCCCCAAAGACGACACCATTCTCATCCCCAAAGATCGCATTTATGAGGAACGAATCGCCCTAGCTTCACAGGGGATTCCCAAAACTAGTAAGGTGGGCTATGAGATCTTTGACACAAAGGATTTTGGAGCGACTGATTTTGATCAAAATATCAAGTATGTACGCGCCACTGAAGGAGAGTTGAGCCGCACTATCGAGAGCCTCACCCCCATAGATAGGGCTGATGTACACATCGCCATCCCTAAAGATAGTGTCTTTGTGAGCAAGGAGATTCCTCCCACCGCTTCAGTGATGCTCAAGATCAAACCCAATATGCGTTTATTGCCCAAACAGATTGCTGGAATCAAGAATTTGATCGCTGCATCCGTGCCTAAACTCACTCCGGAAAATGTCAAATTGGTCAATGAGAATGGCGAACCTTTGGGCGAGGATAACGAATTAGACAGCACGCGCGAATTAGCCCAAGCCCAATTGCATTATAAGCAGAACTTTGAAAATCTGCTAGAAAGCAAGATCACCAATATCTTAACACCCATCGTAGGGGGGCGTGATAAGGTGGTGGCTAAGGTGAGTGCGGAATTTGATTTTAGCCAAAAGAAAAGCACCAAAGAGACCTTTGATCCCAACAATGTCGTGCGCAGCGAGCAAAACATGGAAGAGAAGAGGGAGGGCTACCCTAAAAAACAAGTCGGTGGGGTGCCTGGGGTGGTGAGCAATATCGGGCCTGTACAGGGCGTGGCCAATGATCAACTCAGAGAGAAGTACGAAAAATCCACCAACACAACCAATTACGAAGTGGGTAAAACAATCAGTGAGATCAAGGGAGAGTTTGGGGTATTGACGCGCTTAAACGCGGCAGTGGTGGTGGATGGGCGTTATAAAAAAGTGGATAAAAATGGGGTAGAAAGCATAGAGTATATTCCCTTGAGCGCGCAGGAAATGGAGAAGATCAACGCATTGGTCAAGCAAGCCATAGGCTATAACCAGAATCGAGGCGATGCAGTGGCGGTGAGTAATTTTGAGTTCAATGCTAAAGCCACCAAATACTTGCCTATGACCGCTTATGAAAAATTTGTCCATACAGCTGAGAGATATTTAGGGCCTTTCTCATCACTCTTTAAATATCTCATCATCGCCCTAGTGCTCTATGTCTTTTACAAGAAAGTCATTACCCCTTTCAGCCAGCGCATGCTAGAAATCCACCCAGACGAGGAGGAACAGGTACAGTCGCTCTTTGCAGTGGATGAAGATGATGAAGAAGAAGTGGATCGTTTTGGAGAAATGCGTAAAAAGGTGGAAGATCAATTGGGCTTGAGCGCGAGCTTTGATGAAGAAGATGTGAAGTATGATATTATGCTAGAGCGCGTTAAGGGCGCGCTCAAGGAAAGGCCTGAAGAAGTGGCCTCTCTCTTTAAATTACTCATCAAGGATGAGGTGGCGATCACGAGTACGAAAGGAACCTAGATGGCAAAGCTAACCCCTAGACAAAAAACCCAATTAGATGAGTTTACCATGTCTGAAAAATTGGCAATCTTGCTCATGCAAGTGGGTGAAGAGGCCACAGCAGGTATTTTACGCCATTTAGATGTGGATTCGATCACCGAGATCAGCAAACAGATCGTGCAATTAGATGGGACAGATAAGGCCGTGGGCGCGGCGGTACTAGAGGAGTTCTTTGCAATTCTGCAGTCCAACCAATATATCAATAGTGGTGGGTTAGAGTATGCGCGTGAGCTCTTGGTTAAAGCGCTAGGGCCTGAACAAGCCAAGGTCATTTTAGAAAAACTCAGCCGCTCCTTGCAAACCCAAAAGAATTTCGCCTATTTGGGGCGTATCAAGCCCCAACAACTCGCCGACTTCATCATCAACGAACACCCCCAAACTATTGCCTTAATCCTAGCCCACATGGAATCCCCCAATGCGGCAGAGACCCTAAGCTTCTTCCCTGATGACATGAAAGCGGAGGTGAGCATTAGGATGGCCAGTTTGGGGGATATTTCCCCCCAAGTGGTCAAGCGTGTCTCCACAGTGCTTGAAAATAAATTAGAAGCCCTCACTAGTTATAAAGTGGAAGTAGGAGGGTTGCGCGCGGTGGCCGAGATTTTCAACAGATTAGGCCAAAAAGCGGCCAAAACCACACTCGCACGCATTGAAAATATCGATGCCAAATTGGCTAATGACATTAAAGAAATGATGTTCACCTTTGAAGATATCTCAGGTTTGGACAATTTTGCCATCCGTGAAATCCTCAAGGTGGCCGATAAAAAAGATCTCACCTTGGCACTCAAAACCTCTACAGAGGAACTCAAGGCCAAATTTTTGAGCAATATGAGTAGCCGTGCGAGTGAACAATTCATCGAGGAGATGGCCTACCTGGGCGCGGTGAAGATCAAAGACGTGGAATCCGCCCAACGCAAAATCATCGAGATCGTACAGTCCCTAGCTGAAAAAGGCGTGATCCAAATGGGTGGCGAGGAAGACATCGTTGAATAATTTTGGCGAGGAGAACTTGATCGCTAAGGACGATCTGAGCAAACACACCATCGCGCGCTATGAGTTTAAGTCTATTGCCGATCTCGCTCCGGACCCTGAGCCTGAAAAGCCCGCCACCCCCCGTGCGCCCCAGTCTGTCGAACAACCCCCAGAACCCGCTCTGACCCGCTCGATCCAGCTAGAAAACGAGTTGATCGAGTGCCTGCTCAAAAAAACCGATGAGCTTTCTAGCCACTTGGCCAAGTTGCAAATGCAGTTTGAGAAAAGCCAAGAGGAGAACCAATCTCTCTTGCAACAAGCCCGTGAAGATAGCTATAAATTGGGTTTTAAGGAGGGCGAGGAGAAAGCCCGCAACGATCTAAGCGCGAGCATCGATGCAGAAAAAAAACATCTCTTGCAATCCTTAAGCGCGATCGATCAGCAAATGCAGCAATCCCAAAGCCACTTAGAAACTTTAGAAAAGGAACTCAGCGCGATCGCTGTGGAGATCGCCAAAGAAGTCATTGTTAAAGAAGTGGAGGAAAAAAGTCAAGAAGTTGCCCTAGCCCTAGCCAAACAACTCTTGCAAAATATCATGGACGCAACAGATATTTGCCTCAAGGTCAACACCCTAGATTACCCCTATCTCTCCCAGCACCTCAAGGACATGCCCAAGATCAAGTTAGAACCCAATGATGCCATCGCTAAGGGCGGTGTGTTGATCAGCAGTAACCATGGCAATATTGATGGGAATTTGATGTCTCGTTACAAAAATCTCAAAGAGAGTGTGCTAGATAATTTGAAGGTGTAAGATGGAAGCGCTGAGGGAGTTAGAAGTTTATGGGCAGACAAGCGCACATTTAGAGAAAATTTGTGCGTTGCTAAGGGAGAGGATTTTAGAAGTGGTGAGTGCTAAAGGCGGGCATTTGAGCTCGTCTTTAGGAGCGATCGAATTGATTGTGGGTTTGCATAATGTCTTTGATAAGGACAAACACCCCTTTATCTTTGACACTAGCCACCAAGCTTACGCGCACAAACTTCTAACAGGGCGTTTTGAAGCTTTCTCGACCTTGCGCCAACTCCATGGTTTGAGTGGGTTTTGTTGCCCCCATGAATCGGTCTATGACTACTTTGTTGCCGGGCACAGTTCTACCGCGCTTTCAATAGGGGTAGGGGTGGCTAAGGCATATGCGCTTAAAGGAATTAGCGATGTGCCTGTGGTGATGGTGGGTGATGGGAGCTTGAGCGCTGGGTTAGCCTATGAGGCCTTGAATGAATTAGGCGATCGCAAATACCCTTTGGTGATTTTGCTCAACGACAATGAAATGAGCATTGCCAAGCCCATTGGAGCGATCAGCAATGCGCTATCCCAGTTAATGGCAGGCCCTCTTTACCAATCTTTTCGCGACAAAATCAAGACGATTTTAAAATCTATGCCTGAGGGAGTCAATTACTTGGCTAACCGCTTAGAGGAATCCTTCAAGCTCATTACCCCAGGAATCCTATTTGAAGAGTTGGGGATTAGCTACATGGGCCCTATAGATGGGCATGATATAGAAAGTGTTATCCAAGCCCTTAAATTGGCTAAAGAAACCAAGGGGCCCTTGTTAATCCACGCCCAAACCACTAAGGGCAAGGGCTACAAGATTGCCGAAGGGCCTTATGAAAAATGGCATGGCGTGGGGCCCTTTGATCTGGCCACCGGCTTACCCACTAGCACTAAAGATTGCAGCAAACCTCTAAGCCCCACGGAAGTGTATTCCCAAACTCTCTTGGATTACGCCATAAAAGATGACAAGATCGTGGGTGTAACTGCGGCGATGCCCGGAGGCACAGGGCTTGGCAAACTCATTGAGACTTACCCAAATCGCTTTTGGGACGTGGGGATTGCCGAGCAACATGGGGTTACTTCCATGGCTGCTTTGGCTAAAGAGGGCTTTAAACCCTTTGTGAGCATTTACTCCACCTTTTTACAACGCGCCTTTGATCAGATCGTGCACGATGTGGCCATCATGTCCTTACCTGTAAAGTTTGCCATCGATCGAGCAGGGATTGTGGGCGAGGATGGCGAGACCCACCAGGGTTTGTTAGACATCGCCTACTTACGCCCCATCCCCAATATGACCTTGTTAGCTCCCCGGGATAACGCCACCTTGAAACAAGCCATTGCCTTCGCACAAGCCCATAGCGTGGGGCCCTGTGCTTTTAGATACCCGCGCGGGGGATGGCTATTGCCTGAATGGGTGTTTGAGGCAGTGCCTTATGAATACGCTAAGAGCGTGCTGTTAAAAGAGGGGCAGGAAGTGTTGTTTGTAGGCTATGGCAATGGGGTAGGGCGCGCCTACCAAACCCTAGAGATTCTCGCCCAAAAGGATTTAGAAATTGGACTCTTAGATCTATGCTTTTTGAAACCCCTAGACATTGGTTTAAAAGAGATTTTACCCCGCTACTCTAAAATTTACGTCTTTAGCGACTCCTATCAGATGGGTGGGGTGGGGAGTGTGCTATTAGAATACTTGGCACAAATAGGCCACTTTCCTAAGTTTAAGAGCTTTGAGTTGGCTGATGCCTTCATCCCCCATGGTAAGACGGCTCTTGTAGAGAAAAGCTTGAAGCTAGACCCCCCCAGCCTAGCCCAAAAAGTGTTAGAAGACCTAGGTTTTTGAAACGCTTTTGTGGTGATCTTTTTTATGGTGCGCACCACAGTTGCAAGGCCCTACCACATCGCAATGACACTTGCCATGACAACCGCAAGCCTTGTAATAGAGGCCACTGGCTTTAAACTGTGCGCGCGTCATCTTGGCGATGCGCTCCTTCATCGCCTTAGCGATAGCCTCTCTGCGCTTTTCAAAGTCTCCCATTGTCATGTCTTGCGTGTTGCGATCTGCTGCTTTAGAGAGTTGTTCATGAAACGCTTTCTTTTGCGCAGGCTTCATCTTTTGCATGCGCTTGTAGAGCTCTATCTTATAGTCAGGCACTTGTTGGGGGTCCACCTTGCCAGCCATCTCTACTAGCTCCTGATTGCTCTTCTTTTGGAAAGGCGTTTCTAAAGAAGCTCCCATCAACGTGCCTGCCAAGATCAAAGTAAGCCACCCGTATTTTACAGACATGTTCATGGAGCAACCTACTCGTGAGTACCTTCAGATTTTTCTTTGTGTTCTGCGCTCTTGTGCTCTTCAGCTTTAGCAGGAGCTTTGCTAGCCTTATGCTCCTCGCCCTTAGAGGCTTCTTGTGTTCCATGCTTCATACCTTCATGCCCGTGCTTTTCGCCATGTTCTTGGCCATGCTTGCCAGCATGTTTTTTGCCATGTCTGTGTGGGCACAAGAGTTCGCGCTTTTTAGTTTTACACACTTCCACATCCAAGCCCATGTCCATGAGCTCTTTGTGATCGTGGTCTTTTTTCTTCTCTTCTAGGGCTTGGGCCACTTCCTTGCGCAATTCTGCAAAATCTTTAGCGCTCATTTTGGCTAGATTTGCCTTGTAAGTTTTATTAACCTGCGCTTTGAAATTCATCTTGGCCTTGCTACCCTTTTTTTCCTTAAGACGTTTGTAGACTTCCTCTTGGTAATCCAACACCTCTTCAGCACTATGCAGGGTGCCCGCTAGCTTAATGAAATCCTTGTCGCTTAAGCTCGAATAATCCTCTGCCTGAGCCACACCTAAAGCCAACGCCCCCATCATGACTATACCTAGAAAACGACGCATAAAACCCCTTTCGTAAAAAGTTTAATAAAAAGACGCGCTATTGTATCCTACTTTGATTAAAATTGAGCTTAATACACAACAGAGGGCACGATTTCAGATGGAATCTTCTATAAAGATGATGGTACCAAAAGTCGGACTCGAACCGACACGGAGTTGCCTCCACCAGATTTTGAGTCTAGCGTGTCTACCAATTCCACCATTTTGGCCTGTGAACCCGTAGGTTCATGGTGCACTGGGCGAGAGTCGAACTCGCACGAGTTGCCTCACCACCCCCTCAAGATGGCGTGTCTACCAATTCCACCACCAGTGCAAAGCCCCCTCCCTTATTTGAAACTACGCTAAGAACGGGTTGCTATAGACGGCGATAATGGCAAATACCAATGTGTAGATCACTTGCGCTTCGATCATCGCCATAGCAATAAACATCGTGGTGAGAAGCTTGCCCCCCACCCCGGGGTTGCGCGCTGTGCCCGTAATGGCCGCTGCAGCTGCATTACCCATTCCGATGGCTCCCCCGCAGGCGGCTACCCCCAAGCCCACGACAGCTCCCACAATGGAGTAGGACTTAACCATGTCCAGCCCATTCACCTCTGCCCCAAAAGCTAGCCCAACCATGCCCAAACACAAAAGCGCAAGAAACCTCATGAACAACTCCCGATCTTAAAAATATTGCTAGGCGCAAAACTCAATTATGACACTTTCAAACTTAATTTTCAAGCCAAACTAACATCAATCTTACCGCTGTCGTGAATGGCACTAATTTGGCATTGCAAGCGTTGATTCTCTTGAAACGACTCCATGCTCAATCCGTGTTTTTGTAAACAAGACTTGTGCAAAAGCGCATCGCCCCCTCTGGGCAAGCGCACAAATACCCCAAAATCGGCGATCTTTTTCACCTCTACTTCTAGCACTTCGTATAGGGCATAGGGTTGGGCTTGGGTGATCTCTAAAATATAGGCTTTGGCTTCTTGGACATCTTTCCTTTGGTTGCCCGTGATATGTACAGCTCCGCTGGATTTATCTAAGTCTATGGCCACTCCAAAGCGTTCCACAATCTCTTTTATCGTCCTGCCCCCTACCCCGATAATGGCTGCGATCTTTTTGGGGGGTACGATCAAGCTCTCTGAAGTGGGTAAAACTTGAGGATTTAGCACAATGGCTTCTCTAGCTTTTTGCATGATTGCCAAAATAGAGATTCTAGCCTGTTTGGCTTGCGTGAGAATATCTTTAAAAAGGGCTAGAGAGAGACCTTGAGTCTTGGTATCCATTTGCAAAGCAACCACCCCTGACGCGCTACCTGCAATTTTAAAATCCATATCCCCTTGCATATCCTCTAGGGCACTAATATCGCTCAAAACAGCATGGCGATTCCCTTGTACAATCAATCCCATCGCCACCCCCGCGATTAAAGCGCGTACATCCACCCCGGCCGCACACAAGGCCAAAGACCCCCCGCACACGCTTGCCATAGAACTTGATCCATTGGATTCTAGGATTTCAGAGACAAGGCGAATCGTTTGCTCCTTATTGGTGAGCGAACCCTGTAAAGCCCGCTTGGCCAGATTCCCATGCCCTAGTTCGCGCCGACTAGGCGCGCTCAAGGGCGCGCTCTCCCCCACACTAAAGGGCAAGAAATTGTAATCAAACATGAATCGTTCTTTAAGGGGAGTCTTGGAATCTAAACTCTCCTGTGATCGCGCGTCATTAGCCCCGCCTAAGGTGCAAACCACCAAAGCTTGGGTGTGCCCACGGGTAAACAGCGCGGAGGCGTGGCAATGGGGCAATACATTGGTTTCTATACTTATAGGACGTACATCGCCATAGCCTCGCCCATCTAGGCGCGCTTGGTTGTCTAAGATTTGGGATCGAATGCTCTGATGGATGTAGTGCTTTAGCGTCCTTTGGACATGATCTAAGGCATAAAAATGCCCGCGCTCCTGCAGGGCATTTAAAATGTACTGGGCTAGATTCAAAAAATCTGCCTCCCTTTCACTCTTAGCCATTTGCGCCATCACGTCTAACACTTGGGCGTGAAAGTGTTCTTTGATCAAGGCTTCTAGAGAAGTATCAGAAACTAAGGATGGACGCAAAACAAGACTGGGGGGATGTTTATGAGGGGTAAAATCGCGCTCAAATTGTGCACATGTGCGCGCGATGTGGTCTTGAGCACTTTTTAGCAAGGCCAAAAGCTCCTCTTCAGCCATGTCTTCTTGGGCGCACATCTCTACCATGAGCAAAGCGTTTTTAGTGCCCGCAATATAGAGGTCTAAACTGCTTTGTTGCAGTTGAGACACGCTGGGATTGGTGATCACAGTGTGTGCTATTTTGGCGATGCGCACCGCGCTGACATTTTGATCCACTCCAATATTGGCCAAATAAAGCGCGTTAGCGGCCGCATGCAAGGCGCACACCTGTAAGTCGCTTTGCTGATCATGACTTAATACCAGCAGGGTGATTTGTGTGGGGTAGGCGTAGTCTTTGGGGAATAGGGGGCGCAAGCTGCGATCGATGAGGCGTGAAGTCAAGGTTTCAAACTCGCTAAGTTTGCCTTCGCGCTTGTGAAAGCCTCCCGGGATACGCCCGATGGCATAGGCACGCTGGCTAAAATGTACACTTAGAGGCAGAAAGTCCCCCTCTATGGGGCTTTTATCCACCATCACGCTAGCTAATAACACACAGCCCTGGTAACTATACCAAAGCGCGCTAGTGGCTTGTTTAGCGACATAATTTAGTTGATACGTTTCGCCATTGGTATGGATGGTCATAGTGTTCCTTAAGTGGGTTTCATAGAAGATTCAAAAATACGTTCAATCTGGGCTAAATCTAGTTCAAGAGGGCGTTTGTAATAATGCGCGATGTTGACAAAATGCTCGGGGTGATAGACGCTCACCACTCCATCGCAAATCCGATTCAAACTCTCCTCTACAGATTTAGGTACAATAGGAGTTAGCACCATGATGCTTTTGGCGCGCTTTTCCATACACGTTTGAATCGCCAAACCGGCCGTTACGCCTGTTTCAATGCCTTGATCCACGATGAAGACATTCTTACGCGCTAAAGATTTTAACATATTGCCTTTGCGGAATTTGTATATCTTAGAGAGAATTTCTTCCTCATAAATGCGCTTGGCCTCTCCATAGACATAGTCCAAACTGATTTCAAAGCTTTGGATCAAATTCTCGTGCATGATAATTCCCATGCTCTCGCTCACCAGGGCGATTTCACATTCGCGATTCAAGGGCGCGCAAATGGAACCACTGAAGAGAAAATCTAGGTCCGTATGCAATGTCAAGGCTAGCGCATGGGCAAATTGCAAGCCCTTAAGACTGGTGGCTAGCATGATAGCGTTGTTGGTATCAAGATGGCGCACCAGCACTTCGTTCATGAGTTTGTGCAAAGCGTCTTGGTGGTCTTCAAATAAAATCGGGTTCATTGTTTTAACTGGCGGTAGGTAACATTGGTTTTAGTGATCGGCGAGAAGTCTAGTTCTAGCTTGATATAATTGTTTTCGTAGATTCTGAGTGGATCATTGGGGTCGCTGGTGAGCACGGGGCGGCGGCGGTTGACAAATTTAAGGCCAATTCCAAAGCAACGCACCTTTTTGAAGATCCCAATATCCCAATTCAACACAACGTTATTCCGGATATCATAACCAACCGAACTAGTGAGAGAAAACCATCGAAAATCATTGCTAAAACCGGCCTTGAGGTAGTTGGAGTTGTTTTCTACGATCTTATTGATCCCATTGTCGTTAAAATTAGTTTTAAGATAGTAAGAGATATTGGCCGTGAGGAACTTGTAATTGTAGTTGGCGTTGATAGAGACTTCATCTAGGCTGTGGTAATACCATGAATAAAAGAGTGTGCCGTAGATGTTTAGCCCCTTGAGGGGGGAGAAACCCAGTTTGGTCTCCATGGGCATGCGAAAAAAAGAGACCTTATCTGTGAAATCTAAAGATTGGGAAATGCGCCAATACAAGAGTTCTTCCCCATTGATTCCATAGAGATACTGCGTGAGATTCAAATTCAGTTGTTTGTTGGAAGGGTTGCGCTCAATGATGGCAGAAGGATTCCACACTGAATCGTAAACCTGTCCGCGGTAATCATAATCGCTCAGGGTGTTAGACGTGAAATCGTTGCGCGCCTGCGCGCTGAGTATGTACATTTGATCGTTGAACAAGCCATCCGCAAAGCTGTAGTAAGTGCCCTGCAACACGGCTTCTAATTGCACGGTGTGGAGTAATTTATTGTATTCGCGCGCTAGATCGGTGTTTAGATAGAGCGCATAGGCGCTAGAAAAATAATTCCCATAAGTCCTAGAAACCCCTTGAATATCGGGTACATAGCTATTTTTGGTATTCATGATCGCCACATTGCTCAAATTGATGCTATTCCACAGGCCCACAGAGAGATATTTTTTAAAGAGGGAAAACTGCATTCCTAAAGGCACTTTGATGGTGTTTTGTACATAGCCATAGCCCACTTGGCGCACGATGTCATGGAATTGGTAATCTAACGAGTAGAGTAGATGTTTCCAACCTAATGGGGCTAAGTATTTGTGGTATTGCAAACTGGGCAAAGATTGGAAGGTGCGATCGTTATTGATTTTGTTGAGGTTGAGGAAGTATTTGAGATTAAAGCCGTAGTAATGGTTATTGGTTTGGATATAATAATTGCCCCTAGACATGTGCGTGGCATCGGTGATGCGCTTGTTGACCTTTTCAAAGCGCACATAGTCTAAGTCGTTCATGTAGAGAAAATCCAAGTAATAGGCATTGTCCAAATTGTTTTTAAGCCCAAAGTATTTTTGGAACGCCTGACGGCTCGCGCTTTGGGTTTCAAACCCAAAGACATTTTGGTTACGCAAGTCGTATTTCTTGGTATAGCTATTGTAATTGCGGAAATAACGCATGTTAAAGGTAAACTTATCTTGATGGGCATTGATCATTCTAAATTCAAAATTGAGCCCCAAACCCCTTTTAGAACGGATTTGGGGTGCTAGGGTCATATCCCATGAATCCCTAGGAGCGATGTAAATGGGTTGTAGATAGATAAAGCCGGCTAGATTAGAAGTACCAAATTCTGGATACAAAAGCCCGCTGGATCGTTTGGTGCTCGTGGAGGTAAAAGCATAGGGTAGATAGAGAATGGGGATATTGCCCAAATAAATTTTAGGGTTAAAGAGCGAAAGATGGGATTTATCAGCATTAAAACGCCCTGAACTGGCATTGACATGCCAAATGGGATTGTCCACACTACAGCCTGAGGCGGTGAGATTTCTGATGTAGTATTGATTCTGCTTGGCGTGTGCGATGTCCGCGCTAATCCACATCCCGCTTACGCTATCTTGCACATAAAAGGGGAAGATGAGTTCGTATTTTTCGTTCAAGTGTATTTTAATGTGTTCGGCACGTACCAATAACCCCTCGCCGCGATAGATTTTGACATGTCCATCTAGAATCGCGATCTTCTTCTGGGTGTCATAAGAGACGCGATCAGCCAGAATATAGACATCGTAGTTGAGTAGAATCGCATGCCCAGTGGCCGTAACGATGTGATTCTTAGCGTCCACGCGATCGGCTAAAAGCTCAAAAATCTTATGGTTTTTCTTGTCAAATTTCTGCACGGCGACCTGTTGTTGTTTAGCCTGCGCCACCATCACAAACAGCCATCCTAAAAGGAACAACCACCAACGCATTCATTTAGTCATGATAACCAAAGTCTGGGCGTGTCTATCGTGAAAAACACGCTGGAATTTATCCCTAGCCAAGTAGATCAAGGGACATAGTAGGACGAGTTCTTTAAGCGCGCAGCGCTTGAGGCGTTGTATCCATGTGGGGTTATCCAAAGTCTTCAAACTCACCACGCGCAAGTGAAAGACGATTTTGCCAATGCTCACCCCAAACCCCCCCATGCCCAAGTGTTCATAGAGCAAGTGCAAGAATACGTATAGCAAAAAATAACGCAAAATCTCATGGGTGTGTAACACAAACCCCAAACCCAAAGTGTTTAACCAATGCGTGTTAAAATCCCATGCTACCAGCCCCACTAATAGCGCATCCACGCCATAAGCCCCCACCCTGCACCACCACGGGGGCAAGACAAGGCGTTCTTTGTAGAGTACTTCTTCTAACTTATACGACTCCAAATCTACAGCCCGACTCAATGTCCAATGTCTTCTCTAAATTGCATACCTTCAAATTGCACCCTACCCACGAGTTCATAGGCGTGTTCCCTAGCTTCATGTAAGGACTTCCCCATGCCTATGCACACCCCCACGCGCCCCCCAGAGACCATAAACACCCCATTCTCCTGTGTGATACCCCCCAAATCCACATGCCCCTTTTTTTCATCAATGGGATCGATGTAAACACTCTGTCCTCCAGAAACTTTATAGGGGTAATCCTTAGAGGCGAGTACCACGCCCAAACAATGCTTGGGGTGTAATTCCAACTGCAAATTTTGAAGTTTATCATCCAAAGTCGCCAAACACAAATCCAAGAGAGGGGTTTTAAGCAGGGGCAAGAGCACCCCACACTCCGGATCTCCAAAGCGTACATTGCATTCTAGCAAATAGGGTTCAAAACTCCCCTGTGTTTCTACCACCATCACCCCCGTATATAGCACCCCAATAAAGGGCTTGTTCTGTTCCACCATGGCTTTTAAGATGGGTTCAACGATCTTGGTGGCGATCTTGTGTTGCAGGGCTTGGTTGCATAAATTGGAGGGCGCAAACGCCCCCATCCCCCCCGTATTGGGGCCATCTCCAGAAAGTTGTTTATAGGATTGAGAGGGGGGCAAGAGTAGGTAGTTTTGGTGGTGTGCCAGCGCGCAGATTGAGAGTTCAAGGCCAGGTAAAAACGCTTCTAGCACTACCCTTTCTTGCTGTTTGTCCTTAAAAAGATGCTCTAAAGCCTGCAAGGCTTGCTGTTCGTCTTGGGCAATAATCACGCCCTTGCCCTGACACAGCCCATCGGCCTTGATCACGAGCGGATAATCGCTCTGGGCTAACTGCGCGCGCGCTTGATCGTAGCTAGAGGCCAGCACATAGGGCGCGGTGGGAATGCCATAATTCTGGGCTAACTCCTTAGTAAAGCTCTTAGAACTCTCTAGCAAACTGGCTTGTTGGCTAGGGCCAAAGACCTTGATATGCGCGCTGGCCAACGCATCACTCAAACCCTCTACTAAGGGTGCTTCAGGCCCGATCACGACCAGGTCCACCTTTTTATCCATGGCACAAGCCACCAATTGGGCATGGTCGTGGTAGGGTACATTCACCCCAATACTCTGCGTGCCCCCATTGCCCGGGCAAAGTAAATATCGCCCACGCGCGTGTCTTCTCTAAACTTGCGCCCTAACGCGTATTCTCTAGCCCCACCCCCTACAATCAAAATCTTCTTCTTCATTCAAACCCTATCAATTCACCCAAACGAGCGTTACTATGTTGCGTAGTTCAGTAGAGCTACGGATTTGACCAGGAGGGCCCTCTTAGGTGGCAGATTCTTGATGAAAATACCAAATCACACAAGAGCCACTACGGCTAGTCTTTCTAAAATGTATAAAAGAACTTACCAAAAGTAGAAACACGCATCGTCCAGGCTAAATTTGGCATGCCATTATACTTGAATTTAACTTAGATGGTAATGGTGATCGTATTAAAGTGGGTATAGAACACCTGCGCGCCCGCCAAAGAGGCCAATCTCACATGTTTTTTTTGGGTGTGATCGATGCGCACTTTGAGGGCTTGCGCGCTGGGGTTGGGGTGCGTGAGTTTGGCCAATAAAGTGCAGGCTTTGTGTAAAACGCTTTGTGAGGGGGTGTTGGGGTGAGAAAAGATCACCATGTGCGCCCCGGGTTGGTCTTGCACATGCGCCCAGATGTCGCGCGCGCGCGCCATTTTGAGAATTTCGCGGTTCTCTTTTTGGTTGCGCCCAATTAGCACACGCACCCCCTCGATTTCAAAATGCTCCAAATGCGCATGTTGGTTCGCGCGCCGCGTGGGCTTGGTGTGCAAAAGGGGCAGATCTTCTAAGCGGGCGTGCTCCAAAAAGGCCAGTTTGGCCTGTAAAAAGGCGATTTTAGAGCGGATATTCTCCACTTGCAAGGCGATATGCGCAGCCCTTTGCTGGCTTTTTTTGGCCATTTTGAAGAGCTTGTCTATGGCATCGCTAAGAGAGCGCGCCCGGGGGGGCAGGAGAATGCGCTCCCCTTCTAGGTGTAATTCTTTGGCATAAATGAGCGCGGGGTCTAAGCGGTGCAAATGGGTCAACATCAAGCGCGCATGCGCGCGTTGCTGGGTAGAATCTTCTAAGAGTTGGGGCGCGCTAGGCAAACTTGCTAGGCGCGTTTGGAGCAATTGCTCTCTTTTAGCCCATTGGTGTTTCAAAGCGCGTTTTTGGCGCTCTAAAACTTGCGCGCTCGCGCGTTCATGCAAATTTTGGAGCGCGTCTAGGAGCTCTGACTCTAAGAGGGGTTCTAAGGGGGGGCGCACAAAGGGGGGTTTGTGTAGGGGGATGAGGGGTTGGGCTTTGATCACAGGGCGGTAACTTTGTTGCGCGCCCACAAAGCGCAGGGCTTCTAGCACACACCCCCTAGCGTCTAGTAAAATGGCGTTGCTGTGCTTGCCGGTAAATTCTAGTTGCAAAAATGCCCGTGTCTTTTTATAGCTATGCGCGCATTCTAGGGCGATCTTTAAAATGCGATCGTCATTTTCTAAAAACGCGTCTAAAATCGTGGCGTTTGAGGCGTATTTCTCTAGAGCAAGGTTAAAGGGTGTTTTAGCATACATAGCGTGCTGGGGCGAATCCACATAGATATAGCTATGGGACTTGTGCATGGAGGCTTTAAAGCAATAGTTTGGCGTGTCTAGGGTGATCAAAAGCGCATGCGCGCGGATGGTGATCTTGCTTTGGGCTTTTAACAACAAGGCCACATGGTATAAGAGCGCGTAACTAAGCATTGTTGAGCTTCATTTTGGCGTAGGCTAAGGCTTCTTGCCCTAAATTCGCATCTACCATGCGTGCGATCTCGAGCACCTGCTCATGTTTGTTGAGCAATTTGATCTGGGCTTTTTGGCCATCTTGATAGACTAAAAAATGGCGGTTGGCCAAACCGGGCAAGTGGGGCGCATGAGAGATGGCGATCACCTGATAATGCGCGCTCAATTCTTTGAGGATTTGGGCGACATTCGCGCTCTCCTGCCCGCTCAAATTCGCGTCCAATTCGTCCACCAAAAGGGTTTTAGAAGGGGTTGGTTGCTGTTTGGCCTGCAGGGCCAAGAGGGCTAGGCGCAGGCGGTTGGTTTCCCCGGCACTCCAATGCGCGCTCTTGCCCAAGAGCAAGCGCACGCTCTCTAAACCCTGTGCGCACAAAGGGATTGCTTCCAAAGACAAGTGCGGGGTTTTGAGCAGGAGGGGGGTCGTGTAGCCCTCTAGCAGGCTTTGCATCGTGCCTAGATGGGCTTGGCGCGCTTTTGTGAGCTCTAGGCCCAATTGCATGCATGCATGCGCGCACTCTTGCAGGCGTTCTTGAGCGTTTTTGAGATGTCTGTCATGGGCGCAATAGCGTTGGTAGTCTTGAGCTAGCGCGTCCCTTTTAGCGCGCGCGGCCGCTTCGCTCCCGTATTTGCGCACAATCCCCCCCAACTTGCCCATCTCATCTAACAAGGCTTCCATGTCCATGTGTTCTAGCTCTTCTAGGGCAAACATCTCGTTTAAGAGCAATTCTCTAGCCTCTTCTAAGTGGCATTGCAACGCGTCTTTAAACTCTAGGGGGGCATTTGTATACAAGAGGGCCTTATAAAGGGGCTGGCTGCACTCTAGAGCACTCAAGCCTTCTTGAAGGGCAGCGCGGCGTTTTTCCCTATTTTGGTATTGGTTTTTGAGCGCCTCTAAGCGCGCATACGCCCCCTCTTCTAAGCGGACGGCCTGCAATTTCTCCAATTCAAAACGCGCCATCTCTTTGCGCGTTTCTAGGGAGTCTGATTCTTGCTGGAGTTTTTCTAGCTGTGCGCGCGCATGGGTGTAATGGGTGTAGCTTTGTTGGAAGGCTTGATGCAAGGAGGGGTCTAAAAAGCCATCTAGAATGTCTAGTAAAAGTTGGGGGTTAAAGGGGTGGGCGTGGCTGGAAATATGGAGCAAGTGGGGGGCAAAAAAAGCTTGCAGGGCTTTTTTGCTAATGGATGCGCCATTATGGGTGTAGCGCGCCTTTTTGTCCTTTTCTATGCAAATCACATGGGGGCTCTCTAGACAGTAATGCGCTTCTAAGAATTTTGCGCGCATAGGGGCTAGCCCCACACTGGCCAAAATGCACCCCAATAACACACTCTTCCCGCTCCCACTCGCCCCGCTGATCACATTCAAATGCGCGCTCAAACGCAAGGACGCTTCTTCAAACACCACCCCCTGCTTGATGATTACTTCTTCTATCATGGAGTAATGCTACTATAGGCAAGTTTAAACATAACCCCCACCCCAAGAGAATTTTTCGCGCAGCACTTGAAAGTAATTGCGCTCTAGGGGCTGGAGCAAGGTGGCCTGGGGGATGGCTTGTTGGATTTTGAGTTCTTGATCCGGGCGCATGAGATGGTGGCTTTGCCCATCTAGCACAATTAAACACGTTTTTTGGGTTTGGACACTCAATTGGACATGCGCGCCTAAGATCAAGGGTCTTTGCGTGAGAGAATGGGGGGCGATGGGGGTGAGAAGAATATTTTGGCATAAGGGGTGCACCACACTCCCGCCCACGCTGATATTGTATGCGCTAGAGCCTAGGGGCGTGGCGACAATCAAGCCATCCACTTGGTAGACATTGGCCAACACCCCCTCCACAAAGAGGCGCAATTCTAAAATCCCATAGACATCTTTCCTTGTGATGACAAGGTCATTGGCGCACACAAAGGGGCTATCTTGATTGTCTAGCCATGCTTCTAACATCAAATGTTTTTCTACACGGTAGAATCCCGCTTGGAGCGCGCGCAAGAACTCCCCCACCCCGGCTAAATTGGTCGCGGTCAAAAAGCCCAAATTGCCCACATGCACCCCAAAACATGCCGATCCACTGCGCAAGGCTCCCAAGAGCGTGCCATCGCCTCCCAAGCAAAGCAACACCCCCCCAGGCTGGGGAGAGAAGTCATAACCCATGCCTACAGCGCGCAACGCCTCTTCTAGAGTGTGCAGAGCATCTGGGGGGGTTAGGGGCTTGAGAATCACGTGTACATGCGCGATAGGCGGGCTGGGGGGTGGATTCAAGGAACTAACTTTCTAGGAAATCACAAGCCTCGGAGGATTCTCCTCCGAGGCTCAAGGAGGGGGACTCGCATGCTAACGCAGACAATCTTAATCCCAGCTTAGAAGGCATAGCGCATGCCCACATTGCCCGTGATATTGATGTCTTGATAGTCTAGCCCAAAGCGCGCCCCAATGCCCGCATTGATGTAGAGCGATTTCCACAAGCGCACTTCCCCGCCCATAGTTACACCTGCAAAGGTGTTGTACAGATCGCCCTTGCGGTAACTCAAGGTGTTATTGCCAATGAAGCGCACCAATTTATCCCCCATAGAGCTCACAAAGAGGTCGCGCCCGATGTCTGCGATCACGAAGTAATAAGAGTTTTTGCCAAAGTAATGGCGACTCTCTAGGGCGAGATTGAGGGTGAGTACGGATTTTCTATTGGGATCGGCGTTGGCTCTAAAGCGGTTGTAAAAGGGGTTGTCCATGGTGCCTTGCAAACCGGTCATGCCGATGTAGTAGTAACGCATCGCAATTTGGGGTTTGAGCACCACGCTTTTATTTTTGAAGAAAAAGTCATAGCCGTAGTTTGCGCCCACATTGGTTGTCCAAGTATTGTAATCGTAGCGTTGGTTTACAATGGAGAGAATGGGGTTGGTGGCGTTGATATAGGTCTTGTTATAGCCCCAAGTCTCATTAGCGCTCAAGGTGATCTCGCTATTTTTGACAAAAACACGGCTATAGAGCCCGATATTGACATTATTGCTATTGGCGTTGGCGATATTGCCATGGAAGCCGCTATAGCCATAGGCCACATACCCGCCCACGATCGCGCCCTTGACAAAGCGATCGTAACCCACATTGATGCCATAGAGCGTCCCTGTGCCCCCGGCCACAAAGCTAGCCCCTCCCACACCCTGCATCCAGAGATTGTTTTTGAGGACATTTCTTTGAGAATACTTCAAGATCACATCCATCGCGTTAGGCACAGCGCTAGCAAAGCGTTCGCCCTTGATATTCTCTAAGAAATCATGGAAAGTGGGCGCGCTGGCTGTGAAATTGGAAAGCTTGGCCAAACGGCTCATCTGCTGGGTGTAGGTGTTGATCTGCAAAATATCCGTAGAATTGTTTTTCAAGGAGGGGCTGCCGATGAGATCAATGCTATTGGCGATGTCCTTGGCCATTTTAACGAGGGTTTGGGGAGAATTGTCCTCTAAATAGTAGGGGGCAAAGAGGGGGGTGTTCTTGGTTTCTACAAGGAGCGCGTTCAACCACTGCATCACCCTAGGTCCGCCCGCTTGATAGACAGCGTCCACGCTAGATTGCCCTTGGATTTGCTGGATATACTCTTGGATCGTGGGGATCACGATATTGGGCTGTTTGCCCACCCCTACTTGCACATTATTATAGGCGATCGAAGAGGTGATGGTTTGCCCCTGGGCGTTTTGATAGCTCACGCTCAAGCCATGATCGGCGATCTTGACGGCTTGGCCATTGTAGAGCAAGCCGGTACCCTGCGCGTTGAGTTGCATGTGTTTGTTGTTGATGTCTAATTGGGTGTACAAACTCAAATAGTCCTTCCAGCTATTGGGGTTAAAGGGCTGGTTGTAGAGATTGTATTTGATCCACTTGGCATTAAGCAAGGTGTAGGCTTGATTGGTGGCTTGGGTGTTGAGCGCGAGAATGGGCGTGTTGGTGGTGGGTGTGAGGGTGGCGATGCCCTTTACTTGGATAAAGGGCGTGCTAGGGCTTTGGGTACCGGCATTAAAGACCATGCTCCCTGCAGAGCTAAAAGCCCCGCCCACATCGATCCCATTGGGGTTAGTGCTCAAAGTTGCCCCAGAGTAGAGGGTAAAATCTTGGGCGATATTGAGCGCAGTACTAGAATTATTGTTGAGCGCGTGCTGGATGCTTAAATTATTGGCCAATAACTGGGCGTTAGAAGAGAGATTGATCGTGCCTAGCAGGGTGTTTTTTGTAACCAAAGAGAGGTCCACCACCCCGCCCTTAGCCTCAATAGTGCCCAAGTAGTCAAAATTTTGCGCGTTCACGCTGATTCCCTCGTATTTGTTATTGGTGGTGAGCGTGCCCCCTTTGACATAGACATTATTGAATTGGGCGTTGAGATTGAGCCCATTGGTGGCATTAAGGGTGCTCACTTCAATATTAGAGGTGTTGTTAGAAAAGAAATTAAGCGTGCCCGCGTAATTGGTGAAATTGATCGCGTTATTGCCGCTAAAGATAATATTCTTGCCGGCCACAAAGCTCAACGCCCCTCCTGTGGCGTTGCTAAAATTGCTATTGTTCACCAACACATTATCCGCGCCCAAGAAGCTAAAATAGCCCTTTTCCCACAACCAACTCAAGCCCTTAGGGGCTAGCAAATTGCCCATGCCCACTTTTTGTAAGGCCTGTTGCAAGGAGGGGGAGAGCACACTCCCCAAGCCCTTAGACCACAACCCCCCCAAGCCCTTATCCTGCATCAAAGCATCGGCCAAAGCTTGGAGATCTTTTTGCTGGCTTAGGGTGTTGATCAAATCCGGACCCAAGAGCTGGTTTAAGAGTTTAGAGGTGGTGTTGGCCAACATCTTGCTCAAAGCAGGCGGGGGATTGAGCGCGTCTTGAATAAGCATGTTCATCATTGTACCTAGAATTTGAGGCCCTAGCCAAGACACACCTTCATTGATCAAATTCTCATATTCAAAGACATTTTTTAATATCTGCCCGAAAGTGGTTTTATTTAAAAGCTCTTCTAAACCTGTAAGCCCCTGGGGCGAATCGGCTTGCGAAAGGGCCTGGTCCAAGCTAACAGGAGAGAATTGATCCATGAAAGTCCAAAGGGTCTTGTCGCCATACCAAGTATTGATAAAACTCTCCACATTGTTTATGCCAATTATTTTAACAATGCCGCCTATAACATTGCCTTTAGCGTTTGTAATCTGCTTAACCAATTCCTTATCAATCTTTTCGCGCGTTTCAGGGCTTACGCTATTGATAAGTCCCCCGGGACCAAAAACATCACTGACCGTTTTAGAATTTACAATATCTTTGATCACGGTGGTAAACCCCGGCAATTGCATGATGGCCTGCATGTCTTGTGCGTTTAAGAGATTGCCCAAGGGTTCATTAGCGATACCAGGGGGCAATAACCCCCCCAAGCCCTGGATACTAGAGGGGATTAAGGCATTCCCTTGCGCCTTTTGGTAGATGATGTTGCCTAGGGTCTGCCCCAAGCCCGCTTGGCCCAAGAGCTTTTCAAGCCCCGCTTGGCCCAAGAGGGGGAAGATTTGATCAGTACCCTGCGCGGTGATGGTCGCGTCATTGAGGGTGAGATTGCTCGCGCTATTGAAACTCACAGACGCGCTTCCCCCACTCTGCCAGGCGTTCCCGCTCCCCACAGTGCCTGTGATATAAATGTCTTTGGCATTGAAATGCGCTTCAATATAGCCCAAATCTACTGAAGTCCCCTCTAGTAATTGCCCTAAACTCTTAGAACGCAAATCCTGGCAACTAGAAGACCCACTGCAAGGGTCTGCATATCCATTTCCCCCAAACCACACCACGCTAGTACTTTGGGTCTTGCCCACCTGCGTACCCCCCACCACCAAAGTACCATTGGCAAAACTCTGGTTAATCTGGCTAGAGAGCCCCCCGATGAGATTTAAGAGTTCTTGCTTCTGGGTGGGGTCTAGGGTGATGTGCATGTTTTCTAAAGCCTGCAACACCTTAGTGGGGTCGTTTAGGTTGTCAAGTACCCCGCTTTTTAGGAGCTGTTCTAACTGAGGCCACAAGCTGGAGGCTAAAGTATAGAGACTGCCCAAATTGTCCTGCGTGATGGCCGGGTTGTAGATGTAAAGGGGGTCTAGGGGTTGGTTATAGGGCCCATAAGTGCCCGGGATTTCAGGCTGCAAGGGTTGGGTCATAGAAGTGGCTGGGGGGATGAACACCCCTTTTAAATTACTATCTAAAAAGAAGGTCCCGGTGCGGTTGTCGCTATAATCGTACTGCGTGCCAGAAACATTCTGTTTAGATTCTTTGTAATAGTAGAGCTCAGGGGCAATATTATAAAGCGAAGTGGCTACCGGGTTGGGGTTTTGCGAGATTGTAACCACTAGCTTACCCCCCTGCACACTCTCGGTGATGAGCTGCGCGCCATTGAGTGGGTTGGCAAAGCTCCAGCTATCTTGGGAGGCGTTGTAGGTGGCACTACCAATTTTCATGCCATAGAAATCGATCTTTTGGTAGCCATCAGCCCCGCTGATCCCCTCAATCCCCCCTGTGGTGTTGAGGATGTCATAAACCTTAGGGGTTTGGTATTTGAGCTTGGTAAAGAGGTCTATATTGGAGATGTCTAATAAGCCCGTGCCGCTCAAATTAAACGCCCCCTTGACATTCATAAAGGGATTAGAAAAATTGGGAGTGAGAATTCCTTTAAGAGTCAAACTCCCCTTGAGATTAAAGGGGCCAAAGCTAAGCGCGCTATTGCCTGTGCTATACAAGGTGCTCGCGCCCGTACTGGTGGTCGCCCCCGCACTCAGTGTACTCTGCCCCATCAAGGCAATGTCTGCCCCATTGAGATCAAGCGTTTGGGTGTTGAGTTGGCTACCCTCTGAGAGATTCACATTCACCCCGCTATTGAGCGTGGTGGTCCCCTGCATATTCGCGCTTGCCCCCTGTGTGAGCACCAGGCTAGAGCTGCCACTAAAGGTCGCGTCTTTGGCAAAGCTAGCCTGCGCGTTTTGCCCATTGATCCCTAGTTTAGCTTCCCCGCTAAAGGTGGTATCCCCTTTAAAATCCACTTGACTACCACTATTCACACTCACGGCGGTGTTATCCCCAAAGGACATGGTTTGTGCAAAGGTGGCCTGACTGTTATTGATCAAGCTCAAATAAGCGGCATCGGTGAAATTAGCATTACTTTCAAATGAAGCGGTGCTTTGATCCAAATTGATGACCGCATCACCTCCCACAGTAGTAACTCCCATAAAGTTAATTTGGCTTCCGTGGGTCAAGCTTGCATTGGTGTTGTCATTCAGATTAGTTATACCATTAAATTGGGCTTGGCTAGCTTCTACATTTAGGGTTGTACTACCACCTAAAGTGGCTGTGTTGCTGAAGTTGACCTTACTACCTTGGCTTAAATAAAAGCGACTATCATCAGTTGAAGTAAAGCTATTATTAGCTAGGAGATTGCTCCCAATCAAGCGAACTGAACTAGTTCCTGACATCGTGGTTGGGCCATTGAAAGCATTAACCTTTGTGCCGGGTTTTTTAGTCGAGTCAGGGACAGCCGAGTCTATTTCCGTATTCTCAAGTGCGATAGAAGCACCGTTTAGATGATAATACCCCCCACTTAGGATACTGCCACTAAGCGACAAAGCCTTGCTAGCTTGAAGATTGACAAAAGTTCCAGTACCCTGCACGGTGCTATTGTCAAAATCGATGCTATTGCCTTTAAAGTCAAAAAATCCTCCCGTCTGGTCTACAAAATTAGAATTTTGTATGTTCATGGCCTGCCCTGCACTCCAACCAGCATTAGAGCCCTGTACACCGGCTTTTAGATTTTGGTAGTTGAGGCCATCCAAGGTGATGTTCTTGGTGGCATTGAAAGTAATGTCAGCCCCCCCACCAGTTTTAAATTCGTTGCCAGTTTGGAAGGTATTGGTCATGTAAATATTGGTGGCACTAAAACTATCCCTGATATAACCCACAAGACCGCCATTGATCCCCATCCCTCCAAGACGGATCACTCCACCTGTGGCAGCCTGCATGACATTATTGCCAATAACCAGGGCTCCATTTCCTTTAATTTTGATGTTAATACCATTATCGGTTCCTGCATAAGTGTTTAGTAGATTGCCATTAGGGTTCCAGTAGGGGTCATCGGGGTTTTTCAAATTGGGATCGATGAAAGCGATCCCATTGTCAATATTAAAAGTCTTCTCTGCGGGATGACTCGCACAGTAGCCAGTCAGATTCAAGTTACCCATGCAATACACGGAGGACCAAATGTTGGTGGGCATGAAGACGGGGGTTAAGACAATCTTGTTCCCGCTAAAATTCACGTTGATCTTGAAAATATCATATCCATCTACCAAATCTTCTAACGATACTTGCCCGCCATTATCTACGGCGGTGAGTTTTATCCCATTAAATTCCAAAAACTGCGCGATCTGCGTGCTTTCTATCTTTTTGCCTTCGGATACGATTTCGCTACCAAATAGAGTATAGTTCTGATTAGGGTTTAAAACCTGGTTGATATTGATGATTGCCCCCGGGCTAAGGTTGATCGTCCCCTTAAGAGCTGTGAAGGGAGAGAGAGTCGGGCTATCGGTGTTAATAGTGGTTGTTCCGCTAAAAGTCGTGGTAGGGTTGTTAGCATTTTTACCTTGAAAACTATACCAAGTAGACCCATTCCAAGAAGTGTTATTGAAATTGAGAGTGTTGGCTTTAAACTGGCTTTGTGCCTGCCCTGTGGTCCCAAAAACCGTATTGCTAAAGCTCGCGCTATTGGCATCTACGTTAATCTGTTTGGCGTTATTAAATTGGGTGTTGTTCACGTTCAAATCGCCATTATTAGAACTCAAGCTCACGCTATTATCCTGCCCGCTAAAGCTGGCGTTATTGAGGGTTAGCCCGCTTTGTCCACTCAAGTTCGTAACCCCGTAGGCGTTGTCAAAACTCATGCCAGTGGCTTGCAAGCTTTGGCTAGTGCTCAAGGAGATATTGGTGTAGTACCCATTAAAGCTACTGTTATCTAGAGTGGTGTTTTGAGCACTAAGTTCGAAAGTGCCTCGCGTATTGTCTGTAAAATTGCTATTGGTAACTTGCATATCATGACCGGCCTTGAAAGTAGCGCTAGACTTAGGCCCCGCCCCTGTTGCGCGCCCCCCTAAAATGGTTTCTGTATTGTCATAGGTAAGCCCGTCCATGGCAAGATTGTTAGTAGCATCAAAACTCATCACCCCCTTCCCTGAACCGCTGGCAACACCGGTTTTAAAAGTGTTGGTGAGATAAATATTTGGAGCTTTAAAATTCCCCGTAATAGGACCTATGCTCCCATCAGGAATCCAAATAGTCCCGCCCGTGGCTACACTTGGCGTATTGTTACCAATCACTAGGGTTCCTTGATTGCCCCCGGTAACATTGACGCTAAAGGATCTACCACCTATCCAGCTCGTATAAGTGCCAAGAGTGCCATGACCTGGATTGACATAGGCAATCCCATTATTGCCCACATTATAGTCTCCGTTTTGGAGATTATAAATCTTATCCCACACATTCTGGGACGTGGATATGGCGGGCAAAACCAATGCCATCATAGGCTGGGGGGCGCGCCCTAGGCCAAATCGCGTGGAGGGGAGCAGAGCGTTGCGCGCGGCTTGTTGACTCAAGGGGATCGCGCTGTAGCGTAGCTGGGGAGGGGTTGTGCTCACAGGGCTGACTAGCGCGCTTTTGGGCGCGAGCAACCCCCCTCTCACCTTATATGTGTCATCTAGAGCCTTGAGAGGCCCTCCAGCCAATAAGGCCCCAGCCAATAAGGCCCCAGCTTTAGAGGTTTTCTTAAGAGGGGGGAATTTGGGGAAAACTAGGGGGGATCTGTGTGCAAGAATGGGTCTTTGGGGCTCAAAGACACGGGGGCTAAAGGCGTAGAGCTGGGCGCGTTGGGCTTGGTTGGCCTTAATGTGCCTAGCTACCGCATGGCTAAACTTAAGGGCAAGAGGATGTACTTTTTTCATCAGAACCCCTTTTTTGCATCTAACCCTCCATTATACTACAAAAAACACTAACGAAGAGATCAAGCAAGGCGCGATCCACCATTGCTAAACTCTACAAAACCTTGTAGAATACACTCTTAAAAAGTGCGGAGGGTTTATGTTAAGCACGCACCGGGTGTTGCAAGCCCAAATCGCGCTATTTACGCCCTATTTGCAAAGTGGGATCAGCGAGTTAGTCAGCAATCAAGAAAAAGAGATTTGGCTTTATAGAGACGATCACACCCGCGACAAAATCCTAGAACCTGCCTTGAGCAAAGAATTTTTACTGCGCTTTTGCGAACAACTGGCTAGCTACTATGCTTTGCCCTTTGATGCCGCCCACCCCATGCTCTACGCGTCCTTACCCTTCACGCGTTGCCGGGTGAGTGCTAACCACTTTAGCATCACCACCACCCAGCAAATCAGTTTGAATATCCGCGTACCCAGCGCACAAGTCTTTTCTTTAAAGAGTTTTGCTCTGGGCGCGCGCTGCGCCTATGGCTATGCGCATTTGCAAAAGTGGGTGCAGGGGGGGCATAACATCCTCATTAGTGGGGGCACGGCCAGCGGGAAAACTAGCCTGCTCAACGCGCTTTTAGCCTGTATCCCCAAACAAACCCGTTTGGTGAGCGTGGAAGATAGCCAAGAGCTGGATTTAAGCGCGTTTGAAAACGCGGTAGGGTTGTTGGTGAGCAAGGGGGAGCAAAACTTGCGTTATGAAGACGCGTTGAACATGGCCGTGCGCATGCGCCCTGATCGCCTCATGGTGGGCGAAATTGACACGCGCAACACGCTATTATTTTTACGCTTGGGTAACACGGGGCATAAGGGCATGCTCTCTACCTTGCATGCTAACAGCGTTCATCAAGTGTTAGAAGCCATCGCGCTGAATTTGGAGATGGGGAGTCGAGCGCGCCTACCCTTCCATGTGGTGGAACGTTATGTCAAAAGCGCGATCGATGTGGTGATCCAAGTGGGCAAACAGGGCGGTGCCCATGTGATTCAAGAGGCGCTTCTAGCTCAAGATTTAGGCGCAGAATCGAGCCAATCTCTCTAGCCCGCTTTGGATCTGTTCTAGGGAGCACGCATAGGACATGCGCACAAAACCCTCCATCTCAAAAGCAACCCCGGGCACCAGCGCAACCCCCTGACTCTCTAGTAGTTTTTGGCAAAATTCTAAGCTTGTACTTGGGATTTTGATCCACAAATAAAACGCCCCTTGGGGTTTCAAGCAACTCAGTCCCTTAATGGCGTTAACCCCCGCATAAGCCACATCGCGGCGTTGCTTAAAGGCTAGGCGCATGCGCTCCACATCGTCCTTAGCCACTCCACTAAGGGCTTTGAGCGCGGCGTATTGGGCAATAGAATTAATATTAGAAGTGCTATGGCTTTGCAAAGCAACCATGTGTTTGAGCAGGGTTTTATCCTTCGTGCCCAAAAAGCCCACCCGCCAGCCGGTCATGCTAAAGGCTTTAGAAAGCCCATTAATAGTAATGGTGCGCTCCAACATGCCCGGCAACGCCCCAAAGGCGTAGAAACTCCCCTCATAAACCAGTTTTTCATAAATTTCATCGCTCAATACAAAGGCGTTAGAAGTGGCGATCACGGGGGCTAGGGCTTCTAGCTCTTCTTTAGAGTACACCATGCCCGTAGGGTTAGAGGGGCTGGTGAGCACTACGATCTTACTCTTGGGGGTTAGAGCTTCTTGAAGTTGGGTAGGGGTGATCTTAAAAGCGCTCTGTTTGGTGGTGGGCAAAAACACGGGCTTTGCCCCGCTATAGCGCACTAGCTCGGGGTAAGTAACCCAGCATGGGGTGGGGATAATCACCTCATCGCCCGGATTGAGTAATGCCTGAAAGACATTAAAGAGGCATTGTTTTGCCCCATTGCAAAGCATCACCTCATCAGGGCGGTAATCTAGTTGGTTTTCATGTTGGAATTTCGCGCTCACGCTTTTAAGCAGCTCAGGGATACCCTTTATGGGTGTGTACTTGCTACGCCCCTCTTGAATGGCTTGGATAGCGGCTTGCTTAATACTCTGAGGGGTGTCAAAATCTGGCTCCCCGGCGCTAAAACTCAAAATGTCCTTGCCTTGGCTTTTGAGCTCTTGGGCTAGAGTGGTGATGGCAATGGTGCTCGATTCTTGAATTTGGGTGATTTGGGGGGAATACATGGCGATCCTTGTGTTAAGCTAGCTGGCATGTTAGCATGAAATTTTGCTATAATAGGGTTCATGCGTTGCTTGCCCCCCTTGCTTTTGCTATTGTCTAGTTTGAGTGCGGTTTCTCTTAGCCCCCATAAAAAGCAGTACATTGATTTGCTCAGTGAAAACGATGGCTATATTAATCCCTATATTGATCGCTACTACACAGCCGGGACACGCATCGGTTGGGCGAGCAAAGAGTACGATTTTAGCCATTCTAAGATGGCTTGGATGGACTATCTGAGCTTGCAGATCAAAAAACCCAAAGTAACCCGATTTACCCTTTATCTCACCCAAAGCATGTTCACCCCCACCCTGGCCCACCGCGCCCTCACCACCCCAGTAAGGGGCGATCACCTCTATGGAGGTTGGTTGCGCGCGCAATTAGGGATTTTACAAAGAAGTGAACACACTCTAGAGAGTTTGGCTATCTCGATGGGCACAGTGGGGCCGGGCGCTCTAGCGGGCAAAACCCAAGATTTGATCCACACTTGGGGGCATGACCCCAAATTTTTAGGCTGGGCGAGCCAAATTATCAATGAATTTATTTTTGAATTCCATTACGCATGGTGGCAAAAAGTCCCCTTGTACAACACCCGTTTCTTTGATGTAGATGTGTTGGCTGGGGTGGGCATGGACTTGGGCAATGCGATCACGGATTTTAAACTAGGGTCTATGTTGCGCTTGGGCTATAATTTGAGCGTGGATTTTGGGCCCAATAAGATCAACACGGGCTTTAGCGGGGGGATGCCTGTCAGCGATGCGTTTTCGCTCTATGTTTTCTTTGGGGCCACGGGGAAATTCCAGCCCCTAGATGTCTTTGTGCAGGGCAATAGCCCGGCTACAAGGGGGATCACCACATTGCCCTATTTTCTCTATAATGCTGAAATTGGGATCGCTATTGCCTACAAGGGTATTAGACTTTCCTTTAGCGCGATCGATATGAGCAAAACCTTTAGGGCGCAGCCACGCAACCACAATATTGGCAGTATTGAATTGGATATCGCGTTTTGATGGGGAAGAGATTTTTGCGCGTCTTTTTGATTGTGGGGGCGTTGTTGGCCATGGCCTTATTGGGCGTGGGCTTGAAACTCAGCCATGACATCAAGAAGATCTTGCAAGAAAGTTTGAATCATTTAGCCCCCCATATCCACGCCGCCCCCTTTGAGTGCTCGGGATTTAAACATATTAAATGTGTGAGCGCGGGGGTTAAAGAGCCCAATCTAGGCCCTATTGTGGTGCGATTGAGTGAGGTCAAATCGCATGGGTTAGAGTTTCAACTGGATTTAGCGCACATCAAAATACCAAAGAGGTGGGCTCCTAAAAGCGCGCATTGTACCATAACCCTACAGCTTGAGAACGCAACACTGCTCACCCAAAGCCATTGCAAGGCTCCCGGGGAGTTGGAGTACGCATTGGGGTTAGACGCCCGCCTCAAAGACCCTAAAAGACCCCTCAACCTCAAAGCTCTCTTGCAAACTAATGATCTTAAATCCTTACAAGCCCATGTGGAGACCCTAGACATAGATCTGAAAAGCCAAAATTTTAAAGCCGTGCTCTTGCCCTTCTTACAAGAATCTGGCGATCTCAAAGACCCTAAGGACTATGACAAAGCACTAGCCCAATTGCAAAAATCGTTTCAGGGGGTGGTGATTGTGGGCTTGATGATCGCGGGTTTGCAAGAAGAAGTTACCCATGCGCAAGAATTGCTCAAAACCTTTAACGCTTTTGCCACCAATAAGAGCGATCATTTTGGCTTTACTGTGCGCAATAAGGATTCTGCCTTTAAGCCCCTAGAAGCCTTCAATAGTCCATGGGAATTTCTTCCTCATTTGAGCCTAAAAGTACACCCATGAAGCGTATCTTAAAAGCATGGCTTTATTCTAAGGACGGCTTGAGAGCGGCTTTTAAAGACGAGCCCGCTTTTAGACAGGTGTTGTACTTGGCATTGGGGGGCTTGGTGGGGGCGTTTTTGTGTGCGCATTCTTTTGTGCAATTTGTGCTCTTGGTTTTGCCCGGGGTGCTGTGCGTGGTGGTAGAATTACTCAATAGTGCGCTAGAAAACGCGGTGGATTTCACCAGCACACAAGAGCACCCCTTAGCCAAAAAGGCTAAGGACATGGGCAGTGCCGCCCAGTTAATCGCTTTGGTGTTTTTTGCGCTCGTATGGGGGGCTTATTTTGTATTTTAGGAGGAGTTTTGCAACCCAAGATTGAAGACATTCGCATTGAAGAGTCCCTACAAGAGAGTTATTTAGACTACTCCATGAGCGTGATTGTAGGGCGCGCCTTGCCCGATGCTAGGGATGGGCTAAAGCCGGTGCATCGGCGTATTCTATATGCCATGCACGAATTGGGCTTGGGCTCTAAAGTGCCCTATAAGAAGAGTGCGCGCATTGTGGGGGATGTGATTGGGAAATACCACCCCCATGGCGATAGCGCGGTGTATGAAGCCTTAGTGCGCATGGCACAGGATTTTTCTATGCGTCTGCCTCTAGTGGATGGGCAGGGCAATTTTGGCTCTGTTGATGGAGACAACGCCGCGGCAATGCGCTACACTGAGGCGCGCATGGCAGCTCCCAGTGAAGAACTCTTGAGGGATTTGGATAAGGACACGATCGATTTTGTCTCCAATTACGATAGCACCCTCAAAGAACCCGATATTTTGCCCAGCCGTTTGCCCAATTTGCTCATCAATGGCTCTAGCGGGATTGCCGTGGGGATGGCGACCTCCATCCCCCCCCATCGCCCCGATGAAATCATTGACGCGCTGATCTATGTGCTAGACAACCCTCAAGCGGAGTTGCTAGAGTTAATGGACATTGTGCAAGGACCAGACTTCCCCACAGGGGGGGTGGTCTATGGCAAGGCGGGGATTTTAGAGGCGTATAACACCGGGCGGGGGCGTATCAAAGTGCGCGCCAAAAGTCGGGTAGAAAAACACAACAACCGCGAGACTATCATCATTGAGGAGATCCCCTATCAAGTTAATAAGGCAAAGCTAGTTGAGCAAATCAGCGCCCTAGCGAAGGATAAAGTGCTAGAGGGCATTGCCGAAGTGCGCGATGAATCCGATAGGGAGGGGGTGCGCGTGGTGATTGAACTCAAAAAAGATGCGTTTTCTGAGATTGTTTTAAACCATCTCTACAAGTCTAGCAATATGGAGATCACTTTTAGCATTATCTTACTTGCCATCTACAATAAAGAACCGCGCATTTTCAATCTCTTAGAATTGCTCAAGCTCTTTTTAGTACATCGTAAAAGCGTGGTGATTCGGCGCACCATTCACGAATTAGAAAAAGCCAAAGCGCGCGCGCATATCTTAGAGGGGCTCAAGGTTGCCTTGCAACACAGCGAGGCGATGATCGCGCTCATTAAGGGGAGTGCGGACGCACAGGGGGCTAAGGACTTGCTCATGCAGTCTCATCATTTAAGCGAGGAGCAAAGCAAGGCGATTTTAGAGATGCGCTTGCAACGCCTCACCGGATTAGAGCAAGAGAAAATCCAGCAAGAACATGCCCAATTACAAGAAAAAATCGCGCTTTTAGAGGGGATTTTGCAGAGTGCAGACAGACTCAACGCCCTCATTAAAGAGGAGCTTTTAGAGGTTAAGGAGAAATTCAGCACCCCGCGTAAAACCCAGATTGAAGAGGACTACGAGGGGATTGGCATTGAGGATTTAATCCCCCATGAAGACATGGTTGTTACCATCAGCCATAAGGGTTATGTCAAGCGCGTCCCCTTAAAGGTCTATGAACAACAAAGGCGCGGGGGCAAGGGCAAGATGTCTGGCAACACCCATGAGGACGACTTCATCGAATCCTTTTTCATCGCCAACACCCATGACATCATTTTGTTCATCACCAACACCGGGCAACTCTATTGGCTCAAGGTCTATAAAATCCCAGAGATGGGGCGTAATGCGATCGGGCGTGCGCTGGTCAATTTGATAGACTTGCAACCCGGGGAGAGCATTAAAGCCACCATCCCCACTAAGGATTTTGATACAGATAAATCCCTAGTCTTTTTCACCCAAAAAGGCATGGTCAAGCGCACCGAACTGAGCGCGTTTGGGCGCATTAGGGGGGGGGTGCGCGCCATTGTGCTTGAAGAAGACGACACACTGGTTACGGCTAAAATTATGGATTCAAGCGTGCAGGAGCTCTTTATGGCAAGCTCTAAGGGGATGTGTATCCGCTTTAGCGTGCAGAGTGTGCGCGAGATGGGGCGGGCGGCTAGGGGGGTCATTGGCATGCGCTTAAGAGAGGGCGATGCGGTGATCGGGGGAGGGGTGATTTTAAGCGATGAGCAAAAACTCTTGAGTGTGAGCTCTAAGGGCATAGGCAAGCAAACTTTAGCCGGGGCTTATCGCCCACAGGGGCGGGGGGGCTTGGGATTGATTGGAGTGAAGATCACCCCTAAAACCGGGCATTTAGTGGGGATTGTGAGCGTAGATGAGGGGCAGGATTTGATGTTGCTCACCAAAAGCGGGAAGATGATTCGCATGCCTATGGATACGATCCGCGAAACCGGGCGCAACGCTAGCGGGGTGAAGTTGGTGCAAGTACAAAGTGATGAGGTGGTCTATGCGAGCACCTGCCCTAAAGAAGAAGCGCAATAAAGCTCTCTGCTTGTTATGCTTGGTGGGGTTTTTGCACGCGCAGGAGTTTGTGATCTCTTATGCCATGCAGGTGCATAATGGGGTTGCCAAGCGCCAATCCTTTGGGATCGCGCGCGCGCTAAGAAAACATGCCAGCAAGGCGCATTATACATGTGAAATCCCGGTCAATGAGCCCAAACTCCCCCCCAAACAAGAACCCTTTTTATTGGATATTTTGCTTAAAAGCTATCAAGAACAAGTGGTGGATTGTCTGTATCAAGGGGAGGTGCGTATTGAAAGCAGTGGGTTTAACACGGCGATGCAAAACCAAAACAACGCCACTTTACGCATGGTCGCCCCCGCTAGTGTGTCCTTAGAGGGGGGCTTGTTAGTGCTTGAAATTTACACAAGGAGATAGCATGAAAATTGCCATTGTAGAAGATGACATCAACATGCGCAAGAGTTTAGAACTCTTTTTTAGCGATCAAGAAGATTTAGAAGTGGTCGCCTTTAAAAGCCCTAAAGACGCGCTCAAAGCCCTAGATGCAAGTTTTGAACTCATCATCACAGACATCAACATGCCCCAGATGGATGGGCTGGAGTTTTTGCGCAAATTAGAGGGGCGTTATGAAGCCATTGTGATCACGGGTAACGCCACACTCAATAAAGCCATCGAGTCGATTCGCTTAGGCGTGAAGGATTTTTTTCAAAAGCCCTTCAAGCCAGAATTGCTTTTAGAATCCATTTATCGCAGTAAAAAGGTGCTTGAGTTTCACAAAATCCACCCTGTGAATAAAGCTTGTAAAAAAGAATTTTTCATCGCCACATCGTGCGCCCTAGAGGCGGTGCAAAAACAAGCGCTCAAAGCCGCTGCCACCGATGCGAGTGTGTTTTTACAAGGTCCTAGTGGGGTGGGTAAGGAGGTCTTTGCCCATTTTATTCATGAACACTCCAAGCGCAAAGACGCGCCCTTTGTGGCGATCAACATGGCAGCCATCCCCGAGCATTTGTTAGAATCAGAACTCTTTGGCTATGAAAAGGGGGCTTTTACGGACGCGACCAGTGCCAAGGCGGGGCTGTTTGAGAGCGCGCACAAGGGGAGCGTGTTTTTAGATGAAATTAGCGAAATGCCCTTGAAACTCCAAAGCAAGCTTTTAAGAGCGATCCAAGAAAAAGAGATCGTGCGGCTTGGTAGCCACAAGCCTATTAAAATTGATGTGCGCTTCATCGCCGCCACCAACACCAATATCCACGAGAAGATCGCCGCCAAAGAGTTTAGAGAAGATCTCTTTTTTCGCCTGCACACCATCCCGCTGAAGATCCCCCCCCTAAGAGAACGCAAGGAGGAGATTTTACCCTTAGCAGAGTGGAAGTTACAAGAAGTGCTGTGCGCCTATGATTTAGGGGCAAAGAGTTTTAGCGATCAGGCTAAGGAGTGCATGCTAAATTACACATGGCATGGCAATATCCGCGAACTGCTCTCTGTGGTGGAGAGGGCGGCTATCTTAAGCGAGGGGGCACAAATTAGCGAAAAAGACCTGTTTTTAGAAAGAAGTTAGTTAGCTTTTTTGTGCTAAGAGTGTAGGCTTTAATTGAGGAGTGCTTAATGGAGTATGTCAGCTTAAATAACCAAGTCAAAATGCCTATTCTAGGTCTTGGGGTGTTTCAAATCCCCGATGAGGCATGTAAGAGTGTTGTCTTAGAAGCCATAGACAAGGGATACCGCCTTTTTGACACGGCGCAAATGTATGGCAATGAGGCAGGACTAGGGCGCGCGGTCAATAAAGCAAGCGTCCCCCGTGAAGAATTGTTCATCACCACCAAAGTTTGGTTTAGCAACGCTGGGGAGCAAAGGGCGAAGCTTTCAGTTGAAAAATCCTTACAGAAAATGGGCTTAGATTACTTGGATTTGGTGTTGGTACATCAGCCCTTTAACGACTACTATGGGACTTACCGCGCCCTAGAAACTCTATACAAAGAGGGCAAAATCCGCGCCATTGGGGTGAGCAATTTTTACCCCGATCGCCTAGCCGATCTCATCGCCTTTAATGAGATCGCCCCCACAGTCAATCAAATTGAGCTTAATCCCTTTTTCCAAAGACAACACGATCAGGAGTTTATGCAAGCACACCAAGTCCAGCCCCAAGCGTGGTCGCCCTTTGCACAGGATAAGAACGGCATTTTCAAACACCCCATTTTGCAAGAGATCGCCCACAAATACCACAAAAGCGTCGCCCAAGTGATTTTGCGCTGGATCACCCAAAGGGGCATATCGGTTTTATTTAAGTCGGCTAAGATGGAGCGGATCGCGCAAAACGCCCAAATCTTTGATTTTCATTTGGATCAAGAGGATTTGGCCAAAATCGCCACAATGGACACCGCCCAAAGCGTGTTTTTTGATCACAGAACACCTGAGGGGCTAGAATATTTGAGAAAAATCCCTTTTAATTCTTAAGAAAGGCAGACTCATGATTTACAATAATGCCTTAAACTTGATTGGCAACACCCCCATTTTAAAGACAAATCACCTTTTAGAGGAGGGGGCGGCAGATTTTTTTGTCAAATTAGAGAAATTTAACCCGGGGGGGAGTGTGAAGGATCGCGCGGCTTTGGGGATGATCGAGCAGGCAGAACAAGACGGGCGGCTGTGTGCAGGGATGACCATTGTTGAGCCCACCAGTGGCAATACCGGGATCGCCCTAGCGCTCATGGGCTTGCTCAAGGGCTATAAAGTCATCATTGTCATGCCAGAGAGCATGAGTGTGGAGAGGCGCGAGCTCATCAAGGCTTATGGGGCAGAGTTGATTCTAACGGAGGCTTCTAAGGGCACCAAGGGAGCCATTGATAGGGCTTTAGAAATTGGTAAACAAGCAGGCTATTTCATCCCCCAACAATTTGAAAACCCCGCCAATCCCCAAAAACACTATGACACCACCGCCCAAGAGATTTTAAAGGATTTGCCCGGCGTGGATGCTGTGGTGTTGGGCGTGGGCACGGGGGGCACGATTGCGGGCGTGGGGCGTAAGTTTAAAGAACAAAACCACCCGGCTAAAATCATCGCGGTAGAACCCGCCCAATCCCCCATTTTAAGTGGGGGGACGCATAGTCCCCATAAGATTCAAGGCATCGGGGTAGGCTTTGTGCCGGCCAATTATGATCAAAGCGTGGTGGATGCAGTGATCGCGGTAGATGAAAAAGAGGCAGCGCAGTGTGCCAAACTCTTTGGAGAAAAAGAGGGGATTTTGGTGGGGATCTCTTCAGGAGCGGCGATTTTTGCCGGGTTACAGGTGGCGCGCAAATTGGGTCAGGGCAAGTCTGTGCTTGCTATTGCCCCCGATGGGGGAGAAAAATACATCTCCACCGGACTCTATGATGCTGGATCTGGATTATAGCCTAGAGCGCGCCCTACAACAGGATCCGGCCGCGCGCAATAAATGGGAGGTGTTATTGCTCTATCCGGGGATCCATGCCCTGCTTGCCCACCGCCTAGCCCATGCCTTGCACAAGCGCCGGCTTTACTTTATCGCCCGCGCGCTTTCACAGCTGATGCGCTTTATCACCGGGATAGAAATCCACCCGGGGGCAAAAATTGGGCGCGGGCTTTTTATTGATCATGGCATGGGCGTGGTGATTGGAGAAACCACAGAAATTGGCGATGATGTTACCATTTACCACGGGGTAACTCTAGGGGGCACGGGCAAGCTCAAGGGCAAACGCCACCCTACCTTAGGTGATCGTGTTGTCGTGGGAGCGGGGGCGAAGGTCTTGGGGGCTATCACGATCGGCGATGATGTCAAGATCGGGGCTAATGCGGTGGTGGTTTCAGATTTGCCCAGTGGGGCTACCGCGGTGGGCACAAAGGCCAAGACGATTATAAAGGAGTAAGTTGGCAGAAGCATTAACCCAATTTGTGCGCTGTGCGGGTTGAGCGGCGAAGGTGGGTCTGGAGGACCTCAAACAAATCACAGCCAAGCTCGAACAGCCCTGCTTGCCCGGCGTGGTGTTGGATTTTCGGCATAAGGACGATTGCGGGGCGATAAAAGTGGGGGGGTCTTTGTTGGTGCAAAGTGTAGATGTGATCCCTCCGGTGGTGGATGACCCTTATATCTATGGGCAGATTGCTACGGCTAATGCCTTAAGCGATGTCTTTGCTAAGGGGGGGGCGCGCAATCAGCGCGCTGAGTATCCTTGCATGGGATCAAGAGCATGTAAGTGTGGAGAGCGTGCAGGCGATCATGCAAGGCTGCTTAGATAAGCTGAGTGAGTGTACATGCCCTCTTTTGGGCGGGCACAGCCTAAGCGATGTGGAGCAGAAGTTTGGGCTCAGTGTAACCGGGGTGGTAGAAAAGAGTCTATGGCGCAATGATGGGGCGCAGGTGGGCGATGCGATCCTCTTAAGCAAGCCTTTAGGCAGTGGGATCATCACCACCGCTTTAAAGCGCAAGCTCTTAGAAAGCGCGCCCCAAGCCATAGAGAGCATGGCGGCTTTGAATTTTAAGGCCATGCAAGTCTTACAAGATTTTAGCGTGCATGCCTGCACGGATGTAACGGGTTTTGGGCTCGTGGGGCATTTGTGCGAAATGCTCAACCCTGCCATCTCCATAGAGATCAACACGGGCGCAATCCCCCTTTTAGAGGGAGCTTTAGAGCTAGCCAAACAGGGGGTGTACCCGGGGGGGAGTGTGGCAAACAAAAAAGCCCTGCAGGCGCGCGTGTGCAACCAAAGCGAACTCCCCGATATACTCTTTTATGACGCGCAGACTTCTGGGGGGTTGTTAGTGGCTTTGGGGGCTAAAGAGGCGCAAGAGTGCCTAAGAGCTTTGAGAGATTTGGGCGTTGAAGCCACTTGGGTTGGCACTTGTGTTTGCAAAAGAGAGCCTAGAATCAAGCTTTTTTAGTCCCAATCAGAGGGGGATTTGCCCTCCTTGATTTTTTGGATTTTCACTTCATAACGCCTGATAGAGGTCAAAGTGTTGTTGTAAGTGCGGCGAAACTTTTCAAAGGACTCGCGAATTTGGTGCATGGGGATTTTATGGCATTTAGAAAAGGCGCGCAAGCGCAAATAGACATCGTTGAGGGGTTTATAGGCTTGCATGCGCTCAACAAAAAACTGATGGCGGGTAGCGATGTCTTTACAGCCATAGAGATTGCGCTTGCTCTCCCTAAGATAGATTGCATAAATGGTCTCCTGCTGCCAATACTCCTGCTTGAGTTTATTAAATTCTTGTTGGAGGTCTGAACTTTCCTTGGTTTTCATAGTCTGGCCTCTAGTTATAAAATTTAGTCTTATTTCTAATAAAAAATGATTTAAAACCCCCTTAATAAGAATCTTAAAAGAGTATTATTATTGTGCTTAAAAATAATTTGGCAAGAAACTAGACAGGATCACCCTCTATGACCACTTCCTGCTGGATATAGGAAATCGCCTTGAGGCGGGTTTTTCCTAGCTGCTGTTTGGAGACCACTTCAAAGATTTTATCAAAATTATAACGGCGATGGTTGTAAGCGATAATGGTGATGCAATCTCCCTTTTGTAAGAAGTTTTCTTGAGCAAAGGGCATGTAGGGCGTGGCCCCGATGGTGATGATGCACTTGGAGACCAAGTGTTGTGCTTTCAAGACCTGCCGCAAGTCCTCTAAACTCCCGGTATCTTTCTGGGTATTGAGCATTTCTACAATCCAACCTAAAAGTTTGTCGTAGAAATACTCGTATTTGACTAATTTAGAATTTTCCCCATAGACATGAGTTTGGCCCTCTCTAGTTAGAAATGAAGCGATGGAATAATCATTGCACACTCCCCCATAAACAAAGCGATCGATGAGCAATTTCTCACCCATGCCCTTAGACCCCTTAGAAAAGTTCTTTTTCTTAGAGAGTCTCTTGGTGTCTAAATTGCGCACAGAAGTGTCGTTAAAGGCCATAAAGTAGTTGGGCACCACGCTCTCTACATACCCCTCTTTATCATAGATAATCTCGCACTCTAGGGCGATCTCTGGCTCGGCTTGCACATGCAAATTGGCCATTTCCGGGGGCAAAATAATGTAATGGTTGTCAATGCAATAACGCCCCAAATACCCATCATCATGGGGGAGGTAAAAGGGGAACAACCCCTTAGGCGCGTCTTTCTCAATGTGCTTCATATTGATAAAAGTGTGGCTTTCACCTGCCTGTTCTAAATGTCTGGCAAAATTACCCACAACCCCTAATCCGATAAACTTTTCCATCTCTAACTCCTCACCGCGCCATTATACACACTCTCAGCCCATGAAGAGATATTTTCGCGCCTCTTCTTTGTGCATAGGGCTTAAGCGCAACAGTACATCGCCCACTTGTACGCGATAAAACATGTCGGGCTGACTCTTGGCATACCCTAGCACAATTTGGGCGGCCAAACTCTTTTCTTGCGCGCTGGCATGCTTTTCAACAAGCCCTAAAGGCCCTTTGCAATCTAGCAATTCAATGCGATCCATCAGAGGGTGCTCCATATCTAGCTTGACATTTTCTAACTCGTTGCGCGCCACCACACAGCGCGCCCCTCCCACCACCATGTAACGCCCCACCTTTACGATCACATTGTCTTGTACCACCATTGTTTGTTGGGTGCTTTGACGGTGGGCTTGTAAATCTTTCAATTTTTGACTCACACTTAAATCTGTGAGCAAACACCCTCCGCTAGGGTTTTCATAATGCTCTAAGCCTAGCTCTTTGATCTTGGCTAGTTGGCGCACACGGCTACGCCCCTGCACATCCCACAACCGCGTGCGATCCACCCAACTCTGCTTTTCCATAAAGCTAGGCTCTAAGAGTTGCGCGCTCATAGGCCTTAGCAAGAGTTGATCTAAAAATTGGGGTTTATTGGGGTTATTGCCCTGACGATCCAGCAAGCTATCAAAGCAACTTTCTTGCCCAAAGGCGCGCACCAATTTTTTGACTTGATCCATTGCCTCCCTGCGTTGACTCTTAGGGCGTTGCCCTAGCACCTCTCCACTGATCACAAAATCTGCCTGTAACTCTAAGAGTTTGTAAAAAGCCTGCCTGAACATATTGGCATGGCAATCAATGCAGGGATTAAAATACTTGCCATAGCCATATTTGGGCCTAAAGAGCACCTCATTAAAAAACTGCTCTTGAATATCACAAAAGAGGATTTGCGCCCCCACTTGCGCACTGGCTTTTTGCAAATACTCTCTCTTGTCCTTATTGCCCCCAAAGCCGATATTAAAATGCAAGGCGATCACCTCAATGTCCTGTGAAGCCACAAGGTGCATGGATAACAAGCTATCCAACCCCCCACTAAATAAGGCTAAGGCTTTCATAATAGTCTCCTTTTCTTTGGTGTAATTGCATGATCTTGGCGCGCAAATCCGTGAGGATTTCTAGGCGCTGTACCGGATCCAAATCCTGATATAGGTTCTCAATCTGGCGTTGTTGTTCTTGATAGCGTGTTTCAAGAAAGGTGATGAATTCGCTCTTAAACCCGTTTTCACGCATGGGTAATGAGTTATCCAAACCAATGGCCACTAATCTAGGATCGTCTAGATTGCCTGCAAGCAAAGCTAGCAATTCGCGCGCCAAGGTCTTAAACAGGGTTACCTCTAAAAAGGGACGCGCGCGCGCTAGCAAGGACGCATCGTTTAAAAGATACTTGAGTAGGAGAGCTTCTATTCTATCATGGGTGAGCATGTGTTGTGGGGCTGTTGGCAAAAAGGGGGTTTCTTGGGGGGGTTGCAAGCGCACCAATGCGATGGGGATTTCTAAAAGGTGGGCTAACATCGCTTGGTAATGCTCTTGTAGCAAAGAGGGCAAGCGGTGTAAAAACGCCAGCGCCTCTTGGAGAGTTTGCTGTTTGGCTAGAGGGTCTTGAAGAGGTGTGTCCGCACACATGGCGCGCAGGACATGTTCGGCAAAGCGCATCGGATGGGCTAAGATCGCGCGCATCGCTGCGCTCTTGCCCTGGGCTAGCATTTCTGCGGGGTCTAGCCCCTCTTCAAAAAACACTACCCCCCCGCGTCTATTGGCCAGCGCGAGCATCTGCGCGCCCTTAAAAGCTGCCACCCTGCCCGCCTCATCTGCGTCATAGCCCAAGATGACATCCGGATCAAAGCGCTCTAGCAAGGGTAAATGTTGTTCGGTTAAAGCCGTGCCTAGAGTGGCAACAGCATTATTAAAACCCACTTGATGGAGCAAGATCACATCTAAATACCCCTCTGTCAAGATGAGTTGTTGACTCTTAGCGATGTGTTGGCGCCCTTGAAAATAGCCATAGAGCAATTTAGATTTATTAAAGAGGCGACTTTGTGGGGAGTTAACGTATTTAGCCATTTGGGAGTTTTCTTGCAACACCCGCCCCCCAAAGCCCACAATCTTACCATTGGGGTTGTGGATGGGGAAGATGAGGCGATTAGAAAAACGCGCATAGATTTTACCCCTCTCATCTTGCCCCAAGACTCCCAAGTCTAAAAGGGCTTGTTTGTCTAACCTGCGGCGTTGGATAAACTCTAACACCCTAGGACCCAAGCAAAAGCCCAAGCGAAACTCCTGTATGCTTTTAGCCTGCACGCCCCGGCTGGCTAAATAATCTTGGGCTTCTTTGTGGTGCTCTAACAAATTTTGATAGCAACGCGTGATCTCTTCTAAGAGGTCTAACTCTTGGGCGGGTTGGGGTTGGGCGGTGGTGTATTCTAGGGCAACAGAAAACATGTTGGCGAGTTTTTGGGTCGCTTCTACAAAGTCTAGTTTTTCATACTCCATCACAAAGGTGATCGCATTGCCCGCCTTGCCACAACCAAAGCACTTAAAGCTATTGCGCACAGGGTTGAGGGTAAAACTAGGGGTCTTTTCATCATGAAAGGGGCAGATCGCCACATAGAGATTCCCCGCTTTTTTGAGTTCTAGGTAGGTTTGCACCACCGCCACAATGTCGGCGACTTGTTTGAGTTGATCTAGAGATTCTTGGGTGATCATGGGCGCATAGTAGCCAAGATAGGCTTATTTGTCAAAAAAGATTATTTATACTCTACTTTATAGATAATATTAGTCTATTTATATAAAGTTTGTTAAGTAAAATATTTTAATTTTAAAATAAGCCTTGACTTATCCTAGAATTTTTGTTATTATTTGGCACTTAAATTTTTAAGTGCTAATTTTTGTGCTAAAGGAGATACAATGTTTAAACCATTAGGTGAAAGAGTGCTAGTTGAAAGACTAGAAGAAGAAAAGAAAACCGCTTCTGGGATTATCATCCCTGACAACGCCAAAGAAAAACCCCAAATGGGCGTGGTCAAAGCCGTCAGCCATAAAATCAGCGAAGGGTGCAAATGCCTTAAAGAGGGCGATGTGGTGGCGTTTGGCAAGTACAAAGGCACAGAAATCGTACTAGGCGGGAAAGAATTTATGGTTTTAGAGCTTGAGGATGTGCTAGGCGTGGTGGATTCTTGCTGCCATGGGCATGAGCACGGGCATAAAAAAGGCGATCACAAACACGAGGGCGACTGCTGTCATAGCCACTAAGCTAGACTTTGGGGGCGTTTTAGCGCGCCCCTCCCATTCATACAACAAAAAAAGGACAAACAATGGCAACTAAAGAGATCAAATTTTCAGACAACGCACGCAATAAACTTTTTGAAGGCGTGAAACAACTCAATGACGCAGTTAAGGTTACCATGGGACCTCGCGGGCGCAATGTGCTCATTCAAAAAAGCTATGGCGCGCCTAGCATTACTAAAGATGGCGTGAGCGTGGCTAAAGAAATTGAGCTCGCCTGCCCTGTAGCCAACATGGGCGCGCAACTGGTTAAAGAAGTGGCGAGCAAAACTGCCGATGCGGCTGGGGATGGCACCACCACCGCCACCGTTTTAGCTTACAGCATTTTTAAAGAAGGTTTGCGCAACATTACCGCTGGGGCTAACCCTATTGAAGTCAAACGCGGGATGGATAAAGCCAGCGAAGCCATCATTGCCGAGCTGAAAAAATCTAGCAAAAAAGTGGGCGGCAAAGAAGAAATCACCCAAGTTGCGACCATTTCGGCTAACTCCGATGAAAAAATCGGCAAATTAATCGCCGATGCAATGGAAAAAGTGGGCAAAGACGGCGTGATCACCGTTGAAGAAGCTAAGGGAATTGAAGACGAACTAGATGTGGTTGAGGGCATGCAATTTGATCGTGGCTATCTCTCTCCCTACTTTGTTACCAACGCCGAAAAAATGACCACCCAGCTAGAAAACGCTTACATTTTGCTCACCGATAAGAAAATCTCTAGCATGAAAGACATTTTGCCCTTGTTGGAGCGCACCATGAAAGAGGGCAAACCCCTTTTGATCATCGCTGAAGACATTGAGGGCGAAGCGCTCACAACTCTAGTGGTCAATAAACTTAGGGGTGTACTCAATGTGGCAGCGGTCAAAGCCCCCGGCTTTGGCGATCGCCGTAAAGAAATGCTCAAAGACATCGCAATCCTTACAGGCGGGCAAGTGATCTCTGAAGAGCTAGGCAAAACCCTAGAAAACGCCGATGTGAGCGATCTAGGCGTGGCGGCGCGCATTGTGATTGACAAAGACAACACCACCATCGTGGATGGCAAGGGTCAAGCGCATGCCGTTAAAGATCGCATCGCCCAAATCAAAACCCAAATTGAATCCACCACCAGCGATTACGATAAAGAAAAGCTCCAAGAACGCCTAGCCAAACTCAGCGGTGGCGTGGCGGTGATTAAAGTGGGTGCGGCTTCTGAAGTGGAAATGAAAGAAAAGAAAGATCGCGTAGATGACGCGCTTTCTGCCACCAAAGCCGCCGTAGAAGAGGGCATTGTGATTGGTGGGGGCGCGGCTCTCATCCGTGCCGCCCAAAAAGTGCATTTAGAATTGCACGAAGATGAAAAAGTGGGCTATGAAATCATCAAACGCGCCATTAAAGCTCCTCTAGCCCAAATTGCGGCCAATGCGGGTTACGATCGCGGTGTGGTGGTCAATGAGGTAGAAAAGCACAAAGAAGCCCATTTTGGTTTCAACGCGAGCAATGGCGAATATGTGGATATGTTTAAAGCGGGCATCATTGACCCCCTCAAAGTAGCGCGCATCGCTTTGCAAAATGCGGTGTCTGTCTCTAGCCTGCTCTTAACCACAGAAGCCACTGTACACGAAGTTAAAGAAGACAAACCAGCTCCGGCTATGCCTGATATGGGTGGCATGGGCGGTATGGGTGGCATGGGCGGTATGATGTAGCCTTGCCTTTGCTTTTTGGAGGGGGCAAGGAGGGGGAATTTCTGCTATGTATTCAGTCAAAAAATCTCTTTTCTTAGAAAATCTGCGTTCCCAAAAGTTGCGCTACAAACGCTACACTAAAAGCCCTTTGCGCTATGGCGGGGGTAAATCTTTGGCGGTGGGCTTTATCTTAGAACACATGCCCGCTCGCCTCACAAGGGTTATTAGCCCTTTTATGGGCGGAGGGAGTGTGGAAATCGCCTGTGCTAGAGAACTGGGCTTAGAGGTGTTGGCTTTTGACATTTTTGATATTTTGGTGAATTTTTGGCAGGTGCTCTTAAAAGATAAAGCGCGTCTTTATGAAGCCCTGCTTGCACTAAAACCCACGCAAGACACTTATAACACCATTAAAGCCGAGCTCAAAGCGCATTATCAAAAAGAGCGCGTATTAGACCCGCTCATTCTAGCGCGGGATTATTATTTTAACTTCAACTTGAGTTATGGCCCCGGGTTTTTGGGCTGGATGAGCAAGATTTATACCGATGAAAAACGCTACCACAATGCCCTAGCTAAGTTAAAAAACTTTGATGCCCCCACTTTAAGCGTGCAATGTGCAGACTTTAAGGAAGTGCTTTTAGCCTACCCTAATGACTTTGCCTATTTAGACCCACCTTACTTTTTAGAGGGAGATTCTAAGATGTTTAAAGGGATTTATCCCATGCGCAATTTTCCCATACACCATAATGGTTTTGCCCATGAGCAATTAGCCCAAATGCTTAAAAATCGCCCCGGACCCTTTATTTTGAGTTATAATGATTGCGCCTTTGTACGGGAGGCGTATCAAGATTTTAACATTGTTGAATTGGCATGGCAATACACGATGGGGCAGGGAGAAACCAGAATGGGCAAAAACCGCCTTGAGCGGGGCGATGTGGGGTATGTGAAAAAGTCTCATGAACTTTTAATTATTAAGGAGTGAAAATGCGCATTTTAGAAGTCAAAACAGCCTTTAAAATCGCAGATGTGGAGTTTGTGCCCGGTAGTACAAAACTTAACTTCAATTATCTTAAAGAATTGAAAGATGAAGACCACAATCCCCTACCCCAAAGCATTTTGACTAAAAATATCGCCCGGGTGTATTTAATTGTTGTGGATGGGATGATTAAAAAGATCGGGGGCTCTCAAGCACAAGGGGGGATTAAAAACACCTTAGAAATTTATAGAGATGGGGGTGTGAAAGGGAGACCGAGCATCCGCAGTTTTGGGATTTGGTATTTTCTCTACCACACCATTTTATCGGACAAAAAGATAGAATTTTACATGATTTATCAAGATAATTTTAAGGCGCATGTTAAAGGTTTATTAGGGCTACACGAAGTGCCTGACGCTTCTCTTAGCTATAAATTTTTAGAAAATGCGTGTCTATTAGATTACCAAAAAGTGATGGGGTGTTACCCTGAGTGGAATGTCCAAGAGCAGGGCAAGGATTGGCCCAGTGAGGCTAAAGACACCCACGCCCGCCTTTTACAAAACGCCCAACTGAGGAAGAAGAAAATTAAAAGAGGGGCGATCAAAGATCCCAAGATAGATAATCTAAATGGGGTTTAACTTCATTGTCTCACTTTACTCACTTGGGCATCAAAGCGCAGGAAATAACGCCCCACCTTGATGATCTCCTCCAAGCGTTCGCTATGTAGGGCGTTTTTGATCATCTCATAGAAGATGGTGGGGGGATGAAATGGGGAGAGGAGAGTTTTAACATGGGGGGGGGGTTTAGCACAATGCAAGTGCTCTTTTTGCGCGCGAGCCGGGGTTAAGCAGTATGCTTTGAAGCCGTTAGCGAGTGTGGGGTTAAGATTAAGCGGCATGATTGACTAATTGTACTAAAATCCCCTCATGCCCTATTTAGAATCTATAAGCGCGGCTCTTTGGCGCGTACGAGCCCTTTAATGCCCTTTTTAGAGGCTGTGGCTAGCCTGCAGGCGCGCGCGCCTAAACTCATTAAAGACCGGGCTAAATTCAAGTTTGAAGAGTATCTGCGCGCCTTTAGCATTAGCGGGGTGAGCAAGATCAATCAGCTGGTGGCCACCCAAAGCGCGTTAGAGAAAGCCCTAGCCAAGGGCTTTAGCTTTGCCCAATTTCTCAAGGCTAACCCTAATTTTCTCCCCCAATTAGATAAAAAACGCACTGAGCGCATTTTTACGCACAATCTCATCTACGCCAACACGCGTGGGAAGATGTTACGCTATGAAAACGCTCCGCCCATTGCAGACTCTAGCAATGGGGATGGGTGGTACTTCGTATTTCATAGCCGGCATGATGATCGGGCACGGCATTTGGCTTACGATAGCATTTGTCTACCCCGCAAGCATCCCTTTTGGAAAACCCACACCCCGCCCCTAGATTGGGGTTGTAGATGCCGCCTTTCTATGCACTCTAAAGAGGAGTTAAAGCGTTATAACCGCCTCAATGACACGCATTACCAAATCACCCCCACGCCTCCCCCTAGCGTGCGCTCTGCTAAGGAGAAAAACGCTTTTGAGAGCGATGTCTACAAATTCTTACACAACTTTTTTAACGCCAAATTGCAAAGGTACGCGGGGAATAAAGAAGCTATGGCGCGTTTGGCAAGCGTGGTGCGTGTGTGTGAAGCCAAGAAAATGCGCTTTAAAAAGTTGATAGAACTCTCTAAGAGCCCCGAACAGATTATAGACTTTGCCACCCTCAAGCCTGAGATTATGCAGGTGGTGGGGGCCCACACCCCGCTGATTAAGCTACAAGGGGCGCAAATGAATAGCCACTTAGAAAAGCACAAGCATACGGATTTATTTGATTACTATTTGGCGCAAGACATTTTGCAAGAACCTTTATTGATAGCTAAAGATAAGGGGTTTAATGTGGCAATTGGCGTGAAATTCGGGCGTTGGTATAAAATTGCTATCAAAATTTTAAAGGGAGAGAATTGGTTAAGTTCTTTAATGTGGACAAGCACTAAAGAAAAATTAGAGCGAAATCTGGGTAACAAAGAAAACATTCTTTATAAAGATCCCAAATTTGGGCTATGACCCTGCCAGCAGGGAGGTAGCTAGGCACGCCCAACCTAGCACGAAATGCGCATTCGCGACCTCTAAGGCACATATGTCTATCCCCATCAAGCAGGGGAGTCATTCTAAGACATGCGCCCTTTGGAAAAGGTTAAAATTGGCGTGAACTTAGGGCGGTGGTATAAAATTGCTATCAAAATTTTAAAGGGAGAGAATTGGTTAAGTTCTTTAATGTGGAGCAATGACCTTAAGAATATCAAGGACAATTTAGACAATAAAAAATTTCTTTACAGGAACCCTAATTTTAAATGGGAATAGATGTACCACCCCGGGGGATTACTTCCTAAGAAGACCAGCAGGGCCTGACCCCCATTTGGGGTACCCCCGTGAGTATCCTAGCTACCAGCGAAGGCGCGT
>NZ_QXQT01000040.1 GCF_003660395.1 Helicobacter vulpis
CCAGCGCGCTAGCTCATAGTGATGTGATCCCACCCCCCAAACCCACAGAGCCCAAATTCAGCCCCCGCTACCAACTCAAAAGAACATGGAGGATCTAATGCAAGAAAGCGATGTTAAATTAGTGGAGTTGCTCAAAGCCAAGAAGTCTCATTTTAGCCAGATGATCGCGCTGATGGAGGAGAGTATTTGGCGTTATGTGTTGGAGGTCAACCCGCAGAAAGCCCTACGCCTACGCTGCAAACAAGCCCAATATATCCGCTATGAAGCCCTCTTTAAGGAGTGCGTACAGAGACTGCAAGAGGAGTTAGGGGCAAGGGAGGTTAAGTAAAATTGCATTAGAATAGCAACGCCCGGGCACACTATACCAACCCCGGGCAAGAAAGGCGAAAAGCCCTAAAAGCAGAATGCTTTTAGGCTTTGAGGGCCGCCATGAGCTACAAGCATGGCCGTGGTCCTAAGTGGGCATTATGCCTTAAAATCTCTTTTGTGGGGCTTAAAATACGCCTCAACATCGTAAGGAGATAACTTAGGATCGCCCCCTTGTGGGGCCCTTTTGATCTAACTTTTTTAACCCTTTCTTTTCATTCCCTTTTTTGCTAACTTAAGACAAAAACAAGGAGCACAAGCGTGGCGTACTGCAGCCTAGAACGCGACAAACTTAAAGATCAGGGCCTTCAAGAGGTGTTAGACACCCTAGAGGGGATGTGTGAAGAAGCTGATGACAACTACCGCGACACCAAGGATTTAAGCTTGATAATAAGCTGGAAGCTAGAATCTAGCGCATTAGAAGCCCTTTTAGCGCGCGCCCAATCTGCACATCTAGAAGCCACCAGCGCGTTAGAAGACTTGCTAGAATTTTTAAGAGAACAACAAGAATGCCCGGTTTAGACTTTGAGGGCTTAGAAAACGCCGGGGTTAGCCCTCAGCAAGTTTTAGACTTTGTGCGCGCCAACACCCATAATTTTAATTTTGAGGGGTTAGAGAAATTCTACACCCAACAGGGTTTTAACCCCGAGCAACGCACCCGCGCGCTCTATACAGACATCAAGAATTTTAAGCAACTCAATATCACCCCCAAAAAGCAGGAGGCAGAAAAGCAGGACAAAGACCAATACACCCCCCCTCTTCTCATCAATGGATTTAAAGACCCCAAAACTCCCCCTTCAGCTAGCCTACAAGCCCCACCCCCCCTAAAACCAACCCAAGACATAGCCCCCCCTCATCTTGTGCAACCTAAGGGCACACAGAGCCCAAAAAACACACAAGAACCATCACAACAAAAACCCCCCCTTGATCCTAAAGCCGTTTTAGAGGAGATCAACACGCGGGCTGAAGCATTAGAAAAGCGCGCCCCGGGGTTTTTAAAACAAGGCTTGTTAGACACCCTAGAGGTGTTCAGTGGCCAGCGCACGGGGGAACACAGCGCGTTATTGGGCGATTATCACGATCTCATCTTAAAAGCCATTGAGCATAAAATCCCCTATGCCAAATTGCCTCAAAATCTAAAAGAACACTTGTTTAGCCGCAACCGCCAAGCTCAAGGCGTTTTAGGTTGGGGCACTTCTTCAGGGGAGCAAGAATACCAAGATGAGATCAAGCGCCAAAGCATTTTAAAAGTACAAGACCCTAGCCAACTCACAGACGCACAAAAGCATCTCATCTACAAAGATCGCAATCTCTTCACCACTCTTGGGGGAATGCTTTTTAAAAGCCAAGAGGAGGACCTCAAAGACTACCAAGAGGACACCAAGAGCCGCTATATTGGCGCACGCGCGGCTAGAGACTTAGTCTATTTGAACAACACTGACCCGACCAAGTCGCTTTTTAGCCTTTTTTCTGATCCGGACCCCAAAAAAGTCCAAGCCTACCAGCAGGCCGTGGGGAATGTGTTAAACGCGGCCGGGTTTGAAAAAGCCCTTTTCAAAGAGGGGCGTGTTTATGGGGTTAAGGACGGGCAAACCTACCGCATCAATGAAAACTTCTTTGATCACTTCATGGACCACATCAGCGCGAACGCGGGGAGTTTGACCGGTTCTCTTCTTGGAGCAGGAGCGGGGTTCACAAGAGGGTTAGCCCAAACACGCACCCCATGGGGGGCTATTGCTGGAGCAGCAATTGGGGCCAGCCTAGGGGGAGGCTTGGATTACGCCCTCTCCAACTATGTTACCAAGAGAGAGGCCAATTTTGCAGACATGGCGCACTACATGCTCGAACAAGGGGCTTTGAGCGCGCTAGGCGATGGGGTGATTCTAGCCGGGGCTAAGGCCTTTGCAGGGGGCAAATGGGTCGCGCAGAATTTGGGCAAGGTGAGTGAGTATATCCCGGGGATAGGGATGGTGCAACGCTTTATGAATGGCAATGTTAAGGCCGCCCAAAAGGTCTTAGCAGAAGTCTATACCCCGCAGCAAGAGGCCGCGCTAAAGGAGTTTGCCAAACATTTTGGAGGCCAAGCGCGTTTTAACGCTAAAGCGAACGCGCTAAACGCCACCATGCGCGCGCGCTTTGGAGAAGATTCTAAAATCTTTCAGGCTTACCAAAGTGTTGAGGACATTCTCAAACTCTCCAAACAGAGCGCCCAGCAAGAGGCCTTTATGAGAGCTATCCGCGCGATGAGAGCGGGACGCTTTTGGCCTTTTTGAGCGAGGCGGCCAACACTAGCCCCAAGGCGCACAACACCCTAAAGGGCATTTTAAACCAAACCACCGCCCAGCTAGCAGAGCAATTAAAGGGGCTAAATCTTAAAGCTAGCGACATTAAAGGCATTTTTGAGGACCTAGAAAAGGGCACCAAAGAAAGCTACGAGCACGCCACAGAGAAGATCATAGAACCCGTATTAGCCGATAGCAAAACGATTTTAGACCCTAAGGAGTACCACGCCTTTAAAAACCAGCTCAAAGAAGAGGGCCTTGAAGCAGAGGGCGCGCCCTATTTAAAGACCCTAGAGCATCTTATCTACAACCCACAGGGCGTGGGCTTTAACCAGCTCAACAACGCGCTCAAACGCCTCAATAGCTATTACAAGCAGACCACAGACCCCAATTTAAAGCATTTTATGCAAGTGAGCATGGATAACTTTATCCGCAAGGACATTAAAACCGGGATTGATCATCTCTTTGCCCAAATGCCATCACACTTGGGGGAGAAATTTAAGACCCTGTATCACACCGCGCTAAGCGATTATGCCACCATGAAGCAGACCTTGAAAATGGTGGACAAGGATTTAAAACTCAGAGACGTAGCGCGTGCAGAGCAAAGGGGGTTAGATGCGCTTTTAAAATTTGCCAAGGGTCAAGGGGATGGCCAATTAGACAATTTTACCCGCCTAACTCAGGGCATTAGCCCACAAAATAGAGAAGTCCTAGAGTTGAACATGCTAGATCGCCTTTTTAAGCGCGCGCTTGTGGATGAGGACGATCTAAAAGTCTTTGATAGCCACGCCTTTTTTAGCAATTTGGATCAGCTTAAAGAGGGGACTTTTGCTAGCCAGGGGGCTAAGGATTTTATAGAGATCGCTAAAGGGTTTCATCGCCTCTACAAACAAGACGCTAAACTAGCCAGAGCCCTAAAACCGGTTACCGGGGATGTGATCAGCTCCTCTATTGCGACTTCAGTGGGAGGAGCCGCCCAATACCAGATCACTAAAGCGCTTTTCTCTTTAGTGGTGCGCACCATGCCCCATATTCCCTTTTTCAAGGGCTTTAACCAGAAGATAGGCGCAGCAGCCTTGCGCCACCACCTCAAAGCCGCTTTAAACAAGAGC
>NZ_QXQT01000041.1 GCF_003660395.1 Helicobacter vulpis
TTTGGTTTTCTCATCTCTAGGGCGCAAATTTGTTTCACCACGGCCTTTAGAGACTTGTTTATTGAGGGGAAAAGCAAGATGGCCTGCGCGTTGGTGGTGGGCATGATGGTCTCTAGTGTGGGGGTGTTTAGTTATGTGCATTTGGGCGTGCCCCCTAAGATCATGTGGGCCTCTCCGGGGATTTTTGTGGGGGGTTTGCTCTTTGGCTTGGGGATTGTGGTGGCCGGGGGGTGTGAATGCGGTTGGATGTACCGCGCGATGCAGGGGCAGGCGCATTTTGCATTGGTGGGGGTGGGCAATATTGTAGGGGCGGGTTTGCTAGCCTTGAGCTGGGATCATTTTGCTCCCTGGATCACCAGCTATCCTAAGATCAATCTTTTAACTTCTTTGGGCCAAATAGGGGGGTTAGCCATGCACTTTGCCTTGCTCTTGCTCTTATTGGGCTTGGTGCTGGGCATTGGCTATCTCAAGCGCCCATAAGTCGTTTTACAATTTGTGTTAGCATGCCCTCTTAGGAGCATCGCGTGAATATCAAATTGGGTTTGTTTTACATGGCCTTGAGCGCGCTGAACTTGGGGCTCATGAGCGCTTTAATCAAGCTGATGAGTGGTTATTACTCGCCTGTAGAAAATGTCTTTTATCGCTCCACCTTCATGCTGGTCTTCTTGCTCTTGTTTTACTATTTCAAACCCTTTTGTTTTAGGGCGCGTAAGAAGGGCGGGGGGTGGTTATTGCTAGGGCGTATGATGATTGGGGCCATCGGTATGGTCTTGTTTTGTTATAATATCAGCACCATGCCCCTGGGTACAGCCACCGCCTTTAACCAAAGCGCGCCCCTCTATGCCATCATCATCGCCGCCTTGATTTTTAAAGAACCCGTAGGTTTGCGCTTATTCTTGGCCGGTTTTTTGGGTTTATTGGGGGTGATCTGCATTGCCAACCCCCACACTAGCGGCTTGGCATGGGCGCAAATTTTCTGTGGCGTGCTCAATGGTCTCTTGGTCGCCATCGCCTACAGCAGTTTGTACCGCTTGAAGGAATACTACGATGGGGCGTTTGTGGTCTTTATCTTTAGCTTATGTCTGAGTGTCTTGGGTTTTTTGGGCTTTTTCATTGATCTACCCCCTCTCTCCTCTGGCTACCACCCCATGCGCTTTGGGGGGGCTTGGTGGGGCTGGGATGTGTGGGTGTTTGCCGGGATTGGGCTTTTTGGGACCTGTGGGCAATACTTCTTGACAAAGGCCTATATGAACGCCCCAGCTGGGGTAATCTCTCCGATGAATTACACCCGTTTAGTTTGGAGTGTGATCTTTGGGATCATGTTAGGGGATCGCTGGTTAGGGATGTTAGAGGGGGTGGGGATGGGTTTGATCGTGCTCTCTGGGATTCTCACCACCCCCATCAAAGCGCATAAGACATCTTCACGTTAAATCCTAAACCCCAATGTGTTAGAATAGAAGCTCCGACCCCTCTTGAAAGGCTAACTTGCGCTCTTGGTCTAATCTTGCTGAAGAACCCTTGAAAAACGCCATTAGAGAACGCTATTTTAAAGAGTTTATCTGCAGTGGGGATAAAATTGACTTTCAAATTTACGCCCCTAAAGAGCAACTCCCAAGACCCCTTCTGAGCGCAGAGGCTAAGGCGGGGGTGTATGACCCTAAAAAAGCCTTGACCCAACTTGTCCTGACACTGCTAAAATACCCCCAAGAGCATTTAGCCCCCTTCTTAGGGGCGTTTGATAGCACGCGCTTTAGTGTGCTGGACACACTGAAGCTAGAACCCCTTTTGCTCAAACTCTCTAAGAAAAGCTACACCAGCGCGCCTAGTAATACGCAATCTGCGGAGTTTCAAGAGGTTTATACCCTCCTAAGCCCGCTCTTAGACACCCACCTCACACATTATGAATTTGCAACCCAAGAAAAGGAGTTAAAAAGTTTTATCCAATCTCTACACACCATCCCGAAATTAGCGACCCCCATTGACAAAAATAACTTTGTGCATGTCTATCAAGCGTGGGTACAAAAGGTCAAACCCTCTATTAATTTAGATTGGTCTAGGGCTGAAGAAGCGGGCATTTTAGACACAGATTTTTACCTAGCCGATCTGCTCTGTGAGAATAACCACACCATCCGCGAGCTCAACACCCGCTTAGTAGGCGATCATTATGTCTTTGATAAAGAGATCGACCCGCAAGGTCTGTTTGGCACCAATAAAAGCGCGGAGTTTAAGGACAAACAACAAGCCCATCAAGAGTTTTGGAGAACCTACAAGCGTCCCCCCGCTGAACAATATCAAGATTTCATCACTGATAGGCGCGATCTTTTAGTGCCCCCTGATGTGCGCGAGCGTAAGGGCGCGTTTTACACCCCCTTAAAATGGGCGATCAAATCCCAAGAGTGTTTAGCCCACTATCTAGGGAGCAATTTTCAAGAAGAGTATTTCATTTGGGATTGCGCGGCCGGGACGGGCAATTTATTAGCCGGGCTCTCTAATGCTTATAATATCTTTGCGAGCACCCTAGATAAAAACGATGTGGCGATCATCAAAGAGCACGCGCTAAAAGGGCAACTAGCCCTCAGAGAGGATCATATTTTTCAATTTGACTTTTTAAAAGACTCCCTAGACAAAGTCCCAGATGCGCTTAAAGGTATTTTAAATAACCCCCACCAGCGCGCTAAACTCATTTTCTACATCAACCCCCCCTATGCGGAGGCGGGGAGCAAGACTCAGATCTCTAACACGGGCAAGAATAAAGACGGTGTCGCGTTCTCTGCGGTGGCTGAAAAATACGCTAAAGAATTGGGCAAAGCCCGTAACGAACTCTTTGCGCAGTTTTTCATGCGCATTTTCAAAGAGATCGCCCCCTTAGAAGCAAAAACCCAAGTCAAGGAGACCCCCCTTACGGGGGAGAGCTCTTATGAGCGTTGGTACCACACAAATTTAAGCCCGCAAAAGCAGAACTTAATGTATAATACCCGCTTAGAGCCCTTACCATGTTTCTTGGACATGGCTGGCTCCTTAGAAGGGATTTCTGCCCCCTTACAGGGGCGGGTGTATTCTAGCAGTTCTCCCCTTAAGCCCATCGGTCCTATCTTAGCGAGTTTCTCCACGCTCAAATACCTAAATTCGAGCAATTTTAAAACCTTTAGAGAGCATTTTAAAGCGCGCTTTTTGGGGGGTTTTATGGTCCCAGCCTCTAGCTTTGATCATGTCAAGGGGAGCTTTCCTATTGGGTTTTAGTGTGGGATTTGGGCGCGCCACCCCCCCCCCCCCCACACACCCATCGCCCTAGACATCTATGATTCTAAGGGTAACTTCTTAGGGGTGAAGAGCTTTAGGGCGTTGGACAATGTGGATAACATCAACACTTGGCTTAGGGGCTTTGTAGATAAGAAGGGCGAAACTTTGGCGCATATGTCTATCTATCCGCCCGATTTACAAAACAATAACCTATTTTCTATTTTATCCAAGCCACAAGCGCGCTACTGCTACACCATCACGCAAGCTAACTTAATCCCTTTTAGCGTCTATTTCTCCGTGCGCCACTGCATTAAACCCACATGGATCAATGATCGCGATCAATTCTACGCCCCCTATGGGGATTCATGGCAAGAGGATCGCGACTTTTTGGGCGATTGCCTAGTC
>NZ_QXQT01000042.1 GCF_003660395.1 Helicobacter vulpis
GAGGGCTTTAAGCACCTTCTAGCTCTATCCAACAAAAATAAAAAAATGCTGACAGCAGAGATTGATGGTAAAAGACCTGTAGGGCGGCCTAGAAAGGTGTTGCTAGGAACTACAACAGCCACACACACAAGAGTGGTGCAAAAAGAGCAAGGGGAACAAGAAACTACACGGATTAACCAAGCCGACACAGATAGCCAAGAGAAAAGCACGCAAAGCACCCCAACGCAAGACCCACAGATGTCTAAGCCCCAAGAGCCTAAAAAATCAAGAGGTAGAAAGCCCAGTAGTGGCAAGGATCATCCCTAGACAACATTAATCTCAAAACATCACTACAATAGTGAGTGCTTCAAAATGTCACAAAACAATTGCAGAAGGCGCAAAAACAATAAGACACAAACAAACAGAAAATGTGTTATAATGCGAGAGTAACCCTTTTTGGGTGAGGACTCGTCTTGGCTTGCCAATGCGGAGTTGCCCTACCTTTGAGTAGGGAATATCAGATTACCTCGTTTCTAATTTTCTCTCTGATAGTTTCTAAGGTCTGTCTATCTACTCTTGACACCTTATTGCGCCTACGCCTAGCATCAAATATGCGAATCTGGTGAAGCAGAGCAACTTGTTCTACACCTATGCCCTCTTCCCTACTATCCCTAAATAGATGATGGTAGGGCATTTCTTTCTTGTGTATTTTACTAGAAAGAGGCACCCCTAAAAATAGTTTATTGGCCAGGACTCGCAACACCAACACGGGGCGTGTAAAGCTCGTAGATTTCCCATAGACCTCACACCCCACATTGTAGCCAACACAAACCCAATAGATATACCCAGGGATAACTTTATGTGGTGCTAATTTATTCGTGTTTTTCTTTTGCTTATTCCACTCGTCAAAAAGCTTGTCCATCCATCCTATCCTCTTTTTCTCTATTCTCCTTTTGGCCGTAACTCGACAACCGTGGCTCGACAAATCTACAAAGCGTATCTTTTGACTTTACGAACCTAATTTTTTCTTAATTCACTTGTTTCGAGGTCTTTTTCAAGATAGTAACGGATGCCTAAAATCACTCTATATGCTAATCCTTTGAAATGTTTTAGAATATTTATATCTGTTTCCAAAAATTCAGCAGCTTTTTTCTCCGTGTAGATGCCACTTTTACACAGAAAATCTTCCAACGCAAGTTTAGAGTGATATCGAATGCCTTTTATTACTAGGCACTCTTTTCCATAGCTTGAAGCCCGGAAATCTTGAAGAGAGTCTTCGATCGGCAAGCCTTTAAGAATCGCATCAACTTGTTCTTCTGTATAAGCAGAAGAAGTGCCTTCCTCGTAATCACGCTCTCTAAGTTCTTCAAAATATTCTTGCGGTGGGAGCAATTCTTTTGGGTAAAGATATTTGCCTCCAAACTTTAAATATATAGGTTCTTTGTTTTGATTGCGCAAAGTTACCAAGGTGCTCTCTTTAATACAGAACTCTTTAGCTAATCCTTTTGTGTCATAGAACCTACTTATGTTATCTAGCTCTAATGTTATATTATTTGCTTGCAAACGAGCATTGATATGTAGCTCTGGCCCACAATTTTGCAAGAGAAATTGATTCATGTCCGACTTGGGATAATAATATCTACTACCCACCTCTATGAATCTTGGCCCTTCTCCTCTTTCGCGAAAACTAGCACGAAGAGTAGTTAATAGGCTTGAGCTAACTCCAAGCTTTCTATAAATTTTTGTAGCAGGATAGGCATCATCGGGGGGGGGAGTAGTGTTAGAGATTTGATATATCTCTTGTTTAAACTCATCTTCTTTGAACTTACGAATGACCTCTTGAGAATAATAGCGTCTTCCACGCAATTTCATCCACTTTGGACCGATACCCTTCCTTGCCCAATCATTTAGAATATTTGGATCTTCAATACCTAAAAAATTTGCCGCTTGTCTGGTGTCCCATGCTTTTTCTGCATTTTCATCAGCATTATTTTCATCAAAATTTTCAATGTTTTTGTCAATTTTTGTTAAGTTTTGATTGTTTTGTTTATTTAAATTTTGTTGAAAATAATTCATATGTTTCTTACCTTTACCCTTTTTACTCATTTTAAATCCTTTCTATTATTGAAGTAGAGTTATAATATAATATTTTACTAAATTTGTCAAGTAATCGTTGTATAAAATTTACATATATATGTTGCATAGAATGTGAAAAACTTATCTTGTTGCTGGACCATAGTTCTGAAAATCCCTTGGAGCCCAAACAGCAAAGGCAAATTGTAGGCAATCTTTGAGCGTTCTAGGGCTATATCTACTCATTTTAGCTCTCCCTTACATTTGCCACATCTATGGATAAACGCCTAACATCTCACATCCTAACCCATAGCTTTGCCAACCACACCATAAACCCTTAGTTTTGGCTATAATAGTTGAGCATGTCAATTAATCTCTCCTCCTTCCCCCTATCTCCATTCTTTACGCCATATGACCCCATAACCATCACTTCATCCCTAACCCATACCAAACACTCTTTAACCCAAGAAAGCGTCCTACGGCCTTTTAAACGCAGATTCTCAGTTTAAAACCCACAAGCTCTCTTTGCTGCAATGACACCATAAAGCCACAAAACAAACTCATCTCTCACTTCAAAAGCCTCTCTTGGGGGTTTGGGGGGCTTGCCCCCCAAGTGTAAATCCCCAATAGATGCCAAGCGTCAGCTTGGCTTACCGATTCATGCACCCTTGCATCAAAAATTTTTCATTTTTTCTAAGTTTTCTCACCTGCTTTTGGGCTGATCCTAGTTCCCGAGCGCATGCGCGCGCGCGCGCAGGTTTTTAACCTTTTTAAAGGCTACGCCTTTTAACCTTTTTAGACCCCCAGCGAAGCCCGTGTGGGAGGGGGCTCGTGGAGAGTAACATGGAGTAAAATACGCACTAACATGGAGTAAAATACGCACTAACATGGAGTAAAATACGCACTAACATGGAGTAAAATACGCTTTTATAGATAGTATTCAGCTGAAATTATATTCTTAGTTTGATAAAATCATATTTGGCTCAATGCGATCAATAAAGGTGTAGTTATGGACATGTTGTCTCAACAGCAAGTAATAAGCCAGCAGATTAAGGCCTTGCAAACACTCATAGAAACAGAAACAGATTACACAATCAAACAAGTTTTAGAACAAAAACAAGCTGATTACGTCAACAAGTTAGTTGAGCTCACCACACAATCTACTACACCACAACTCCCAAACTCCACACAAGATCAAACAACTGCCACAAACACCCTAGAACAGCAACCAACACCGCTCACCACTACACAACCCATCACACAAGACCAACCCACAGACCAACAACCCATAAAAGCCGAAGTTATCGCCCAAGATACCCACACAATCCCCACAGCCATCGCTGAAAAATATGTAACCTTCCATAACGATGTCAATTCTGTATCTCTAGGTAGGCTAAGTGCATTAGAAGCCAATTTGCTCTTTGCCATCTTCAA
>NZ_QXQT01000043.1 GCF_003660395.1 Helicobacter vulpis
AGTGAATATGCCTTACTTTGGCTACTTGCTTAACTACCTCCATGGCAACTTCACTTCCTTTGAGCTCTTTGAGTTTCAAAACATCAGTGGCAAATACGCCAAGACCCTTTACCGCTTGCTTAAGCAATGGAAAAGCACAGGGGTGCCACCAAAGAAAGACTGGAGAGAGTTTAGAGAGTTAATGGGTGTGTCATTAAATGTTCCAGCCATCAATGTAGAACATGTCGTGCTAAGACCCGCTGTCCAAGAACTCCACAAGCTCCCCCACTTTGAGAACCTTTGCTATGAAAAGATAAAAACAAAGGGCATGGGTAACCGCATCACCCACATCCAATTCTACTTCCAACCACTCACTAAGACCAGCAAAGACAGAGAACAAGCCAAAAAAGATTTAAGAACCATTGCTTGGAAAATTAGAAGTGAAAAGGCGGTTAAACAGCTCAAACGCTCTATGGAGCAAGCAAAACAAACCAGGCTAGACAACGAAATGCTAGAAGTCTTAGATATGGCCTTTTACAAACCCCAAAACCCTAGTGTTGTTCTTGTGGTTGATGGCATACAGCCTGCCAAGGATGGCTTTGAAATTTTAGTCAAATACTACAAAGAGGGCAAAGAGTTTCAAGCCAAGAGTGCTGTATTAGCTAACAAGGAAACTTTTTTAACAGCTATGGCTAAGGGGGGTTATCAAATTGTAGAATTGCAAGTACCACAGATGCAACAGAAACCACAGCAAACACCACAACCCAAAGAAATCAAAATAGGATTGCAAACAGACAAAAACGGCTTTAAAACTTTTCAAGGTTTGACAAGACCAAACCAACCACAACAACTTAGCCAACCACAAGCTCTAAACCATAACAATGATCTAACAGAATACATAGGTAGAAACCTTTACATGAGCAATAATGGTGTGCCTGCTGCTCTTAAGATTAAAAGCATTACATACACTGAGAATAACAAGCTTAGAGTGGATATTCAAGACATAGACAAGCCCCACAAGATTCTAAACCCTTTCATCTTGGACAATGTCAAGCACTTTAAAAGCTGGTTTAAAAAGTATATGGAGTGAGGTAGATATATCTTAGTTGTTCATAAAAATTAGAACAATATTTCAATATTTAATGCTTAGATTGTTAGAATAGACCATTTAAGCAGCAAGGCATAACTTTGAATAAAAGCGATTGGCGGTTTTGGGCGGTGTTAGTATTTTTGTTTTTGGGAGCATTTTTGGCATGGTATTTTATGCACTCTAAAATCAAATTAATAGATCCATTGGCAAGCATCGACTCCACAGAAACTACAGCTAAAAAAGAAGCAGATCAAGATTATTCCAAAGCCAAAGAAGCAGACAAAGATAAAGATTATAAAAAAGAATTTGAGTATTTTAAAAAACTTGCAGACATGGGAGATGCTAGAGGATATAATGGGCTTGGTGTCATGTATAGTGATGGCGATGGTGTGGGAAAAGATCGTCAAATGGCTTTTCAATACTACCAAAAAGCTATGGAGATGGGAAATGCCAAAGCCTATGTCAATTTAGGAAATATGTATGAAAATGGTGATTATGTTCGCCAAAACTATTCTAAAGCCCTAGAATACTACCACAAAGCAGCAGATATGGGAGAAGCTTTGGGTTATTTAAGTCTAGCTCTCATGTATGACAGTGGGCATGGTGTCCCTAAAAATTACCAAAAAGCTTTGGAATATTACCAAAAAGCCACGGATACCAAAGATGACAGCATTCGTTCTTTGGCTTACAATAACTTGGGTGTGATGTATGAGTATGAAAAGGGCGTCACTAAAGATTACTCTCAAGCTTTTCAGTATTACAAGAAAGCGACAGAGATGGGAAATGCCACGGCTTCTAATAACTTAGCTGACTTATACAAGTATGGTAAGGGCACAGTCAAAGATGAAAAGATGGCACAAAAATACTATGAGAAAGCTTGTGATATGGGATACAAGAAAGCTTGTAGTCTAAACTGGTGGCAACAACTTGGCAAATGGTTTGCAGAGAATTGGAAAATCCTAATATTTTCAGTAATCCTTATAGGATACTTTGCAGGATGGCTTTTTGAAAAACTTGATACAGCTATTAAGAAGTAGAGCAAGCATTAAAGGCGCATTACAGTGCGTGTTGTGTGCGTTTTAAAACGACTTTATCAAAGTCGCCAACTAAACACTAGACGATCCAAGTGCCACAGATAAAGCACGCTACTTTGCATTGCCCGCTATTGCATGAGAAAAAATCCTTTACTTCACCTAGTCAAAATACACACCTAGCACCTAGCATTCAAGCCTCCACGGCGTTTGGGTGGCAAATTACCCAAAGCGAACTTGTGAGCGTCCACTTTATGGGGTTGGGCAATTTGCAAATTACCCAACCTACTTCGTAGGACATTCGTAAGCTCATTTTGGGTAATTTGCCCTTGCAGGGGGCTATGAAATGCAGCTAAAAATATCATCAGCCATATTATATGCTAAAATTCTGTGAAATAAAATCATAAAGGATTTTTACATGGCAAAAAAAGATGAAAAAGATTATAGCAAATTTTCTAGGCGGGTTTTAGAGGATTTAGAGAGCCGACTACACAATGAGATTATCAGGGTCAGGGATAAATACCAAGAAACAAAAGCCAAGTATGAAAAAGAATTAAAGGCTTTTAAGAGCAAAGCTACTCGAGAAATTGAACTTTTTACAAGCAAGATGAATAAAGAGATTGTGGCTTTTGAAAACAAGATTAAAAAAGAGCTAGAAGCCATTAAAGCACACGGAGTAAAAAAGACAGAGGAGAAGCAAAAAGTCAATGAGGCTTTGAACAATCTCATCTACACACAAGTGCAAGAGTCTAAGAAAACTGAGACGACCCCTACCAAGCAAGAAGTCAAAGAAACTAAAACAACCCAAGAAACCCAAAATCCCCAAGAAACCAAAGCAAGCCCCACACAACCCCAAAACCAAAAACAAGAACCCCAAGCGAATACACCCAACAAGAAAGCCTAGTCTATGGGGGACATTGCCTCTATCAACTTCAAACCCACGAAGTTGAGCATTCAAGAAAAACACAACGACCGCTCAGTTAAACCTAGTTATGTACTAAAGAGTGGAGGGCTAGGAATAGAATGTAATAGAGATGCTAAAGAGGCCAGAGCTTTAAGAGATAGCCTCATAGAGCAAGCCAAGATCAATTACAAGCAGTATTGTCACCAACCTTTTAAAGCAAAGGCAAGCCGTTATTTGTGGAGTGCTGTTGTCAATATCAAAGAAACAACCACCATGCAAGAGCTAGAAATCCTAGCAGACCACTTTAAAGCCAAATACGGCTTTCAATGCTACC
>NZ_QXQT01000044.1 GCF_003660395.1 Helicobacter vulpis
CCCCCCTGCACAACACCCTCTTCACCCCCTACACCCTAGAGCAAGAACTCCCCAAACTCTACAATTTTGCACAGACACAAGAGCAAGCTAAAGCCATCCTAGAGAAAATTACAGCCCTCAATCTACCCCACTTTAAAACCAGCAATGAACACCAGTTTGAAGATCACTTCATCGCCAAAGTGCTAGAAATCTTGGGTTGGGCGTATTTGCGCCAAGAAGAAAAGAGTATTCAAGGCAAATTAGAAAAACCGGACTTTTTACTCTTTGCAAGCCCAGAGTTAAAACAAGCTTACCAAGCCCTAGACAAAACAGAAAGATACGCCAGCAACGCCTTTTTCAGCGTGATCTGTGAGAGCAAGGCGTATAGCATAGAGGTGGATAGCGCTAAAAAAACCCCCGCGCACAATCCCCATTACCAAATTTTGCACTATCTCAACGCCCTACGCCACAATTACGGCTTTTTGACCAATGGGAGGGTGTGGCGTTTTTATGACGCGACCACCCCCACCTATAATAAGGTCTTTTTTGAGATCAATTTAGAAGCCATCTTGCAAACCCAAGACTTGGAGCATTTTCTCTACTTTTACCACATTTTCAACGCCGCTAACTTTTTGCCCCAAACCCTAGAGGATAGCAAAGAGCGCACCACCACAATGGGGGTCGCCTTAAAAGCCAATGATGAAAAGAAAACAGACATTGAAGAAGACCTACAAAATCTCATCTATGGCACAGAAGGCTATACCTTCTCTTTGTTTGAGGACATCGGGGTGGCTTTGCACGCGCGCCACCCACAAGCCCCCCTAGAAGACATCTATCAAAACACCCTCTATTTTCTCTTTAGACTGCTTTTCATCGCCTACTTTGAAGACAAATTTGAGGATTTGCTCAAAAAACATAGCGGGTTTGGCAAACATTTGAGTATCCATAACATCTTAGAATGGCTAGAGGACGACCCACAGACCTACTATGGCATGGGCAAATTAGAACATCTCTTTAGCATCTACAATGAAGGCAATGAAAATTACGCCATGCCCCTTTTTGATGGCGGACTCTTTGAGCCTAGTAAAACGCAACTTTTTAAAGCAGGCAAGATTATTAGCGACTCCCTTTTGAAAAAAATCCTCACCCATCTATTCTATTACGAGGATTGCAAACGGGGCTATGCCACTCTAAGCGTGGTGCATTTAGGGAGCATTTATGAGGGCTTGATGTCCTATTTCTTTGCCATCGCTACAGAAGAAATCCACTATTGTAAAACGCAAAAAAGCGAGGGCTACTACGATAACCACGATAAAATTCTCTTAGAAAAGCAAGAAAAGATCACATCCAGCCAAGACTACCCCAAAGGACAGATTTATCTCAAAAACACCTCTAATTCTAGAAAATCCAGCGGGAGTTTTTACACCCATGAGGACATCACCAAAACCTTAGTGCAACACGCCCTAGCCGATTTAAACAATGAAAACATCTTAGAGTTTAAGATTTTAGACAACGCCTGTGGGAGCGGGGCGTTTCTCATTGAAGCGCTAAACCTTGCCAGCCAAAAGGCTTTAGAACACAACTATCCTGCCCTGCAAACCCCCTTTGAGCAAGAAAAAGCCCTCATTGAGCAACAAGCCCAACGCTATATCCCCGGCTACCAAGCAGATGAAGCCGCCATTTTAAAACGCCTGCTTTTAAAGAAAATGATCTATGGGGTGGATATTAACCCCTTTAGCATAGAGTTAGCCAAACTCTCGCTGTGGATTGATAGCTTTGTCTTTGGCACGCCTTTGAGTTTCTTAGAACACCATATCAAGTGCGGCAACGCGTTGATGGGTTGCTCCCTTAGCGCATTTGAAGAGTTTTTAACCCGAGAGGATCGCAAAAAATTCAAAAACAAAACCCAAAACCTCTTTTTAGATAGCCTCTTTAAAAGGCTTAGAACCCTACAAAGGCGCGCCACTCTGCTAGCCAATATCCCCGATCGCACCCAAAAGCAGATCGCCCAATCTAAGAGAATCTACCAACGCCTAAAGCCCCAGCTAGACAGGCTCAATTTTTATCTTAACTTCTACAACACCCACAAGATCATGACGCTCAATCTCAAAGAACCCAACAAAAAAGAGGAGGGGGACAAAGACAAAGAGGGCAAAGAGAGCAACCCCTATTTAAAGGCATTTGTCCAGACCCAAGAAAAATGGCGTGCGCGCCTCAAAGATTTTAAGATTGCAGAAATGACTGACCTAGACAAACTCCACACCCCCGCCTATAGCGATGTCAAAGAGCGCATAGAACAATGCGCCCAAGAGTTTAGATTTTTTAATTACGAAATTGAATTTGCCGACTGCCTAGATTCACAAGGCAATTTTAATGGCTTTGACGCCATCATTGGCAACCCCCCTTGGGAGAAGAGCAAATTTGATGAAAGCGAGTTTTTTAGCGCGTTTAGAAGCGCGTACCGCACCTTTAGCCTTGCCCAAAAGCAAGATTTTAAAACCAATGCCCTAGCAAAACCCTACATCAAAAGGGAGTTTGACACACAACAAGCCCACATCCAAACCACCAATGCCTATTACAAAGCCCATTACCCTAACAGCCGGGGGGCAGGCGATGGCAATCTGTTTAGATTCTTTATAGAACGCCATTTAAGCCTGCTTGGCTCTAAGGGGTGGTTGTGCGTGGTGATCCCTAGTGCGCTCATGCTTGAAGAGGGGAGTTTGGGCTTAAGAAAGAGGCTACTAGAAAAGCACACCCTAGAGTTTTTCTATAGTTTTGAAAATCGTCAAGGGATTTTTAAAGATGTACATCGCTGTTACAAATTCGCCCTTTTAGGCGTGCGCGCTCTAGCCTGCTCTAAAGATCACCCCATCAAAGCCCTCTTTTATTTAGAAGACCTAGAACAGATCCAAAGCACAAAGCCCCTTTTAATCCCCCTTCAATCTCTGTTAAACTCTGCTAAATGCGCGCTCAAAGAGGTCAGAAGCGCGCTAGATTTAGAGATTTTAGAGCATTGCGC
>NZ_QXQT01000045.1 GCF_003660395.1 Helicobacter vulpis
GGATATACCCAGCCCCATCCCGAACCTGGAAGTCAAGCTCTCTAACGCCGATGATACTGCCCTTTGCAAGGGTGGGAAAGTAGGGTGATGCGGGGGGTTCTTGAAATCTACTTATCTTTTTTTATTTGCTTTTTAATTTTTACATCCTTTAGTTTTGAACATGGCAGTGTTACATTAAGTTAGTTTTTGTTATCATTAGGTGCTGGCTTTAGAAAGGTTTTTGTAATGAAAAACGGTCAACATAAAGTACAAATCTCCGATTCTCATAGACTTATTAATTTTGTGCAAAATCTACCTAGAAATTCGGACGAAATCCGCAGATCAGGTATAGATGTAGAATATTTTTGAGTAATGTCATTAAAAAGCTTGAGTTGCATATGAATTATGTAATTTTAGACAGACAGGACTCTATTATCAAAAAAGCAAAACAGAAGTATAAAAAACCTACAAGAGTAGATATTTTTGCAGAGGCGTTCTATGACCCGCACTTCTTTAAGAATAGCGCTAAATTTGTTGACTATCAAATCTTGAAATCCAGTATAAGCCGTTCAATTGAGATGAACGGGCATGTCGAGATACTCTTCCCCATTTTTTCTAGAAAGCCAATCTCACCGATTAAAAATTGTGGATATTACGCTGATCTTGCAGAGATAGCCACTATTTTGAGAATGGCATCTCTTTCCAAGATACTGCATAACACGCTTGGAAAGAGAGTGATCTTTACAGTGTTGGCAGACGGCAAAAAATACAATAGGGCGTGCAAGACACCAGATTTTATCGTAGATGAGTATCAAAAGTCGCTCCAGTTTTGGATAGATTATCTCAAATTAGATGACCTTGTTAGCATTGTCGACTATGAGAGACGTGTTTTAGCTTCCATCTGTGAAATTAGATTATGCCACTTATGTTTGGTTTATCGCATCCTTACATACATTTAAATATTAAGAACATGTTTTGGCGCAAAATTTTTTTGAGGATGCGTGAAGAGGCATGGGAAGCTACTAAAAGATATGTTGCAATTTCTCTTGTTGATCGAGAGCTTAATGTGATAAATAAGATGAATGCCAATGCAATTAAATTTACCATTCATGCAAAACCTAACGAGTTAAGATTTATCGATACATCTTGTCAGAACTTTAACATAACTGCCCAGCATTGTGTTGGAGGACTGACCACACAACATGATTACTTAAAAACGACTTTTGATTACCGTATCTGCCGGGAGAGCAGAAATGAACAAGCCGTATGCATAAAAAACTTGGAGTGCAATAGGGCTAATTTGCAAGTTTATGGTTATTTAGTTCATATGAGTCGAATAAGCCAGCCTATTTGTTACCAGAGGGGCAAGCATGAAAGGGTTTAGCGCGAGGGAAGTAGTGAGCGAGCTTGGGTTGCAAGTTGCGATTAAGGAATGCTGGGATTTTAATATCTATAAAAAGGAGTTAAGATCTAAGTCAGTCAAGTGCGATGATTTATTGCATCTTTGGAAAGATAATTTGTTTTCCCAATGTAAAAAGTTCTCCAAAAAGATTAGGTTGGAATTTGCTGATCGTAGGTTTCTATATAGCAATACAGAAATTGAAGAACATTATAAAGCAGGTTTGGTATCTGAAATTTTTAGAAACAAATGTATAGCTAAAAATTGTGCCAACTTGGATTTACATGTCCTGCAAGATTTATTAGTTCTCAGGTTAAAAGTGGAGAGATTAAACTTGCAATAGCTTGGGGACATTCTAAAAGGGACTGCGGGAAATTAAAAATGGAAAGCTACCACGCCGATTTTGCCGAACTCTACGCAATCAGTGTTTTGTTTTTGGTTGGCAATGTGGCGCATTTATTAAGTGATTTACCTGTTAAGATTCTTGTCTTGAGTGGGGGTTTAAGATTTTCTAGCGCATTATTCACAAATCTAGAAGCTGTAGAAAGATATGATGAGGAGCGTAGCGAGATTGCGCAGTTTTTATGTGATGATCACGTAAGGATTGAATTTGAAAAGTATAAATTGGATGGAAGAGATTTAGATAGGATTGATGAGATTAGTCAAAATATGTCAGAGCACTCTGTCAAAAACAAATTTGATAACATTCTTTGCAACATAGATTGGAAAAATATTTTGACCAATAAACTATCACCCCATGGAATACAAATCCCAGAGATCATTGAGCAAGTCAGCGATACAGACCTTTTGATCGCAGGATCAATCGGCTCTATCTTACGTGAAAAATCAGAAGCTAATTTTGAGAATATTTTAACCCCGAAAGTTTTGCAGGAGAGTATAAAGATAATAAAAAGAATAACGGAGATTTCCACCAGAAAGTACTTGGCAATCCATGCTCTGCATAAGAATATTTTTTTCAAAAGGTCATGTGCGCCTAAGTGTTCATTTAAAGCCTGATAGATACGATATCCCTGCGATCTATACTCTTGGTATCGATGGTGGGAATCAATTATCCCAACATTGCATGATGATAATCAAAAAAATCACAAAGTTGGTTTTATAACACATTACGAAGCAAAGTTGCTTGACTATATTAAAGTGATTAGCAGTGATTGTTCTTGCATCTTTGATTGGCATGGCGGTGGCACACTTTTTTTATAGAGGATGAGACAGATGATATTGTGCATTTAATCCGTTCCATCCGGTTTATAGATTGTGTCTAATATGGGGAATTTTGTGTTCTTTAACAAAAATATCTTTCTCTTGCTCTTAGGGCAGGCTCTTAGCGGGGCGGTGGTTTCTCTGCTCACCTTTAGCAGCGCGCTAGCAGGCCAATGGCTTTTAGGGCGCACCACTCTAGCCACTCTGCCCATTACCACGACCCTTACGGGGGCGTTTATTGCCGTGTTGTTTTCAGCCACAATCTTTCAG
>NZ_QXQT01000046.1 GCF_003660395.1 Helicobacter vulpis
GCAATACTTCTTATTAGTCCCGGCATTGCGCGCGTTCAAGCTTTTTACCCCCCCGCTACAATAGGGCGGGTCCATACACACACAATCTATACAAGCATCAGGCAAGCCCTGCATAAACGCCATTGCGTCCGCCTGAAAGACTTGGTTAAGGTAGGGGGTGAGCAACTGCTCTCCTTTCTTGTGGATTTAACGCCTTAACACACAGAAGAAAAGTTTTTTCATCGGCAAACTTTCCTTTTAAGCCAAGGGTTTTGTGCTGTTAGGACTTCCTCCACCATACTTTCTTATATGAAATTAAGAAAGGTTTAGCTACCCTGCAAGAAGTAGCCTACTTGGTGCGTTAGCATCTTCAGCTGCCCGGTCGAATGAAAGAGTAGATAATGTCGGCATCTTTAATCTCCTTGATAATGTAGCTCCTTCTGACATCCGGTATCCCTGTGATGAGTAGCTTATCATCTTCAGCTGTAACCAACAAATAGGTTAAATGTTTCCCATTGTCTTTTTGAAAAACCTTGGCATATTTCTTTCTCCCCACATCATTGTTAAGCATGACAAAATCCGGATGATTTAGTGTAGGTTCAACTAAATTTAAAAACCCTAAGCGTCTTTGCTTATCTTCCCTGCTTGCCAAATGCTCTATAAACCTCTTATGATTCTTCACCCCCTTTAAACTCTTTAAAAACCCTTCTACATCCAAACTTGCGGGGATAGGCGTAGCACTTGTACGCAAATCAAGGCTTTTAATAAAAGCTTCTTTCTCCTCTGGGCTTTGAATCACCGCGCTAGGTTTAACCCCACTCTCCTGCTTTTCTTTAGCCCTGCTAGGTTTAGAAGGCTTAGGGGGCATCTGATAGCCCTCTAGTGGCTGGGTGTATTTGCCAGATTTTCTAAACTCTTCAAACTCATAAGGATTCAAGCGCCCATAACCAAATCTTTCGTTGTCGTATTTATGGGGCTCTACAAAGAAAAAATGATCTCCCTCTTGCTTGATGAAAAGCAAATCGGGCTTTTTATTGGGGTGCAACACAAAATCCGGGTTTGTGAGCGCGGCTTTAAAGTCCCAATCTTTGCCATTGTAGGTCTGTGTTAAATTCAATGCGACACTATTGTCATCAAGGTAAAAACTCTTTTGCTTCAGATAGGGGGACATCACTCCCTCTCCATGGGGTTATTGGGGTTAGGCTTTTGATGAACAAACCCATCTTTCTTGCTATAAACAGGCCATGCTATGTCGGCACTCTGTTGGTGTACCTTCTCCCAATTTCTTAAAAATGTTTCATACGCCTTTTTAAACGCCGCAAGGTCTTTTTCTTGTTCTTGGGCGCTGCGCTCCATTCTCGCTATCTCTGCGCGCATCGCTGGTGTGATGCTCTTAGGCTCTAACTTCTCTAACTTTGTAAGAACCCTTTGTGCCTTGTCTAACTCATTGCGCAAAAGCGGATGGTTAAAAGTATTGAAATTGGGACTAATCCCCATTTTGCTCTTTTCTACATCCTTAAGATGTCCTTTATCTTGCGCCCACTTTACAAGCAAGTTAGTTAGATACTTGTTTCTCTCTCCATATATGTATCCTTTTTTAGTGGCCTTAGCAAAGGCTACTTTAGCCTTACCAATGGGGCCTAAGTTTTGCTTAAAGCTCGCGCGCGCGGCTTTCTCTTTCAAAAGGGTTTGCGCCTTTTCTAAGTTATGTTCATTGCTCTTAATGAGCTCTCTGTATCTTGCGATGTCCTCGCTAAGTCTATTAAGTGCAATTTCTAATGTGTCTTCGTTAGCGTTCGGGTAAATTTTGCGAATCGCTTCCATGCCCCCTTCTCTAACTCTCTCCCTTTCTTCTAGGAGATTTTCAAGTTCTGCGCGCTTTTTCTCAATGCTTGAAGGGGCATAGTTAATGGTAGCACTCGCCTCTGTGATTGCTTTAGCGGAGGGCATTTGTATTTTTTCTTCAATCTGTGCGGGCTCTAGGGCGATCTCATCTTGTTCTTGGGCTTTAAGGGGGGATGTGGTATTGTTAGTCGAGTCGTTAGAGTGTAGATTAGTCCCATCACTCTTAGCAATCTGGTTACTTGGTAGGACATCTGAACCGGGCGACTTATCTAGCTTATAGGTTGTAATCACCCAATAGTTGTCCCCTTTGTGGTTCCACCCCTTAGACAACCCCACCCTAAAAGTTTCCCCATTGTGCTTGCCAATGATGGTTTTTACATTGTTCTCGTCCTTAGCTTCCCCATTTTTAATCAAATACTCTAACCCGTTTGCTAACTTCTCCCCAATATCTGCCCCCTTAAAGCTCTCAAAGTCGCTAGCGTGTTTCTCTAAGATTTTAGATAGCCCATAACTCTTGGGCTTTTTAGCTCCCGGTGCGGCTTTGAGCTCAAACTCTCCCCACACCAAATCAATATAGCCCAATCCCTCTTTATAAAACGCTCCGCTCACTTGCCCGCGTCTCTCTTTTAAAAGCTTGCTAACCGCCTCTTTGCCCTTAAGGGCAAATTCTTTAAAATTCTCCCCAAAAGCGGGGTTAGCTTCAATGTTTTGCCGGCTTTGGGGTGGCTCTTCTTTAGGGGCACTCTTTTCTTTAGCCCTGCTAGGTTTAGAAGGCTTAGGGGGCATCTGATAGCCCTCTAGTGGCTGGGTGTATTTGCCAGATTTTCTAAACTCTTCAAACTCATAAGGATTCAAGCGCCCATAACCAAATGCTTCGGTATTGTATTTATGGGGCTCTACAAAGAAAAAATGATCTCCCTCTTGCTTGATGAAAAGCAAATCGGGCTTTTTATTGGGGTGCAACACAAAATCCGGGTTTGTGAGCGCGGCTTTAA
>NZ_QXQT01000047.1 GCF_003660395.1 Helicobacter vulpis
AACCCCCCGCATCACCCTACTTTCCCACCCTTGCAAAGGGCAGTATCATCGGCGTTAGAGAGCTTGACTTCCAGGTTCGGGATGGGGCTGGGTATATCCTCTCCACTAGGGACACGGGGAAAAGCAAGAAGCTTTTCTAGATGTTGTTGAAGCTTAAAAAGCCAAACCCTAAGAGCACTTAAACCCCCAGAGTGAGCCAAGACTCACTAGACTGAAAAAACTTTTACGCTTCCTAAAGCAAGTCTAAAGCTTTCAGAGAGCTCAAGAGCAGTCCTAAAGGCTAGGTCTTACCAAACTTGAATTTCTCTTAAGAAAGCCTAACAACACCCCTCAAAGACAAGATGCTATTCTAGCAAGTTGTCCTTAAGCTGTCAACAACCTATGCGTGGTTCCTACAAAGCTTTGATTACACTCAACAAGGCGGTGATACCTTATCAACCAAACAAGCCAAACGCTCTATTAGTAGTGGTTAGCTGAATGCATTACTGCACTTACACACCCACCCTATCAAACATGTAGTCTTCATGCGAGCTTCAGGGAAAGCTTATCTTGGAGTTGGCTTCGAGCTTAGATGCTTTCAGCTCTTATCACAACCATGCGTGGCTACCCAGCGGTGCTCTTGGCAGAACAACTGGTGCACCAGTGGCATGTCCATCCCGGTCCTCTCGTACTAGGGACAGCTCTCCTCAGCTTTCCTACGCCCACAGCAGATAGGGACCGAACTGTCTCACGACGTTCTGAACCCAGCTCGCGTACCGCTTTAAATGGCGAACAGCCATACCCTTGGGACCTGCTCCAGCCCCAGGATGCGATGAGCCGACATCGAGGTGCCAAACCTCCCCGTCGATGTGAGCTCTTGGGGGAGATCAGCCTGTTATCCCCGGGGTACCTTTTATCCTTTGAGCGATGGCTCTTCCACACGAGAACCACCGGATCACTATGACCGACTTTCGTCTCTGCTTGAGTTGTCTCTCTTGCAGTTAAGCTAGCTTGTGCCATTACACTCAACTGGCGATTTCCAACCGCCATGAGCTAACCTTTGTAAGCCTCCGTTACTTTTTAGGAGGCGACCGCCCCAGTCAAACTACCCACCAAGCATTGTCCTGCCTAAGGATGACTTAGGCCAGTTAGCTAACAAAAACGCCAAGGGTGGTATCTCAAGGATGGCTCCACAGACACCAAAGTGTCTGCTTCACAGCCTCCCACCTATCCTGCGCATGGCATTCCCATTAGCAGTGCTAAGCTATAGTAAAGGTCCACGGGGTCTTTCCGTCTTGCTGCGGGTAGGAGGAATTTTCACCTCCACTACAATTTCACTGGATCTCTCTTTGAGACAGCTCCCATCTCGTTACGCCATTCATGCAGGTCGGTATTTAACCGACAAGGAATTTCGCTACCTTAGGACCGTTATAGTTACGGCCGCCGTTTACTCGGGCTTCAATTCAAAGCTTCGCCCTTGCGGGCTAACCCATCCTCTTAACCTTCGAGCACCGGGCAGGCGTCACACCTTATACTTCCTCTTACGAGTTGGCAAAGTGCTGTGTTTTTGGTAAACAGTCGGGAGGGACTCTTTGCTGAGACCTACTTGCGTAGGCACACCTTATCGCGAACTTACGGTGCTAGTTTGCAGAGTTCCTTAAAGAGAGTTCTTCCACGCGCCTTAGAATACTCATCTCATCTACCTGTGTCGGTTTGCGGTACGGACAATTAGGGCTAAACTTAGAGACTTTTCTTGGCACGATAGTATCAGTGATTCTCTCTTTGGTCCGAAGACCGCCAAGAGCCTTTCAGGTTTCAAATACAGGAGCGGATTTGCCTCTCTCCCAATCTACACCCTTAGACCAACACTTCCATCCGTTGGCTCACCTAACTTTATGCGTCCTCCCATCGCACACCCTAATTGGTATAGGAATATTAACCTATTTCCCATCGCCTACCCCTTTCGGACTTGGCTTAGGACCCGACTAACCCTACGATGACGAACATCGCGTAGGAAACCTTAGATTTACGGCGGATACGATTCTTACGTATCTTATCGCTACTCATTCCTGCATGCTCACTTCTGTGCGCTCCAGCACTCCTTGCCGGTATGCCTTCAGTGCTGCACAGAACGCTCTTCTACCACTGCTCTAAAAGAGCAATCTACAACTTCGGTGTCTATCTTAGCCCCGTTATATTTTCAGCGCATGATCACTAGACCAGTGAGCTGTTACGCTTTCTTTAAAGGATGGCTGCTTCTAAGCCAACCTCCTGGTTGTTTGAGTAACCACACATCTTTTTCCACTTAGAATAGAACTTGGGGACCTTAGTTGGTAGTCTGGGTTGTTTCCCTCTTGACGATTGATTTTATCACCCACCGCCTGACTCCCAAGATACAACAAAAGGTATTCGCAGTTTGACAGGGTTTGGTACTGCGGCGAGCAGCCCTAGCCCAATCAGAGCTCTACCCCCTCTTGTTATGACTTGAGGCTATACCTAAATATATTTCGAAGAGAACCAGCTATCACCAAGTTTGTTTGGCCTTTCACCCCTATCCACAGCTCATCCCAGCCCGTTTCAATGGGCACGGGTTCAGTCCTCCACAAGCTGTTACACTCGTTTCAACTTGGCCATGGATAGATCACTTGGCTTCGGGTCTGCAGCGTCTGACTAAATAGCCCTATTCAGACTCGCTTTCGCTACGGCTCGTTTTCACTTAACCTTGCCAGACACCACAACTCGCAGGATCATTATGCAAAAGGCAGTCCATCACCCTTGTGGGC
>NZ_QXQT01000048.1 GCF_003660395.1 Helicobacter vulpis
CTGAATGCTATCAGAAAGGGCTGGCAACATGCGCCAATCAATGAAGCTAAAGAAATACCCCCCCGGCTTTAAAATGCGCTCTATTTGGGCGAAAATAAAGCTCATCCACTTTATAAAAGTCCTTTGGTCCTTGCCATCCCCTAAGAAATTAGGATAGGGGGGTTTTATGGGTCTGCCCTTTATGTCCTTGTTGGTTAGCAAATACTTATCATTGGTGCTTTTGGCGCGCTCTCTTAGATTCAACGCGCCCCCTGAACAATAGGGCGGGTCCATACACACACAATCTATACAAGCATCCGGCAAGCCCTGCATAAACGCTAGCGCATCGGCGTGGAAAACTTGGTTAAGGTAGGGGGTGAGCATTAAAGTTATTGTATTCTCCTGCATTTTCAAGGCATTAAACCACAATTTGCAACAGAAAAAAAGGGTTAAAGTTTAAGATATTGTATTGCATAATCAAGGACAAGGGCACACCATGAAACCAGATTTTTATAAAGCCACAAGCTTGGCTAGGGAACTTTTAAACAGAAACCCCACCTACAAGCAATACCGCCCTATTTATTTTACTTTGCTTTTAAAAGATTTGGGGTTACAAGTGGTGTTTAAGGATAATTTAGAAAATGAAGCCCTACTAAACCCCGAGCAAAAAACGATCTTTATTTTAAACGACCAAAAGCCCATGTTGCGTAAATTCTTTTCAATAGCCCATGAGATCGGGCATTGGGTGTTGCACACCAGGGATAAACCCCGCCCGCGTATCACAGAATATAGGTACTTAAGTCCCCTTGAAAAGATGGAAGAGCAAGAAGCTAATGCCTTTGCTGCTGAGTTGTTGATGCCCTTTAAAGAAGTGGCAACTTGTATCTTTTATGGCTATGACCCAGCCAAGTTGGCTGATTTCTTTAATGTCTCTTATGAATTTGCTGCCCATCGGTATAATTTTGTCAAAACTATGGGGCTTTATTAATGGATGCTAGCCAAAGGTTGGATAACGAAGTCAAGACCACAAAAAAGCTAGAGCATTTCAGAGCCCCTTATAAAGATATTTTCTTCTTGTTCTTAGGGCGGGCGATGTTTGCCTATCTCCCCCTAGTTGTATATGTGGTGTTTAATTTGCACAATAGAGCAAACTGGCTAGACCCTTCTTTTAGTGCGTATTTCTTTCTTGCTCTAGACTATGTCTTCATCGCCCAAATCAATGACCCGTTTTTATTCTTGAGGCAACACTCCATGGGCTTCAACCGGGCTAAAGTGTTCTTGCTCTACGCCTCCAAAGTCTTTTTAGGTTTTTGCGCCTTAGTAATCTATGCTTCTAAATCCCCCATATTTAACACCATCTATGTCGCTTTTGGGTTTTGGGTAATGTCATGTATAACCTTATACGCGAGCGTATATGTGGATCAATTCAAGGGCGAAAGTAGGGGCATCCAAGAAGAGGCTTATAAAGAAGAACCCTAATTTTGACTTTACAGCTTATTTTTGTTAGGCTTAAAATTGGGTTCAAGGGCGATGGATTGTTATAACAAGTTAGGACTAATTTTAACCTTCTTGGGCTTATTGCCTTTTAAGTTTCTGTAGGGTATGTTTAAGGTGGTGCAAACGGATGCGTCTAAGTGGCGTTATGTTCTTTGCAACTGACGGGCCACGCTATCTAGTCTTTAGATAGTCGCATGTAGGCACCATCTCTAAAAATGGACTCTGCGACAATTGTTTAAGTAGCCATTCAGTACATTCTCTGTAACCTCTCATTGGGGTTAGTGCCCGGCTATGTCAAAGTGGCACCAGTGAAGAACTGGCGTGCGACGCTATCCTCATTTGCGATAGTCATAGTAGGCACCATCCCCAAAATCTGGACCATTCTCTAATTTTCCGTTTGCTTTGTATATTGTCTTGAGCTTAAGTGTATTTCTCTTGGTGCTGATGGTTTCTATAACGATCACATAACCATTTATCTGTTTTCCAATCACTAAACGCTTTTCTTGTCCCTCATTGACCACCCTCATCAAATCCGCATGATTGACAATCTCTGGATAGCTTCTAATATCCTCAATTGTTACTGCCGGCTGTTTGCTAATTTCTACTAAGTTTGACCCCTTGCCATGCCTTTTTTCAATGTGTTTTAACGCGTCTCCATCAAAGAGTATTTTAATCGGCTTGTCTGTCTTAAACCCTAGTTGCTCAATGATCTTAGAGTTAGTGAGTTCGCCTATCCATACCTTTTGGTCTTTGCGCTTTTTGACCTCCTCTAAAAACTCGGGTGTGATCTCTTCAGGCTTTGCTCTTCTTAAAGGCTTGTTAGGGTCTAGGAGGTCTTGGCTAACCCCCTTTGGGGGTTTCCCTCCCCCCCTTGCGCTAGGCTCTGCTATGGGCTCTTT
>NZ_QXQT01000049.1 GCF_003660395.1 Helicobacter vulpis
CCCTCAAAAACCCAGTTCAGCCAAACCCACCCCCCAAGCTACCCCCAAGGGAACGAAGAAAGATCAGGACAAATCTGTCGCTTTAGGAGTAGAGCAAACCGTGCGCGTGGATGTGCGCCGTTTGGATCACTTGATGAATCTCATTGGGGAATTGGTGTTGGGCAAAAACCGCTTGATTCGCATTTATGGCGATGTGGAAGAGCGCTATGATGGAGAAAAATTCTTAGAAGAGCTCAATCAGGTGGTGTCCTCTATTTCCGCCGTAACTACGGATTTACAGCTCGCCGTGATGAAAACGCGCATGCAGCCCATTGGCAAGGTGTTTAACAAATTCCCGCGCATGGTGCGCGATTTGAGTCGCGAATTGGGCAAGAGCATCGACCTTGTCATTGATGGGGAAGAGACCGAATTAGATAAATCCATTGTCGAAGAGATTGGCGATCCCTTGATTCACATCATCCGCAACTCCTGTGATCATGGCATTGAAAAGCCTGAGGATCGTAAGATGTTGGGCAAGCCCGAAACCGGGCGCGTGGAGTTGAGCGCCTATAATGAGGGCAACCACATCGTGATTAAGATTACAGATGATGGGGCTGGGCTGGATCCAGAGAAGCTCAAAGAAAAAGCCATTGAAAAGGGCGTGATCACCGAGAGAGAAGCCGCTGGGATGACGGACAAAGAAGCCCTTAACATCATCTTTAAACCCGGCTTTTCTACGGCCAAAACCTTGAGCAATGTTTCAGGGCGGGGCGTGGGGATGGATGTGGTCAAAACCAATATTGAAAAACTCAATGGGATCATCGAGCTCGAGTCAGAAGTGGGGGTGAGAACCACCCAAAAGCTCAAAATCCCCTTGACTCTAGCCATTATTCAGGCCTTGTTGGTGGGCGTGCAGGAGGAATACTATGCCATCCCGCTCTCTTCTGTGTTGGAGACTGTACGCATCAGTCAGGATGAAATTTACAGCGTGGATGGCAAAAGCGTGTTGCGCTTGCGCGATGAGGTACTCTCCTTAGTGCGCTTGGCGGACATCTTTAAAGTGGATGCGATCCTAGAGGCCTCTAGAGAGGTGTATGTGGTCATCATCGGCCTAGCCGATCAAAAAATCGGGGTGATTGTGGATTACTTGATCGGGCAGGAGGAGGTGGTCATCAAGTCCTTGGGTTATTATCTCAAAAGTACTAAGGGGATTGCTGGGGCTACAGTGCGCGGAGATGGCAAGATCACTTTGATTGTAGATGTGGGTACAATGATGGAAATGGCTAAAAATGTGAAGGTGAATGTGAATCACCTCATCGACCAAGCACATAGCTCCAACGCCAAGAACGCGCCTAGCGATTATGTGATCTTAGCCATTGACGATAGCAACACCGATCGCGCCATGATGCGCAAATCTTTAAAACCCTTGGGAGTTACTGTGATCGAAGCCACCAATGGCCTAGAGGGCTTAGAAATGGTCAAAAATGCGGACAAAGTGCCCGATGCGGTGCTGGTAGACATTGAAATGCCCAAGATGGATGGCTATGCCTTTGCCTCTGAAGTGCGCAAGTATAATAAGTTTAAAAACCTGCCCTTGATTGCGGTAACCTCACGGGTTACCAAAACCGATCGCATCCGCGGGGTGGAGAGTGGCATGACCGAGTATATCACCAAGCCCTATAGCCCAGAATACCTAGCAAATGTGGTCAAACGCAGTATCAAACTAGAAAATTAAGGAGAAGCATGAAAGACGCGGTGGCTTTGAAGGAAATCTTTGACAAACAGAAGAATAAGGACGAGATCAAGGCAGAGGACACTGAGGAGATCTTACAATTCATCGGGTTTATCATCGGGAGCGAGGAGTACGCCATCCCCATTCTCAATATCCTAGAGATTGTCAAACCCATCGGCTATACTCGTGTGCCCGAGACCCCTAATTATGTACTAGGGGTGTTTAACTTGCGGGGCAATGTCTTTCCCTTGATTAGCTTGCGCTTGAAATTTGGTCTGCCCCCTGAGAAACTCAATAAAGACATGCGCTACTTGGTGGTGCGCCATAACGATCAAATCGCTGGTTTTTATATTGATAGACTCACAGAAGCCATCCGTATTAAACAATCTGACATCGATCCTGTACCAGAAACATTGGTGGATAACAACCAGCTCATTTTTGGGATCGGCAAGAGGGAGGATAAACTCGTCTCCATTTTAAAGGTGGAAGAGATTTTGAAAAAAGATTTCTGATGACACAGGTTGCGTTCTGTCCTAAGAGGTGGACCCGGGATTATCAGGGATTATCAGGGATTATCAGGGATTATCAGGGATTATCAGGGATTATCAGGGATTATCAGGGATTATCAGGGATTATCAGGGATTATC